>JBAQCH010000354.1:0-12770 GCA_049294015.1 Anaerolineae bacterium
ACTTGTTGCGCATCAGGCTGATCCCTAGCGTCAATCCTAACCCCAGAAACCCGTACAACCCATTGGCCTCCCGGTCCCTTCATCTATATGCATCTCCCTCTCCTCAATGACTTACTGCTTTATCCCATAGAGTCAGCGGATTTGACAGCCCGTCGGGTGGTTCATACAATCCGAGTAGTTGCTGTTCAGACGCCGGGCACCTGGTGTCGATGATTCAAGTGCCCGGCCCGGCGCCTATGGCTGAAGTGCCCAAAAGGAGAGTTTGCATGCCCCGTCCGGTCACCCTTTTCAGCGGCCAATGGGCCGATTTGACGTTCGATACCTTTTGTGAGAAGGCCGAGTCCTTTGGCTACGACGGCGTCGAGATCGCCTGCTGGGGCGACCACTTCGAGGTCGACAAGGCCCTGGAGCAGGACGGCTACATCCAGTCGCGCTGGGACATCCTCACCAAGCATGGCCTGCAATGCTTCGCCATCAGCAACCACCTGGTGGGCCAGGCGGTGGCTGACCGCATCGACGAGCGCCATGCCAGCGTTCTGCCGCCGCGCCTTTACGGCGATGGCAAGGAGGACGGCGTGCGCGCCCGCGCGGCCGAGGAGATGAAGAACACCGCGCGCGCCGCGGCCAGGTTCGGCGTCAAGGTGGTGCCCGGCTTCACCGGCTCGCCCATCTGGCACATGGTCTACTCCTTCCCGCCCAACCCGGCCGACTACCTGCAGAAGGGGTTAGCCCTCTTTGCCGAGCTGTGGACGCCGATCCTGGACGTGTTCCAGGAGGTGGGCGTCAAGTTCGCGCTGGAGGTACACCCAACAGAGATCGCCTTCGACGTGGCCAGCGCTGAGAACGCGCTCAACGCGGTCAAGCGCCATCCGGCCTTCGGCTTCAACTACGATCCCAGCCACTTCGTCTACCAGAACGTGGACTACGTCGGCTTCATACGCAAATTCGCCGACCGCATCTTCCACGTCCACATGAAGGACGCCTACCGCGCCTTGTATCCCACCGAGGCTGGCGTCTTCGGCGGCCATCTGGACTTCGGCGACCACCGGCGGGCCTGGGACTTCCGCTCTGTCGGCCGCGGCTCGGTCAACTTCGAGGAGATCATCCGCGCGCTGAACGATATCGGTTACTGGGGACCGCTGTCGGTGGAGTGGGAAGACGGCAAGATGGACCGCGAGCACGGCGCGGCCGAGTCCTGCGCCTTCGTTAAGCGGCTCGACTTTGCGCCTTCGGCCGTGGCGTTCGACGCTGCGTTTGCCGCGGAGCAGTGATCGGTAAACGGTGAACGGTGAACAGTGGTCCGTGACGGTTCACCGTTTACGGTTCACCGTTCACCGATAACCCAGGAGAAACAACCATGAGCGAACAATCATTCACCGCAATGGCGGCTGCCAGCAGCGGCGGCGATGCGCCGGAGATCGGCGTCGGCATGCTGGGCTATGCCTTCATGGGCAAGGCGCACAGTAACGCCATGAAGAAGCTGCCTTACATGATGTACCCGCCGGTGGCCATCCCCAAACTGGTGGCCATCTCCGGCCGCAACGAGGCGGCCGTGCAGGAGGCCGCCAGGCGCTTCGGCTACCAAAAGGCTTACACCGACTGGCGAGCCATGATCGAGGACCCCGACGTGCAACTGCTGGACAACGGCGGGCCGAACAACCTGCACGCCGAGCCGTCGATGCTGGCCGCGCAGCTGGGCAAGCACGTGCTGTGCGAAAAGCCGCTGGCCCGCACGGCAGCCGAGGCCAAGGCCATGTGGGACGCGGTTGAGGCGGCGAAGATCAAGCACATGGTGGCCTTCAACTACCGCTTTGTGCCGGCTGTGCGCATGATCCGCGACCTGATCGACCAGGGCGCGTTTGGCCGCATCTACCACTGGCGCGCAGTCTACCTGCAAGAGTGGATCATGTCTCACTACGGCACGCCGATCATCTGGCGCCTGCAGAAGGACGTGGCTGGCAGCGGCGCGCTGGGCGACCTGGGCGCGCACATCATCGACCTGGCGCACTACCTGGTGGGCGGCATCAAGACCGTGTCGGCCCTGACCAAGACCTTCATCCAGGAGCGCGATAAGGACGACGGCGGCGCCGGCATCGTGGACGTGGACGACGCCTTCGCCGCGGCGGTGGAGTTCGAGAACGGCGCCATCGGCACGCTGGAGAGCACCCGCTTCGCGGCCGGCCGCAAGAACTACAACTGCTTCGAGCTGAACGCCGAGAAGGGCTCGGTGCGCTTCAACCTGGAGCGCATGAACGAGGCCGAGATCTTCTGGATCGACGACCAGCCCAAGGCCACGCAGGGCTTCCACGACGTGCTGGTAAGCGAGGGCCATCACCCCTGGTGGGGCAACTGGTGGCCGCACGGGCACATCATCGGCTGGGAGCACACCTTCGTCCACGAGATCAACCACCTGCTGGACGCCATCGTCAACGACAAGCCGGTTGGCCCGCACGGCGCCACCTTCGAGGATGGCTACCGCTGCGCCGTGGTCTGCGACGCGGTCGTCGAGTCCGGCCAGAGCGGACGGCGCGTCGATATTGCCTACTAGGCAAGGGTAAATTGGGAAATTGGTAGATTGGTCACGGAGTCGGCCCCTGACGTGAGGCAGCCCTGCCAATGCTCAGTTGCCTGACCAATCTACCAATCAACAATTTACCAATCCACCAATCACCCATTCACCAATCTCCCATCCCCAGGAGCCCGTCCATGCGCCGTCCCCGCGCCCCCATTGCCCTGCCGGTAATCGCAGCTTCGCTGACCGTGCTGGGCTTCGTCGCCAGCCGCGTGATCCCAACGATGGCGCCCGAGCAGCAGTTGGCCACCAACGTGCTGCTCAGCGCGATCCCGTTCATCCTGATCTTCGTCGGCATGTTCCCGCCCTGGGCGATGGCCTTCTACACGCGCGGTTTCAGCCTGCTGCTGATCGCCACCCTGTCCTACATCCTGTGGAGCCATGTGACGCCGGCCCTCGAGGAGATGCAGGAAGAGGCGCGCAGCGGTTCCGCAACGAGTCATACGTAACGAGTAACCCGTAATCCGGAGACTCGGGCGCGCAGTGCTCCATTCCGGGTTACGTGTTACGAGTTACTCGTTACGCACTCTCCATCCTTGAAAAGGACTCTCATGCCAGATAACTTCCTCCCCCAACCCCACCACAAATTCACCTTTGGCCTCTGGACCGTTGGCAACGTTGGCCGTGATCCGTTCGGCGAGCCGGTGCGCTGGGCCATGTCGCCCGTCGAGATTGTGCACCTGCTGGCCGAGGTCGGTGCGTACGGCGTCAACTTCCATGACAACGACCTGGTGCCCATCGACGCCAGCCCGGCCGAGCGCGATCGCATCGTGCGCAGCTTCAGGCAGGCGCTGGATGACACCGGCCTGGTGGTGCCGATGGCTACCACGAACCTGTTCACCGATCCGGCCTTCAAGGACGGGGCCTTCACCAGCAACGATCCTAAAGTGCGCGCCTATGCCTTGCAGAAAACCATGAATGCCATCGACCTGGGCGTCGAGCTAGGCGCCAGGGTCTACGTCTTTTGGGGCGGCCGTGAGGGCGTGGAAACCGACGCGGCCAAGGACCCAGTGACGGCCATCAGGCGCAACCGCGAGGCGATGAACTTCCTGTGCGAGTACGCCATCGACCAGGGCTACGACCTAAAATTCGCGCTGGAGGCCAAGCCCAACGAGCCGCGCGGCGACATGTACAACGCCACCACCGGCCACATGCTGGCCTTCATCGCCACCCTGGACCACCCGGAGATGGTGGGCGTCAACCCGGAGGTCGCGCACGAAAGCATGGCCGGCCTGAACTTCCTGCACAATGTCGCCCAGGCCTGGGATGCCGGCAAGCTTTTCCACATCGACCTGAACGACCAGGCCTTTGGCCGCTACGACCAGGACTACCGCTTCGGCGCAGTCAACCTCAAGTCGGCCTTCTTCCTGGTCAAGTTCCTGCAGGATGTAGGCTACGCCGGCAGCCGTCACTTCGACGCCCACGCCTACCGCACCGAGGACATCGAGGGCGTCAAGGACTTTGCGCGCGGCTGCATGCGCACCTACCTGATCCTCCAGCAGAAGGCTGCGCAGTGGAACGCCGACCCGGAGATCCAGGCCCTGCTGGCCGAGATCAACGCCGACGACGGCAGCACCGACGCGTGGAAGGGCGCCTACAGCCGGGCCAAGGCCGACGCGCTCAAAGCTGCCAGCTTCGACCGCCAGGCCCTGGGCGCGCGCGGCCTGGGCTACGAGCGGCTGGATCAATTGACGGTGGAGCTGTTGCTAGGTTTGCGGTAGGGTGGTAGATTGGTAGATTGGTTGGTTGGTTGATTGGTCTCGTCCGCATCTGGGGATGCGGACTCCGCAATGCGACATGCGCCATTGCCTACTGCGGAGTTCGCACGCCCCCGTGCGAACGGCGACGACGAATATCACCCAACGCGGAGTTCGCACGCCCACGTGCGAACGGCGCGACAGACGCACGCAGGTCCGATATGCGGCGTCGAGTCTTTAGCCGGGTTTGACCCGAAAACCCGGCTGGCGCCTGGACTTCGCTGCCAGGACGTGGGATCTCCTCCCAGTAGGGGCGGGGTTATCCCGCCCTTACGTCCCTAACAAGTGAGACATAACATGGCTGCCCAAAAGTACCTGCTCGGCCTCGACATCTCCACCACCGGCGCCAAAGCGCTGCTGATCGACGCGGCCGGCGCTGTCATCGGCAGCGCTACCACGCCGCTGACCCTCTCCACCCCGCGTCCACTCTGGTCGGAACAGAACCCGGCCGACTGGTGGGCCGGCATGGCTGCCAGCATTCGCCGCCTGCTGGCCGAGCAAGGCGTGGCCGGCGAAAGCATCGCGGCCATCGGCCTGACCGGCCAGATGCACGGCCTGGTGCTGCTGGACGACAGCGGCCAGGTGCTGCGGCCGGCCATCCTGTGGAACGACGGGCGCACCCAGGCCCAATGCGACGAAATGCGCGCCCGCCTCGGCCGCGCGCGGCTGATCCAGATCACCGGCAACGACGCGCTGACCGGCTTCACCGCCCCTAAAGTGCTGTGGGTGCAGCAGAACGAGCCGGGCGTCTACGCTCAGGCGCGCCACATCTTGTTGCCCAAGGACTACCTCCGCTTCAAGCTGACCGGCGACTACGCCATGGACAAAGCTGACGGCGCGGGCACGATCCTGTTCGACCTGCGGGCGCGCGACTGGTCGCCCGAGGTGCTGGCCGCGTTGAATATCCCGGCCGAATGGCTGCCCCCCACCTTCGAGGGGCCGGAGGTCACCGGTGTCGTCTCGGTCGCAGCCGCGGCGGAGACCGGTCTACTAGCCGGCACCCCAGTAGTCGGCGGCGGCGGCGACCAGGCCGCGCAGGCCGTAGGCGTGGGCGCCGTTGAGCCAGGCGTGATCGCGCTGACCTTGGGCACGTCGGGCGTGGTCTTCGCCACCACACCATCGGCCCTGGTCGAGCCGGCAGGCCGGCTGCACGCCTTCTGCCATGCTGTGCCCGGCCGCTGGCACTTCATGGGCGTGATGCTCAGCGCGGCCGGCAGCTTGCAGTGGTATCGCGATGCGCTGGCGCCCGGCGTCTCCTTCGATGGCCTGATAGCCGAAGCGACGAACGTCTCGCCCGGCAGCGAGGGCCTGCTCTTCCTGCCTTACCTGAGCGGCGAGCGCACGCCGCACCCTGACCCGCTGGCGCGCGGGGCCTGGGTCGGCCTGACCATCCGCCACGGCCGGCCCCATCTCACCCGCGCTGTGCTGGAGGGCGTGGCTTTCGGCATCAAGGACAGCTTCACCCTGATCCAGGGCGCCGGTCTGGGCGGCATCGAGCAGGTACGCGTCTCCGGCGGCGGCGCCAAGAGCGCCCTGTGGCGGCAGATCATGGCCGACGTGCTGGGCGCGGAGCTGGTGACGGTGAACACCACCGAGGGCGCGGCCTATGGCGCGGCTTTGCTGGCCGCCGTGGGCGCAGGCTTCTACGGCACGGTGGACGAAGCCTGCCAGGCCACGATCGAGATCACCGGCCGCACCGAGCCTGGCCCGGCTGCCGCCGCTTACGCCGACGTCTATCCGCTCTACCAGGCGCTTTACCCAGCGCTGCAGAATGAGTTCAAGGCGATTGGCGATTGGGTGGAAGGTTAAAATCATGGAAAAACACGGCTATCGCTTCTCCTTTGGCCCCTGGAACATCCACGAGGGGGCCGATCCGTTTGGGCCGGCGGTGCGGCCATCGGTGGCCTTTGCCGAAAAGCTGCGCATCCTCAAGAAGCTGGGCTTCGACGCCATGCAGTTCCACGACGACGACGCCGTGCCCAACCTGGATGACAAATCCACGGCCGAGATCAGCCGCGAGGCGCGGGGCATGCGCCAACTGCTGGCCGACCACGGCTTGACGGCCGAGTTCGTGGCCCCGCGGCTGTGGGAGCACCCCCTGACCGTCGACGGCGGCTTCACGGCCAACGACCCAGCCGCGCGCGCCTATGCCAACGAGCGCGCCAGGAAAGCCGCCGATATCGGCCGCGAGCTGGGCTGCAACCTGATGGTGCTCTGGTTGGCGCGGGAAGGAACGTACCTGCGCGAGGCCAAGGACGCGGTGCACGCCACGCATCAGTTGCTGGCGACGGTGGACATGCTGCTGGCCCACGACCCCGACCTGCGCATCGCCATCGAGCCCAAGCCCAACGAGCCGATGGACCTGGCCTACATTCCCACCATCGGCCACGCCCTGGCCTTGGGTATGCAGTCCAGCGACCCCAGCCGCGTCGGCGCGCTGGTCGAATCGGCCCATGCGGTGCTGGCCGGCCTGGATCCAGCCGACGAGATGAGCTTCGCCCTGGCCTTCGGCAAGCTGTGGAGCGTCCATCTCAACGACCAGAACGCCCTCAAGTTCGACCAGGACCGCTCCTTCGGTTCCGTCGACCTACGCCGGGCCTTCAACCAGGTGCGCGTGCTGGACGAAAACCACTACTGGCAGCGCGGCCTGGTCGGCCTGGACGTCAAGGCCATCCGCACCCAGCCGGCCGAGCTGGCCACCAAACACCTCAGCAACAGCCTGGCCATCTTCCTGCGCCTGGTCGAGGTCGTCCGCTCCCTGGATCGCGCCCGCATCGACAGCCTGCGCGCAGCGCGCGACTACGAGGAGCTGGACTGGCTGGTGCTGAGTGCGTTGATGGGAAAGTAAGATTGACTGGGTGATTGGGTGATTGGGTGATTGTCTAACTGCCATATTCCCAGTCACCCAATCACCTAATCACCAAGATTGAGCGGGTGCTGCTGGAAGAACTCCCACATGACAGCCGACGCGTCGATGTCCTCCGTCATGTGGCCCACGATGGACTCTGGCAGTCGACCGCCGCCCGGCCAGTTGTGCCCGCCGCCCTCCACGGTGTAGAAGATCACCTCGGCGTTGTCCGTGCAGTTGGTGTAGGGCACGATGCGGTCGGCCGTGCCGTGGAAGGCGATCACCGGCACCGGCCGCGCCGGGTTGCAGCCGCCAGCCGGCTCCGTGTACGCGCCGGCCACGCCGCCCATGGCCGCAATGCGCTCCGGCCGCAGGCAGGCCAGGGTGTTGCTCATTCCCCCACCGTTGGACAGCCCGTTGACGTAGACGCGCTGCGGGTCGATGGAATACTGCTGCGACAGCGCGTCGATCAACGCCAGCAGGAAGGCCACGTCGTCAGCCCCGCCCTCGCCGGCCGCGCCGCTGGTGTTCCAGCGCTTGGGGAAGCCCGTGCCTGAGGGGTAGGCCAAGATGAAGCCGTGCTCGTCCGCCAGCTCGTTCCACTGGCTGACCTCCATCTGGTTGGCCGGCCAGGAGGCAAAGCCGTGGATGCTGAGCACCAGCGGGGTGGGCGCTGCCGGGTCGTAGCTGGCGGGCACGTAGAGCAGGTACGACCGCTCTGTACCACCCGACGTGAGCGTGCCGCGTGTCACCCCGGCCGGCAGGCGGCCCTGAGAAACGATCAACGCAACCAACGCCGCCGCGCCGATGAGCAGCAGTACGAGCCGTATTGTCCGTAGTCTCACAATTCACGCCGCCTCAGCCTGCCTTGACAAACTCAAAGCAAGCAATACAATGTACATATGGATGACATCAGGTTCGTGTGGGATAGTGCGAAAGACGCCCGGAACCAACGCGACCACGGCGTTTCATTCGAAGAGGCCAGAAGTGTCTTCTTTGACGAGAACGCCCGATTCGAGAATGACCCCGATCACTCCATTGACGAGGACCGGTTTCTTCTCTTGGGCATGAGCTACGCGTTTCGTGTTCTGTTGGTAGTGCATTGCTTCAGAGAAGAGGACCAGGTCATTCGCCTGATCTCGGCCCGCAAAGCGACCAAGACCGAACGCCGTCAGTACGAGGAGTTCTTGAGATGAGAGAAGAATACGATTTTTCCAAGTCAACCCGGAATCCGTACGCCAAGAGACTGCGCAAAGCAGTAACGATCCGTCTCGGCGTCGACATTATCGAGTACTTCAGGGCCATCTCCGAAGAAACTGGTATTCCATACCAGACTTTGATCAATCTCTACCTCAGAGATTGCGCCCAGTCCAAACGCAGGCTCGACCTGAAGTGGGTTGCCGAGTAGCCAGCTCCCTGTCGCACCTAGGTTGCCGTATGGATAGTGGCCATTTGCATCCGCCGATAACCCCAGTTCCGTACGGTAACGCAGCCTGACATCCTCATACTTCAAAAAACGGGCACAGGCCCTTTAGGCGTTGCTTCTCAGCATATCCTAAAGGGCCTGTTGTCTTACCAATCAACTAATCAACCAATCACCAATCTACCAATCTACCACTCCCCAATTACATTGCCGCATCCAACAGCTTCTCCACCTGATACTGCGACGTCTCGCTGGCGGCCAGCAGCTTCTTGACCACGGCCAGACGCTCCTCGATCTGCGTCAATGCCTTCTCGTCGGACAGGTTGACGACGCTATCCACCACGGCCGGCAGGGTCAGCCAGCCACAGAGCTGCTCGTAGGCCTCTTTGTTGAACCACAGCACGCCCTGGTGGCGGTTGACGCCTAAGAACTGCTGCACCTCGCTGTCGCGCAGCAGTCGGCTGAGCGCAGCAAAGGCCAGGCGCTTGGCAGGCTGTGGCGCCTTGAACTCGAACCAGCGTTGGTTGGAGGTCAGCAGCTTGATCAGCCCCACGGCCCGCTCGGCCGTAGCGCTATCGACGCCCATATCCTCGATCGAACGGGCAAGGATGCGGCCCAGCAGCCATTCGTCGATCCAGCCGCGGCTCAAGTCAGCGTAGCCCTTGGCATCCACCACCTTGCCCAGCTTATGCACGAAGTGCCAGCCGAGGGCTGTGGCCCAGGCGGCCTTCTCGTTGCCCAGTTGGGCTACCAACAGGTCGATCATCGCGCCCAGCGGCGGCACCTGTTCGGCCAGATCAGTCAGGCCAAGCATCGCTTCCAGCTCGGTGCGCTGCTGGCGAGCCAGCGCGCTGGCGTCGCCTTCGCCCTCGGCAAAGTCCTTGATGGCTGCCAGCAGATCGCCGTAGTGCTGCTCGACCTGGTCCAGCAGCGCGGCCAGCGTGTCTTCTTCTTCGCCAGCCACGGCCGCAACCACCGCTTCGGCCATCTCGATCGCCTCGGCAATCGCTTCGGCGCTCACCTCAGCGCCGCCCTCTATGTCGATCTCGACCTCCACCTCGGTCTGGGCCGCGTCGATCAGCCGCTGGAACATGGCCGCGCTGACCAACTCCTTGAACGGCGCGTGGATCGGCTGCAGGAAGATCTCCGTCAGCGCATCCTCGATGCTAGGCACGCCACGGCCGGCCAGGTAGCTCATCAGGTGGCTGTACTGGTGCCACTCGTTGTCCTGCACCACGCGGAAGTCGAGGAAGACGTGGTATTTGAACGCGCCCAGCTCGATGTACATGCCGTCGTTGTGCAGTTCCTGGCAGTTACGGATGTACTCCATGTTGGAGGCTACGTCGCGGAAGATGACGTAGGCGTTGCCGTCGTTGGGCAGGCCCAGCCCATCGGCCAGCGAACTCTGTTCCATGCGCTTGCCGCCATCCGGCTCTTTGACCACATATGCGGCCGAGGTGCGGATCCAGCCGCGCGCTTGGGCCCACTTATTGAGGTAGATCACCAGGCCGCGCTCCTCGCCTGCCCGGTTCGAGTAGGCATAGACATCCTCGTTGACCGAGCCATCCGCGCCGAAGAAGTCGTAGAGACGGAAGTTGGCCACCTCAGCGAAGACGTAGCGCTTGTGCAGCAGCGGGAAGATCTCACGCTCGTGGCGGGCGATCAACCAGGGGTCAGGCGTCTCGTCCCACATGGGCCGGCGGAACTCCATGCCGTATTTCTCGGTGAAGCCCTCCACCTGGCCGTGGCCGAACATGGGCAGGCCAGGCATGGTAGCCATCACCGTGGCAACGCCGAAGTACTTGTCCTCCTTGCCGAACTGCGCCACGGCCGTGTCCTCGTCCGGGTTGTTCATGAAGTTGACGTAGCGCTTGAGGATCTCCGGGTCGAACTCGACAGTGTTTTTGATTACCGAGCGATACTTGGCGTTTTCCTCCATCTTGAGCATGTTCATAAACGCGCTGTTGTAGACGCGGTGCATGCCCAGCGTGCGCACGAAGTAGCCTTCCATCATCCAGAAGGCCTCGGCCAGCAGCAGGGTATCCGGCACCTCAGCCGCCACCCGGTCCACCACCTCGCGCCAGAACTCCTCAGGGAAGACGGCGTTGAACTGGTCCTTAGTCAGGCCATACTCGGCGCGCGAGGCGATGTCGCCGCCGCTGCCCGGCTCCGGGTACCACAGACGCTGATAATGCCGCTTGGCCAGTGTCATCGCCGCGTCGAAGCGAATGATGGGGAACATGCGGGCCACGTGCAGCACGGTCTGGATCACGGCCTCGCGCACCTCCGCCACCAGGTAGTTGAGCTGCGCTGTGTCGTTCCAGGGCATGCTGGTGCCGTCGTTGCCGTGGTAGATATAGCGCACCTCACCGCTATCGAAGTTGCGGCGCTGGAAGACCACAGCCGCGTCGGTCTTGTTGAAGTAATGATCCTCCAGGTAAATGCCGACGCCAGGCACATCCGACAGGTTTGGCCCACCGAAGGTGTAGGACGGGAAGGGACTGTAAGGCAACTGCACGAACCAATCGGGGTGCTCGATCACCCACTTGCCGTCGATGCCTACGTGGTTGGGCACCATATCGCTGGCGAGCCGGATACCTCGCTGCCACGCCCGGTCACGCAGGTCGCTGTAGGCGTCGTAGCCGCCCAAGTCGTAAGCGATCTGGTAGTCGTACAACGAATAGGCCGAGGCCACCGCGTCCGGCTTGCCCATCATCTGCTTGATGCGCTGCGAGGCCTTGCTGCGCTCCCACAGGCCAATCAGCCACAGGCCGGTGAAGCCGCGCTGGGCCAGCAGGTCCAGCTCCTCGTTGGGGATCTGGTCCAAGGTGTGGATGTCGCGCTTGTACTGCTTGGAGAGCTGGTCCAGCCATACGTAGGTGTTCTTGGCCAGCATCACTGTCTTGGGCATCCAGTCCAGGTCTGCGCTGAAGCGCTCAGCCTCGGCGGTCAGCCCCAGAAAGTCAGGCACATAGGACGGCCCAGGTCCCCCCATGAATGTGGCCTTTTGCTCTTCGGCGATGAAGTCCAGACTAGACAGCAGGCGGAAGAGGAATTTGCCCAGATACTGCGCCCAGTGGGTGCGGATATACTCGAGCTGGCCTTGCAGCGAATTCGGCGAGGCGCGCATCGGCGCCTGCAGCAGCTCGATCAGATTCTCGGCGCCGCCGCCGTAGCCAGGTTCGCCCGCGAAGAACTGCCGCAATCCATCGATGATCTGCCTGTACTCTGTCTCCTCCACCAGGGTCGAGTCGTCGTACAGCTCGCGGTAAGGAGAGTAGGCAGGGTTGATGTTGGTCAGCCACAGCAGCAGCATCTCCTCCAGCGCAACGCCGCGGTTGGGATCTCCGCCTGTCTCAGCGGCCAAAAACTCTTCCACGGTCTGCTGGCCGCGGTAGACGGCCATGGCAGGGAACTCACCCTCGAAAGTTAGCAGCGTTTCGTCGACCGGCTCGGCCTCAAGCTGGGTCGTCAGATAGTCCAAGGCTTTGGTCAGCACCGTAGGGTTGGTCTGCTGGCGGTAGACCACGATCATCATGTGCAGAATCTCGTGGATCAGCGCCATGGCGTTGATCTGGCTGGCCTTGACCGCCTTCTCCGGGAAATGCACCAGGTCGCGCTTCTCGTTCATCTGCTGAGCGAAGAGGCGCGCCGAGCGAAAATTGGCGACAACCACCGTGCCGCGCAGCGAGAACAGCTCGTCATCGAACTGGTAAAACTCGCGCGAGTCACGCGAGACATGAAACTCCCGCCGAAAATCATGCGGGGGATGCCACAACGGCGTGTGCGTTCGTTGCATGGGGTCCTTCCTTGGCTTGTGAGAGGCCGCAAAATAGCTGTGAAAGCAGTAACGTGCGGGCATAGCTTACCATATTTCCACCGTCCTAGCAAGTTGGTCATAGCGCTCTCTTTCCGTTGGGGGCGAAGGTCACTTGACAAGAGCCGCTGCACCGGCTATGATCGCGCCATGTTGTTCAAAACTCTGCGCCCGCTGCTGCCCTGGTTGGCAGGACTGGCCTTGCTGGCCGGCCTGGCTGGCTGTAACCGCAGCGAGCCAACCCCCACCCCCTGGCCGACACCGCCAGCCACGGCGACCGTTGCTCCCGCGGACGCCAGCGCAACATCAGACGCGGCAGCCGTGGCGCCGCCGGCCAGCGCTCCTGCTGACCC
>JBAQCH010000355.1:0-10027 GCA_049294015.1 Anaerolineae bacterium
GCCCAGCAGCGGCGGCGCGCCGCGCGGCGTGCTGATCTACTCGGTGGCCAACATGGACGCTGGCCGCTGGGAGCTGTGGGAGGTCAACCTGGCCAGCGGCGCCAGCCGCAAGCTCTTCGATTGGCGCACCGAGGTGGACTTCTCGCCCAGCTACAGCCAGATCGCCTTCTTCGCCTGGCCGCCGGCCGGCATCGAGCCCGGCGTCTGGATCATGAACGCCAACTACACGGGCGAGCGGCTGGTGATCCCAGCCGGCGCAGCCTATCCCAGCTTCTCGTCCGATGCCAGCCGCCTGGTCCTCACCGGCGACGAGGAGCTTTACGTTATCAACAGCGATGGCGGCGGCCTGCGCTTCCTGACCGAGGGCGAGTACGGCGACTGGTCGCCCATCAGCAACTGGATCGCCCACCGCGCCTGCCACGGCGGCGCTTGCGGCCTGTGGGAGACCAACGCGGACAGCGGCGAGCAGCGCCGCCTGACCACGGGCGGCAGCGACGGCCAGCCCGCCTGGAGCCCCAACGGCCAGCAGATCGCCTACATCTCGCAGGACGACGGCAACTTCGAGATCTATCGCATCAACGCCGACGGCAGCAACAAGGTGCGCCTGACCAACAATCCGTCCAGCGACGGCCTGCCGGTCTGGTCGCCGGACGGCCAGTGGATCGCCTTCCGCTCCGACCGCGGCGGCGGCTGGGCCATCTACGCGATGCGCGCCGACGGCTCCGATGTGCGCAAGATCGTCGATGCGCCGGTGCTGCCGGTGTGGTTCTACGAAAAGATGGGCTGGCGGCCGTAGCGCAGTTGTGATGATCGCCAGGCGCCCCGCCGGGTCAGGCGCGAGTCGACTGTCAAAGACAGGCTCCCACTGCGGAGTGCGGTGCAATGACACCCTTGAGATCATGGCAGCGAGCAGACCGCCTATTCCCGTGAAACGTGATGCGTGAGGACTTCCCCGTGAACAACCTCACGCTTCACGCTTCACCCTTCACGTTTCACGCCGCGCGTCAGACCCAGTGTCCAGGAGTACACACATGAATATTCATCCCGTTTCGCCCCGCCAGCATGTCCATCAGCCAGGATGGTTGGCCGCCCTGGTGACTTGCCTTTTGCTCGTCGCCCTCGTGCTGCCAGGAGGCGCGATTGGGTCCGCCCAAGCTGAGCCGGTTGCCCAGGAGCCGCCGCCCAGCCGTCTGCCCTACGACGGCGCTTTCGACCTGCCCCAACAACCAGGGGCTGCGCCCCAGGGGGAAAGCGCGCCCGCCTTGACCGCGCCCGAAGTCGTGAGCTGGAGCAAGCTGGTCTTCCAGTCGCTGCGCAACGAACACGACTGGGAGATCTACTCGGCGCAGGGTGACGGCTCCAACCAGGCCAACATCTCCAACCACGGCAGCACGGACATCCACCCGCGGCTGAACCGGGGTGCGACGCGCGTCGTCTTCGCCTCCAACCGCCACGGCGGCTACGATCTGTTCACCATGAACCCGGACGGCGGCGGCCAGACCCAGATCGTCAACAGCGCTGGCGACGACGTCTATCCGGCCTGGTCGCCCGACGGCAGCCGCATCGTCTTTCAGGCCTACCGCGATGGCCAGGCCGAGATCTACGTGGCCAACGCCGATGGCAGCGGCCAGACCCGCCTGACCACCCACGGCGACTACGACGGCCAGCCAGCCTGGTCGCCTGACGGCAGCCAGATCGCCTTCGTGCGCCGCGAGTCGGGCAGCTTCGGCATCTGGACGATGAACGCGAACGGCAGCAACCAGCGGCCCCTGTCCAGCCAGCCCTACGGCGAAAACCCCGCTTGGTCGCCTGACGGCAGCCAAATCGCCTACGACGCGGACGGCAACGGCGACGGCTGGCAGGAGATTTGGCTGATGAACGCCGACGGCAGCAACCAGCGCGAGGTTTACAATCCGCCCGAGTCCCAGACCGATGCCTGGGTGGGGGACTGGTCGCCTGACGGTCGCTTCGTTGCGTTCACCCGCATCAGCTTCGTCTATTACCAGGGCCAGTGGTACTGGACGGCGGGCTACCTGGACGCCTGGGACAGCGCCAATCCCTCGAGCACAAACCGGCTGAGCGGCAACGGCGCGGACTGGAACCCCGACTGGGCCAGCACGGACGGCCAGGCGCCCGCGTCGCGCGTGCTGCCGCTGCCGGTCCAGTCTCCAGCCCAGTTCACCGTCTACTGGACAGGCAGCGACACGGGCGGATCGGGCCTCAAGAGCTACGACATACAGATCAGGGAAGGCGCGGCCGGAACCTGGACGAACTGGAAGACCAACACCAGCGATACCTCGGCCAGCTATACGGGCGTCGGCGGGCGCGCCTACTACTTCCGGGCGCGGGCGCGCGACCACGCAGGCAACGTGGAGGCCTGGCCGGCCGCTCATGACGCGATGACGACGGTGGAAGCCAACCCACCGGAGACGGCCGTCCTGGCCCTGCCTGCCTTCAGCCGCAATGGGCTGATGGTGCAATGGGGCGGCAGCGACCCCGGCGGCTCCGGCATCCAGAGCTTCGACGTGCAATATCGTCAGGGCAGCGGCGCTTGGACCGACTGGCGCATGGGCGTGACGGAGACCTCAGCGTCGTTCAGCGGCACGGCGGGCACAGAGTATCGCTTCCGAGCGCGCGCCCGCGACCGGGCGCAGAACCTGGAGGCCTGGCCCGCCACGGCCGACGCCGCCACGACGCTCTATAGCTGGGCCGTGACGGGCGGCATCACCGATAACCGCGGCGCACCGGTGGTGGGCATGGCAACGACGACAACGCCGGCGGCCTTCCACACCGCCGCCAGCGACGGCGACGGCGCATACGCTGCCCACGTGTCGGCCGTAGCGGCCAGCTACAGCGCCAGTTGGAGCAAGAGCGGCTACGGCGCGTTGCCCAGCACCACGTTCGCGCCGAACCCGGACGCAGCCATCGACGTGGTGCTGCCGCCGGCCGACAACGTGGTACAAAACTGGGGATTCGAGAGCGGCACGACGGCCTGGCAATTCGGCGGCAGCCTGACGGCTGCGGTCACCAACACCGAAAAGCACACGGGCGCGGCAGCGGCCTTCCTGGGCTCGCCGCCAGGAGATTCGCAATCCTCGGCAGGCGACGCGACCATGAGCCAGGTTGTTCAAGTACCGGTCGCTGCTCTTGCGCCGACGCTGTCCTTCCTGCACCGCTTTGGCACGGAGTTCCCCTCCGACAGCCGCTTGGAGGTCGCGATCGACGACGGCGCCTCCCCCACCGTGGTCTTCTCAGCCAACAGCGGCGGCGATACCTGGGAGCACCAGTGGGTTGATCTGACGCCCTGGGCCGGCCGCAGCGTCACCCTGCGCTTCAAGGTGATCGAAGCAGCCGGCGGCGCCCATGCGTGGGCCTACATCGACGAGGTCACCGTCGGCTCGGCGCATCCAGACATTTGGGTCAGCCTGCCGGGGCAATTGGCCGCAGCGCTCGACAGGACGTTCGACACCACCATCACCTATGGCAACCGCGGCGGCGTGACGGCCAGCAACGGCCGCGTGACCTTGCAGTTGCCGCCGCAGCTCAGCTTCGTCAGCGCGGACCCGCCGCCCACGGCCACCACACCCACCCTGCGCTGGGACGTGGGCAACCTGGCCGGACAAAGTGGGCCGCAGACCATCTGCGTGACCCTGCGTGTGGCTGCCAGCGCCACCGGCGGCGACACGCTGACCACCACCGCCAGCATTGCCTCGGACACGGCCGAGCTGGAGCAGGCTAACAACACGGCCACGGGCGCAGTCTACGTCGGCAGCGTGCTGTACCTGCCCGTGCTGATGCGCTAAAGGGTGCCAGACTGACGGTCCTCGGAAGGACCGTCAGTCCTTTCCGATAGGACGGTCGTAACACGATTTTCCAAATCGTGTCGCCTGGAAAATGGGGAAGAGCACGGCTGGGAGAGTCGTGTTACGCTAGTGCACAGGTGCCGGGCACTTGCCTTTACGCTCGGTATGAAGTGCCCGGCACCTCTGAGCATGAGGTGCATCATGGCAGACAATGAAAGATCGTACAGCGGCGGGGAGGAAAACCTGTGCACGGCCGCCAACGCAGTGACGCTGACGCGGCTGGTCGTGGCCACTGCGCTGTTCGCTGCGTCGGCCTATCTACGCAACCCGCTGCTGAACCTGGCCGGCCTGGCCGTCTACTGGCTGGGGGACGTGAGCGACGGCTTCCTGGCCCGCCGGCTGGACCAGGAGACCCTCTTCGGCGCGCAGTGGGACATCCTGGCCGACCGCCTGTCAGTGGCTTTCTTCTACCTCAACTACCTGGTGCTCTATCCTAAGCTGGCGCCGGTGATCGTTCTCTTCCTGGTGCAGTTCATGGTGGTGGACCACTACCTGAGCAACCAGTACCTGCGCTGGCCCATCATGTCGCCCAACTACTTCTACCGGGTGGATCACCGAATCTGGGCGCTGAACTGGTCCAAGTGGGGCAAGGCCTGCAACACCGGGCTGGTGACCATCCTGCTGCTGCTCACCAAGTCCAACGCCGTGGTGCTGCCGGTGGTGCTGGCGCTGCTGGCCGTCAAGCTGTACTCCTGTGCGCGCGTAGCCCGGCTGCGCGAGCCGACGGAGCGCGTGCATGAGGCGCATCCAGCGCAAACGCGAGAGATTCGGCAGGCCGGGCAAACAACAACATATCCGTTGACATCGAGCAACAAAGGCAACGTGTGAAACAAGGACATACCACGCCATGGGCGCACTTACTCAATCACTGGTCAATCTGTTCGCCAGATACCCACGTCTCGGTGGTCTGTTTGGCTTGGCCATGGCCGCGCTGTTCGGCTACCTGGGCATCTCCTCATGGCAAGCCATGCAAACCATGCCCCAAGAGCCCCAGCAGCTATCGCTGTCCGAAGCCGTGGCCGCGATCCAGTCCAGCGGCGAAGACCTGTGGGTCAGCATCGACGACGGCTGGTGGGACTGCGGCAACATGGTGCGCGAGGGCGACCGGACGACCGTCATCTTCACCGACCAGACACAGTCCGTTTTGGGGTTGGCGGTGTTCTCCGGGTCGCGGGACATGACCTGCGACGACCTCAGCGGCGCGCCAGCCACCGGGGTGTTGCGCATCCTGGGCGAACGCGAGGTCGAGCGGCTGGATGACAGGGGCTTCGACTTGGCGAGCTACGAAGGCGCCAGCGCGCGGGTCGGCCTCTGCACCTTCTGCGGCCGCGGCAACTCGTTGGGGCTAGTCATCCTCTCGGCTGTCTTGGCCGTCCTGGGGCTGGCCATGTACCCGATGCTATTGCGCCTGAACCGCCAGCGCGTTGCTGAAACTCAACCTGATTGGCTTCACCCCGCCGGCCGACGCGATCAAGATGACCTAGCCCTGTTTCACCGATGAGCGGGGCAAAGAGCAGTGCTACTACGGCTAGACAGTCCCACCGCCACCCCGGTGCGTCGCTACCTGCCGCTGATCGTGCATCAGTGAGCGCAGAACCGCGGATTGGCAGAACGCACGGATCGGACGCTCCTCTGATCCGCGCATTCTGTTGATCCGCGGTTCTTTGTCGCCCGGCTTACTTGACGGCTAAACCGACTCTATGTTATACTCTGACTACCCCACCCCCCCTGGGGAGGGGTAAATCGTTCAAGGAACACGACCGCAATGGAAGCCGATCAAAAACGCCAGGTGCTCAACCGCCTGAAAAGCATCGAAGGCCACGTGCGCGGGATCCAGCGCATGGTGGAGGACGACACCTACTGCATCGACGTCATCCGCCAGGTGCATGCGGTGCAGAAGGCGCTGGAGGGCGTCAGCAGCCTGGTGCTGGAGAACCACCTCAACACCTGCGTCACCACCGCCATCCGCGGCAACGACGTCGACGAGCGCCAACGCATGATCGGCGAGATTGTGGGCGTGTTTCAGGAAACAGGGAAACTGTGAACGATGAAGGATGAACGATGAATGATGAATCCGGACTCCGGACTCCGGATTCATCATTCATCGTTCATCCTTCATCATTTCCGCATCAAGGAGCCCCCCCATGACCACCAAAACCTACTCCGTCCCCGCCATCAGTTGCGGCCACTGCGTGATGACCATCGAGCGCGAGCTGAAGTACGTCGATGGCTTGCAGTCGGTCAAGGCCGACCAGGAAAGCAAAGCCGTGCGCGTCGAGGTCGAGGACGACGACGTGCTGGCGGCCGTCGAGGCCATGTTGGCGGAGATCGGCTATCCCGCGGCCTGAAATGATGGATGATGAACGATGAATGATGAATCCGGAATCCGGATTCATCATTCATCGTTCATCGTTCATCGTTCCACCGTTCCCCCGGAGGATCCATGAAACGATTGATTTTCCTATTGGTTGCGGTTGGCCTGCTGGCCGCCTGCGCAACGCCAACGGCAGCGCCGCCGGCCAGCCAGCCGGCCCCCGGGCAAGACCTGCCCGAAGTCACCGTCTTCCGCTCACCCACGTGAGGCTGCTGTGGCGACTGGATGGCGTACATGGAACAGAACGGCTTCACCGTTACCGCCAAGGACTTCGACAGTCGCGAGGCGGAGCAAGCCGTAAGCCAGGTTCCGGCGCCGCTCCAATCGTGCCACACAGCCATCGTGGATGGCTACATCATCGAGGGCCACGTGCCTGTGGCAGACATCAACCGCCTGCTGGCCGAGCGTCCGGCCGGCGTCGTCGGCCTGGCCGTGCCCGGCATGCCCATCGGCTCGCCCGGCATGGAAGTCGAAGGCCAGCCCGCCCAACCCTACGACGTCCTCGCCTTCGACCAGGCGGGCAGGACTGAGGTATTCGCCAGCTACCGATGAACCAAACGATGAATGATGAATGCTGAACGATGAATCCGAACTCCGGACTCATCATTCATCATTCATCATTCATCATTCATCATTCATCATTCGTCCCTCCTCACCCATGACCACCAAACGTCTCTCCATCCCCGTCACCGGCATGACCTGCACCAACTGCGCGAATACGATCACGCGCACGCTGAAGCGCACCGAGGGCGTGGTCGAAGCCAACGTCAACTATGCCAACGAGCGGGCTGAGATCATCTACGACCCGGCCGTCTTGCAGCCGGCCGCGCTGATGCAGCGCATCGAGGACGTGGGCTACGGCGTGGCCGAGGCCGCCGTCGACCTGCCCATCGCCGGCATGACCTGCGCCAACTGCGCCATGACCATCGAGCGCACCCTGAAGCGCATGGACGGCGTGCTGGACGCGACGGTCAGCTACGCCAGCGAGGCGGCCCACGTGCGCTACCTGCCCACGGCCGTCACCCGCAGCGACATGGCGCGGCGCATCGACGAGATCGGCTACAAGGTGATCGAGGCGCAGGCCGGCGCGGGCGAGGCTGAGGAGGACGCTGAGCTCCGCGCGCGCAACGCCGAGCTGAACGACCGCAAGCGCCGCTTGATCGTGGGCATCGTGCTGTCCAGCATCATCATGGTGCTCAGCATGGGCCACGACTTCGGCCTGATCCCCCACATCCCCGGCTACGGCTGGATCTTGCTGGCGCTGACCATCCCGGTGCAGTTCTGGGTGGGCTGGCCCTTCCTGAACAGCGCCTGGAAGGCCGCCACGAAAGCGCGCACAGCCAACATGGACACGCTGGTGTCGATGGGCTCGCTGGCCGCCTTCTTCTACAGCGTGGTAGTGCTGGTGCTGGGGCTAGACGCTCACCTCTACTTCGAGTCGGCGGCCGTGATCATCACCCTGATCATGGTGGGCAAATACCTGGAGGCGCGGGCCAAGACCCAGGCCGGCGACGCCATCCGCAAGCTGCTCAGCCTGCAAGCCAAGGCCGCGCGCGTCGTCCGCCAGGGCGAGGAGATCGAGCTGCCCATCGACCAGGTGGAGGTCAACGACGTGGTCATCGTCCGCCCCGGCGAGAAGATCCCGGTGGACGGCATCGTGCTCAGCGGGCAGTCGGCCGTGGACGAGAGCCTGGTCACCGGCGAGAGCCTGCCGGTGGACAAGGGGCCGGGCGACGAGGTGATCGGCGCGACCATCAACAAGTCGGGCAGCTTCCGCCTGCGGGCCACCAAGGTCGGCCGCGACAGCGCGCTGGCCCAGATCGTGCGCATGGTGCAGGAGGCGCAAGGCTCCAAGGCGCCCATCCAGCGCCTGGTGGATCAGGTGGCCTCGGTCTTCGTGCCGGCCGTGATCGGGCTGGCCATCGTCGTCTTCCTGGCCTGGTACTTCATCGGCGGCGTCGGCTTTACCACGGCCATGCTCTTCGCCGTCTCGGTGCTGCTGATCTCCTGCCCCTGCGCGCTGGGCCTGGCCACCCCCACGGCCGTCATGGCCGGCGCGGGCGTCGGCGCGGAGAACGGCATCCTGGTCAAGGACGCGCAAGCCCTGGAGACCGCCGCCCGCCTGACCACGGTGGTGCTGGACAAGACTGGGACGATCACCGAGGGCCGGCCGCGGGTGACGGACGTGGTGAATGATGAAGGAGGAATGATGAATGATGAATCCGGACTCCGGACTCCGGACTCATCATTCATCATTCATCATTCATCGTTTCTCCGCCTCGCCGCCTCGGCCGAGAGCGTGTCGGAGCATCCGCTGGGGCAGGCGATTGTGGAGGCCGCCAGGGCCCAGGGGCTGGCGCTGAGCGAGCCGCAGGAGTTTCAGGCGGTGGCCGGCGGCGGCATCAAGGCTATGGTGGACGGGCAGCGCGTGCTGGTGGGCACCGGCCGGCTGCTGGCCGAGCACGGCGTGGCGCTGAACGGCCTGGGCGAGCAAGTGAGCCGACTGCAAGGCGAGGCCAAGACCGCCATGCTGGTGGCCGTCGACGGCCAGGCCGTAGGCGTCATCGCAGTGGCCGACACCGTCAAGCCCACCTCCAAGGCCGCCATCGACCAGCTCCACGCCCTGGGCGTCGAGGTGGCCATGCTCACCGGCGACAACCAGCGCACCGCCGACGCCATCGCCCAGCAAGTCGGCGTCGATCGCGTCCTGGCCGAGGTGCTGCCCAGCGAGAAGGCTGAGGAGGTGAAAAGGTTGCAGGTTGCAGGTGGCAAGTCGCAGGCGGCAGCCTCCGGAACCAATCACCAATCTACCAATCTACCAACTTCCCAGGTCATCGCGATGGTCGGCGACGGCATCAACGACGCGCCCGCGCTGGCCGTGGCTGACATCGGCATGGCCATCGGCACCGGCACCGACGTGGCCATCGAGGCGGCCGACGTGGTGCTGATGCGCGGTGACCTGAGGAGCGTGCCGCAGGCCATCCGGCTCAGCAAAGCCACCATGCGCGGCATCAAGCAGAACCTGTTCTGGGCCTTCTTCTACAACGTGCTGGCCATCCCCATTGCGGCCGGCATCCTGGTGCCCTTCCTCGGGCCGCAGTACCAGCTCAACCCCATGATCGCGGCCGGCGCCATGGCCTTCAGCTCGATCTTCGTCGTCAGCAACTCGCTGCGGCTGCGGCGGATGAAGTTGCAAGAGGGGTAGATTGGTAGATTGGTAACTGGTAGATTGGTCGAGGGCGTCCGACTGCTGTGTGCTTGACAGCATCTCCCATCCCCAGTTGCCCTCCCAACCAATCTACCAATCTACCAGTTTACCAATCTACCCTTCCAAACAAGCACGCGGGGCATTTGACCACGCCGCCGTGTATCGGCTATACTGACGCGTGCGCCGTTCAGCGCCGTTGCAACACCGCCGCCACTACCCAGCGGAGGGCCGCCCATGGCTCATGCACCCGACTTCGCCGACCTGGAAATCCTGATCCGCCAGCGCACCGCCGCAGGCTACCCGGTCAAACTCGTCCTCAACAGCGTCCAAAGCCTGGGCGACGGCCTGCTGGACCCTGCCTGCCTGCCGCAGCGCTCGGAGTTTGCCGGGCCGGTCGAGGGCGAGCAGCTCTTCCGCTGCCTGCTGGCCGACGGCAGCCTGCGCGACGGATGGTACAGCGCGCGCGGCCAGCACCCTCAGCGCCGCATCCGCCTGCACATCGACGCGGGCGCGCCCGAGCTGCACGCCCTGCCCTGGGAGCTGCTGCGCGACCCCGGCGAGCGCGGCGCGACCGCCCAGGAC
>JBAQCH010000356.1:0-13725 GCA_049294015.1 Anaerolineae bacterium
GACCCGGCTAAAGCCTCGACTCCAGACGGTGGAGGAACTTACGCCGACCTGTATTAGATGTTGGTGCGCTTGGCCATGGGCGGCAGGGGACCGATCGCGTCGCCGAAGCGGGTCTTGGGCATGGTCGCTTTCCTGGCCATCAGCGCCTCGTACTCGTCGTCCTCCACGTAAGCCACGATGCGGGCGATGCTGGCCTCGCCGTCCACGAAGCGCCAGGGGAAACAGCCGATGTGAACGCGGCGGTTGAGCAGCAGGTCGATGTCGCCGCCCACACATTCGGCGTGAATGATGCCGTGGGGGAACATCTCGATGTGCATCAATTGGTACTTGTCGTCGCTGAACACCTCGGCCAGGCCCTGGCCGTACTTGGCCTGGAAGTGGGCCTCGGCCTCCTTGGCCTGGCGCGGCATCCAGGTGCGGATGATGGTGTTCATGGGGTGGTCGGCGCTACCGCAGTCTACGCCGATCCACTTGATCTTCTTGGCCTTGCACCACTCGGCGAACTCGCGGTCTGGGCCAGGATGTTTGACCATGTAGGCGATCTCGTCGGCTGTGGGCTGGTCCCAGCCGAAGTGGTGATAGCCGGTGTGGATGATCAGGATGTCGCCCTCGCGCACCTCGACCCGCTCCTCCACCATCTGCGAGGTGTAGATGTCGTAGTCGCCGGCCGCGTCCGACAGGTCCACCACCACGCCAGGGCCGGTCAGGAAGTCCAGCGACAGGCTGGCGATGTCCTTGCCCGGTGTGTAGAAATGGATCTCGCCGTCCAGGTGCGTGCCCAGGTGGTTGGAGTGGGTCAGCAGTTGGCCGTTGGCGCCGTTGGGCGCCAGGCGCTTGAAATACTTGACCTGTAGCGGCTCATAGGTCGGCCAGGCCGGCGTGCCGATGCCGAGGGGGATCGATAGGTCGATGAACTTCATGGGGTGGGCCTCCGGAGATGGTAGATTGGTAGATTGTTGATTGGTGCGCTGCTGCTGCCGCGGCGCCGGGTAGGGCGAATTATAGTCGAGAAGCCAGGCGCTGCCAAGTAAACATCACTGAATGCCAGGCCATCGATCAGGGTGGGTGTTTTGAGAATTGCTGTCATCAACGTATAATCCAGGTCGTTGCCTGCTTTGCTCTAATGAACTACCAGCCTGATTGTGAAAGGAACCTCCTTGACCGAAACGCCAGACCAGCCGGCTGCGCTGGTCGCAACAGTGAGTGCGCAAGCAGGGGAGGAAAAGACGGCGTCCCATTGGACGTGGCAGCCCTACGCCATCGTCTTCATCTCCAGCGCCTGCATCATGATTCTGGAGTTGGTGGCGGGCCGTATCGTGGCGCCCTACGTCGGCGTGTCGCTCTACACCTGGACCAGCATCATCGGCATCGTGCTGGCCGGCATCAGTTTGGGCAACTATATCGGCGGCCGGCTGGCCGATCGCCGCGGGTCGCTGCGGCTGCTGGGCCTGCTCTTTCTGCTCTCCGGCCTGACCAGCTTCGGCGTGCTGGCCGTGGATCTGGTCGGCACGCGCCTGCCCGGTGATTGGCCGGTGGTCGTGGAGATCATGCTGCTGGTGACGGTGCTCTTCTTTGTGCCCTGTCTGATCCTGGGCATGATTTCGCCTGTCGTGGCCAAGCTGGCCGTGCGCGATCTGTCCACCACCGGCGCGACCGTCGGCAAGATCTACGCCGCCGGTACGGTGGGCAGCATCGTCGGCACCTTTGCCACCGGCTTTGTGCTGATCGCGTGGTTTGGCACCACGTCCATTGTTTGGGGCGTGGCGTTGACGCTGATCGCCATGTCGCTGCTCTTCTTCTGGAGCGGCCGGTGGCAAGCGCCGGTGGCCGCCGTGCTGATCGTAGCGATCGGGCTGACAGGCGCGCAGGCAGCCGGCTGGCTGAACAGCCGCTGCACGCTGGAGACCAACTACTTTTGCATCAAGGCGCGGGACCAAGAGCGCGACGGCAAGACGGTGCGGGTGTTAGTGCTGGATCGCCTGGTGCATAGCTACTCCTCGCTGGACGACCCGACGCAACTGGTGTACAGCTATGAGCAGCTCTACGCTCAGGCGACGCGCTACTGGGCGCAGCGGGCCGCCGACCCGCGCGCGTTGTTCATTGGCGGCGGCGGCTATACCTTTCCCCGCTACATGGAGGCGCTGTACCCCGACAGCTTGATCGACGTGATCGAGATCGATCCAGGCGTCACACAGATTGCCCACGATCTGTTGGGTCTGGACGCGGACACGGCGATCCGCAGCTTCAATGAGGACGCCCGCTTGTTCCTGGAGCGCACGCCCGATCAGCGTTACGATCTGATCATGGGCGACGCGTTCAACGATTTCTCTGTCCCCTATCATCTGACCACGCTGGAGTTCAACCGTCGGGTGCAGGCCTGGCTGGACGAGGGTGGCCTGTACCTGGTCAACATCATCGATGGGCCGCGCGCTGACTTTGTGCGCGCCTACGTCCACACCTTACGCCAAACCTTCCCCTACGTCTACCTGGCGCCCACCCAGCGCGCCTGGCGCGAGACGCCGCGCACAACGTTTGTGGTCATTGCCAGTGACAGTCCCTTGGACCGCCAGCAATTAACGGCCAGCACGGCTGGCAGTCCCCTCGATCTGGACGAGCTGATACTGAGCGGGGAGGAGTTAGACGCGCTGTTGGCTGAGGGCCGGATGGTGACGCTGACCGACCGCTACGCGCCGGTTGATCAGATGCTGGCGCCGGCCTTTCGCAACGAAGTCCCCGCTGGCCCAGACGCCAACGTATCAGAATCGGCGAACTAGAGCGTTGTGGGGGGTTACATTACCAACACAGTGTTTAGCATCCCCAGATCGTCCAGGGTCTCGTAAGCGTACGTGTGGACGATGTGGTTGGAGTCGTTGAGGGCGGGGAAAAGCCAGCGCGCTGATTTGGCGCTTTTGATCTTGTGCAGGGCATAGGCGGCCCGCACCCGCACGCCGTCGCGTGGATCCTGTAGCGCCTCGCCCAAAGCAGGCACGGCCGGCTCGCCAATCAGAGCCAATGCATTCGCGGCGGCCCCCCGTACCCAGCCGCTGGGGTCGGCCAGCAGCAGGGCCAGGGCCGGAATGGCGCTGGCTGCCTGCATCTGCCCTAAGGCCAGAGCGGCCACGCAGCGGATCGAATCCTCGCGATCGTTGAGCGCATGGAGCAGAGCAGGAATCGCCTGCGCGCGCGCTTCGCGGTGTTCCTCGGCCAACTCGGCGACGGCGCGCACGCCCCACCAGCGTTGGTTGTCGTCCTCCGCCTGGCTCAGCGCCACCAGCAGCGGCAAAACAGCGCCGTTGGCCGCGCTCAACCGGGCTACTGCGGCCTCCGCCGCATCGTCGTCGCTGGCAGCAATTGCCTGCATCAGCGGGTCGAGTATCGAGTCGTTCATATCCGTGGGTCCTCTGAGGCTAATACGTGATTTCCACCGGCATGCCGATATAGGCCATCTCCCACAGCGTAGCGCTCTCATAGGCGCCCAGCAAAACGCAGCCGAAGGTCACCGGCGTGCCCACTGAGTTAGCCCAAATCGGGTAGCCGCCCGGCTCATAAGGCAGGCCGTGGATGCCGTTCTCGCTGCCGCCGGCCCAATAGATGCCCAGCCAGTAGGGCATGTAAAAGCCCCACCGTGATCCCCATGCCTCGCGGTATTTGCTCTGAACGTAGAAGACGCCGGTCTTGGTGCCCGATCCAGCCCGCCCCGTGGAGCATGGCCAGTTGTACAGCAGTTGCTCGTCACGATAGACCTTGCAGCGCTGCTGGCCGATGCTGACCGTCATCTGCAGATTGCCTTGCGGCGCAGCCAAAGCGGCCGGCGCAGGCGCGTTCGTCGGAATCACCAGCCGCTGGCCAGCGCGAATCTGCGACGGGTTCTCGATGCCATTGGCTGCGGCGATGGCCATCACCGTTACGCCGTATTCCCTGGCGATTTGGGCCAGACTGTCGCCGCTCTTGACCACGTATTCTGAGATAGCTGGCGAGGCAGGCGCCGCCGTGGCAACGGCCGCGTCTGCCGCGGGGATGATCAGCCGCTGGCCGCCAACGATGCGTGCGGGGTCGCTGATCGCGTTGGCTTCAGCCAGCGCCTGCACGGAGACGCCGTAGCGGGCAGCGATCGCCGCCAGGGTCTCGCCAGCGCTGACCACATGTTCAGCGTCGATCGGCGCGGCTGGCTGGCTGGCGGTCTCTTCAGTCGCTCCGGGGATCACCAGCCGTTGTCCGGTATAGATCAGCGACGCGTTGCCGATGCCGTTGGCAGCGATGATCTCCTGCTGGCTGACCCCGTACTGCTGGGCAATCCCTGAGAGGGTCTCGCCGGTTTTGACCGTGTGGGTGACGCCCTGCGCCAAGACGCCTGGGCTGGCGACTGTCATCAGCCAGGCCGCCAGGAGCAGCGCCAGCGTTAGCCGTTGTTTGCTAGACATAACACAAACCTTTCAACTCTGTTCAATGCAATCAGCCAGCGCCGGCCGCGCAGGGCGTGTTAGAACTTCTGCGCACCAGAGGGCCGGAATGTCCGTGTGTGATCAATGGACTCGACGTAATATTACATCACTCGGCCTTGCATGTCAAGCAGAGATTTTGTGCATTTCAATGAAAACGGGCGTATAATCCGCGATTGGCTGCCAGGAATCGACAGCAGCCACGACCTGCGGTAAAATCAGGGCTTGTGTCCAAAGATTCCAGTGCAGTTCACACGAAAGGCAAACCAAGTGACTATTCTCACCCCCAAAGGATATTCTCCCGCCCGTAAAGCCCGCAGCGAGGAGCCGGCGCCCCCAGTTGAGCCAGCGCCGCAGCCCTCCGCCGAGGCGTCGCAGCCTGGCCCCGCCCAAGCGCAAGCTGGCCGGCCACAGCAACAGATCAGGCTGGCCTTCCCGCCCCAGACTATAGGCGTCAACTGCCCCAACTGCGGTACGCCCTACCCGGCCCAGGTGTTTAGCGTTGTCGATGTGGGCCAGGACCCGGTGCTGAAGTCGCTGCTGCTCTCCGGCCAACTGAACGTCGCTGTCTGTCCCCGCTGCGGGGCGGGCGGCCCGTTGACTTCGCCGCTGCTTTACCACGATCCAGAGCATAATTTCCTGGGCGTCTTTGTGCCCCAACAGATCCCGGTCAACGAGCAGCAGAAGATCATCGGCGATCTCAGCAAGCGGCTGATGAACGGTCTGCCGCAGGAAGCGCGCCGCGGCTATATGCTCACTCCCACGCAGTTCCTGAGCTTTCAGAGTCTGCTGGAGGCGGTGCTGGAGCACCAAGGCGTGACGCGTGAGATGCTGGACAAGCAGCGCCGCCAGATTCAGTTGATCGAACAGACCATGATCGCCCTGCAGGACCTGGAAGGTCTGAAGTTGCTGGTGCGCGAGCGCGATGCTGACATGGACGACGAGTTCTTTTCGCTGCTCAGCATGTTGACCGACTCCAGCGCCAACGCTGGTGATGTGGACGGCGCGCGCCAGTTGGTCGAGCTGCGCGAGCGCCTGATCGAGTTGACCACCTGGGGCCAGGGCGTGCAGAAGCAGCGGGCCGCCGTCGCGCAGTTGCGCGCCGACATGCGCGAGGTCGATCTGGTTGATTTGGTCGTGGCCGCCGACGACGAGCGGGTGGTCGATGCCCTGGTGCTGGCCGGCCGGCCGCTGGTCAACTACGCCTTCTTCCAGGAGCTGACCAATCGCGTCGATGCAGCCCAGCAGCGGGGCGACGCCGCTGAGGCCAGCCGCCTGACGGCCCTGCGCGAGCATATTTTGCAGTTCAGCCAGCGGCTGGACGAGGCCCAGCGGGCCGCCATGCAGCAATACAGCGCGCTATTGGGTGAGATCCTCTCGGCCAACGACATCGAGCAGGCCGTGGCCGAGCGCGCGCCCTACATCGACCAGAACTTCCTGTCGGTGGTGTCCGCCAACCTACAAGAGGCCGAAAAGCGCAACGCGACCGCCGCGGTCCACCGCCTCCAGAAAGTTTGGGATGCGGCGGTGACCATGATCAACCAATCCTCCCCGCCAGAGGTGCAGCTGGTCAATCAACTGCTGCTGGCCGAATATCCGGCCGAGACGCGTAAGTTGCTGGCTGAAAATCGCGACCTGGTGACTGCTGACTTCATCGAGGCGCTGAGTGAGCTAGCCGAGCAGATGGAGGCCGAGGGCGCGCCTGACATGGCCGTTCGCCTGCGCCAGGTTCGCTCGCAAGCTCAACTGATGCGCTGATCGCGCGGACTTCTATCATGAATGCAGAGATCGTCACCACCGGCACCGAGATCTTGCTGGGCGAGATCGTCGACACCAATGCAGCCTGGATGGCCCGCCGCCTGCGTGATCTGGGCATCAACTTGTTCTACAAGTCCACCGTCGGCGACAACCTGGAGCGCATCACAGCCGTGCTGCGCCAGGGGTTGGAGCGCTCCGACCTGGTGCTGGTCACTGGCGGCCTGGGGCCGACGGTGGATGACGTGACGCGCGACGCGGCGGCGCTGGCCGTGGACCGCGAGCTGGCCCTGGACGCGGACTGCCTGGTCTCCATCGAAGCGATCTTCGCCCGCTGGGGACGCAAAGTACACGACAACAATCGCCGGCAAGCGCTGCTGCCAGTCGGCGCCAAGCCGATCTTCAATCCGGTAGGCACCGCGCCTGGCTTCATTGTCGAGACTCAGCGCAAGGGCCGACCTTCGGCTCTGCTGATCTGCCTGCCGGGTGTGCCGCGCGAGATGATGCACCTGATGCAGGCGACGGTGGAGCCATTCCTGGCTGAGCGGCTGGGCGCCGATCGCGTCTACATCCGCAGTCGCACCCTGCGCACCGTCGGCATCGGCGAGAGCATGGTGGATACCCGCATCGCGGACCTGATGGCGCGCAGCAATCCCACCGTAGGGCTGGCCGCGCATCTGGGCCAGACCGATGTGCGCGTCACCGCCCGTGCAGCCAGCGCTGAGCGGGCTGACCAGATGTTGGAAGAGGTGGCGGTCGACCTGCGCGCCCGGCTCGGCGATTACATCTACGGCGAAGGCGACGTCGCGCTGGAGGCGGTGGTAGTAGCAGCCCTCCAGCAGGCCGGCTACACCCTGGCCGTGGTCGAGACCAACACCGGCGGCGAGATCGCAGCCCGCCTGCGCAGCGCGCCCGGCGGCGAGCAAACCGTGCCCTCCAGCGCAGTGATCAGCTCCCTATCCGAGATGGGCGTCAGTGCGCCGGCCGAGCCTGTCAGCCAGGCTGGCGCCGAATGGGCCGCGCTGACCCGCCTGGCCGCAGCCAGCGAGAGCTTGGGTGTCACCCTGGCCCTGTCCATCTGCGGCGTCACCGACCCCGCGGCTGGGCCGTACGGCGTCTACCGCGGCGAGACCTACGTGGCGCTGGCTACTGACCGCAGCGTTGTCTCTACCAAGCTGGATGTGGGCGGCGTCGACGAGTTGGCGCGTCGCTGGGTGGGCAACGGTGCGCTCAACTTCGTGCGTCAGTGGCTGGCCAGCCGCGACGCGGGTGAGCAGCCATGAGCGACGCAGAGCGGCGTAAAGGCGATGCGGGCCTGCTTGCTGTCCACCTGGTGGCTGTCGGCTCCACCAACCCAGTCAAGTTGACAGCGGTGCAGGGCGTAATCGCCCAGCTTTGGCCGGCTGCCCATGTGGAGGCATTGACGGTAGAGTCTGGCGTGCCGGCGCAGCCATTATCGGACGAGGAGATGGTGGCTGGCGCGCTGGCCAGGGCCGTAGCCGCGCGCACAGCGCTGGATGCTGACCTGGGCGTGGGCCTGGAGGGCGGCGTCCACCGTTCGCCCTGGGGGCTACTGCTCACTAGTTGGGTGGCGGTAGTGGACCGTTCAGGCCGGCAAGGACTGGGCTCCGGCGGCCGGCTGCCGCTGCCTCCGGCGCTCGCTGCCGCCGTGCAGGCGGGCCAGGAGTTGGGGCCGGCTGTCGACCAGTTAGCCGGCCAGCACGATACCAAGCGCGGCCCCGGCGCGGTGGGGATTTTGACCAGCGGGTTGGTGCGGCGCGACGAGGCTTTTCGCGTAGCGACTGCTTATGCGATGGCTAGTTTTTTGCATCCTCACTGGTACGAACCTGATGCGAGGCGATCGAATGGCGAGAATCAGTAAAGTGCAGCGAGTGCTGCTGTTAGGTCTAGTCGTGGCGTTGCTGACCGGCTGCGCCGCGCCATTGGCGGCCGCGCCGCGGGTGATGGTGACGCGCGTGCCGCTAGAGGTGGCGGCCGCGGTTGAACCGACTGGCGCCGCAGCCCAAGCCCCTGCGATCGACGGCGCCGCTCGTCCTGTCACGGCCACTGTCTTGACGCTGCCTGAGGGCCAGACGGACTTGGATCTGGGAGCCGCCGCCGCAGAGCCATCGGCCGACAGCGTTCCACCCGCTATGACGCCCGCTGTGGTTGAGGACCCCTCGCTGCGCGCTTTGCAGCGCACGCGCAACATCCTGCTGCTGGGCACCGATCAGCGCGATCTGGAGTTCGTCGGCCGCACCGACACCATTATCGTGCTGGCCATCGACGAGGCCAACAACCGCGCGTCCCTGATCAGCTTGCCGCGCGACTTGTATCTGCCGATTCCGGGCGTTGGCTACAGCCGCATCAACACGGCTTATGCCTTTGGCGAGGAGCGCCAGCCGGGCGGCGGGCTGCCGCTGCTGATGAGCACTATCGAACGCAATTTTGGCATTCCAATCGAGCGCTATGTGCGCATCGATTTTTCCGGCTTCGAGGGCGTGGTCGATGCGGTGGGTGGTGTGGACGTGGTGGTCGACTGCCCGCTGACCGACGAGCTGATGTATCGTTATTTCCAGGTCTATACGTTGGAGCCTGGCAACTACCACATGAATGGCGAGCAGGCGCTCTATTACGCCCGCTCGCGCAAGACCACCAACGATTTCGACCGGGCCCGCCGTCAGCAGCGGGTACTGCTGGCCATCCGCAAGCGCGTTCTGGAAGGCAACATGCTGCCGCGCATCCCAGCGCTCTGGCTGGCTATGCGGGACGTGGTCGACACCAACCTCAGCCCGGCCGATATCGCCAGCCTGGCCAAGCTGGGCGCGACGCTAGAGGGCGAGGACCTCTACGGCATGGTGATTCGCTACCCGCTGGTCGATGACTGGGTTACCCCCCAGGGCGGCATGGTGCAACTGCCTGATCTGCCCGCCATCAACGCTGCCCTGGACCGCGTCTGGGAGCGCGCTCCCATTCAGGCCACCAACGACGAAGAGCGCCTTTGCCCCTAGCTTGACTTGACACTAGCCGCTCGGGCTGGTCTCCGACCGAGCGCGCCATGTTCATCCGTGGACGCCTAATCGAACACCACTTCGTCCTTGCCGCTCAGTTTCTCCTGCACCTTGTCGATGATCAAATCCAGATGCAGGCCGTTGTCCACGAAGTTCAGGTTGTCGGCCGGCACGGTTAGCACCGGGCATAGGTCGAAGCGCCGAATCCAATCCTCGTACAGATCGTTCAACTGCGCCAGGTAGAGCGCCGAGATATCGCGCTCGTAGTCGCGGCCGCGCCGCTGGATGCGCCTCAACAACGTGTCTACTGACGCACGCAAATAGACCACCAGGTCGGGGGGCGGCAGAAAGCCCGTTAAAACTTCGTACAGCTCCCGGTAGCTGTGATAGTCGCGTGCCTGCATGTTGCCCTGATTGTACAGGTTGCGCGCGAAAATCTCGGCGTCTTCATAGACGCTGCGATCCTGCACCACCGAGGTGGGATGGTCCAGCAGTTGCCGGTGATGGCGCAGCCGGCGGCTGAGGAAGAAGATCTGCGATTGAAAGCTCCAGCGCGGCATATCGGCATAGAAATCGGCCAGGTAGGGGTTGTCATCGACCGCCTCGGGAAAGGGCATCCATCCCAGCCGCTGGCTGAGCAAGGCTGTCAAGGTTGATTTGCCGACGCCCACGTTGCCGGCGATGGCAACAAACCGTTTGTTGATCATTGGGATCCTCGCACGACGGGCGCTCCGCTGGGTTCCAGCGCCGGTTCCAGGTCAGGAAAGGCCTGTTGATACGGCCCGCGCTGCAACGCGGTGCGCACCAGCCCGACGACGTGGCCGCGGTCATCGCTCTGCGCGACAAAGTCCAGGTCGCTGGTGTCGATGGTCAGCAGCGGCGCCTGGTCATAGTCGGCGAAGAAGCGCTCGTAGGCCAGCCGCAGGTCGTCGATGTAGGCGCGTGACATCGTGCGCTCATAGGAACGATCGCGCACCGCGATGCGGTTCATGAGCACATCGGTGGACGCCCGCAAGTGGATCACCAGCGCTGGCTGCACGATCTTCTCGGCCAGGGCAGCGTGGACCAGCTCGTAGACCGCCAGTTCGTCACCCCCCAGATTCAGCCGGGCGAAGAGCCGGTCCTTGGCGAACAGGTAGTCACAGACCAGCGAGTTGCTTTCCAGAATGTGGTTGACCACATCGTACTGCTGCCGATAGCGGCTGAGCAGAAAGAAAATCTGGGTCTGGAAGGCGTAACGGGTGCGGTCCTGGTAGAAGTCAGACAGAAACGGGTTTTCCTCGAAGACCTCCAGCAGCAATTTGCCGCCCAACTGCTCCTGGAGGATGCGAGCCAGAGTTGTCTTGCCGACGCCAATAGGTCCCTCGACGGCTACGTAGAAGTGGTTGTTGTGCATGGTGGGGTGATGGCAACGTGAAGATGGGCTAACAAGACTCCGCAGCGGACGAGCAACCGTTGGTTGAGTAGGCGTCTGCGCCGTACCGAAACCAACGCCTGCCCGTCCGCTGCGCCATTTGATGCCGCTAAGCATACACCGTAGCCCGCGATGAGTCAAAGTCCGAACGTTGCGCTGAAACCTTCTCAAGGCTTGAAGCGTATGGTACAATGCAAGGAAATCAGTCGCTCAAGCAACCCCCCGTGGCGCTTCCGTCGGCGCCCGGCGTACAGCGTTGTTTCGTCAGTCGGAGCATTCAGTGAGCAACACCGAACAACAGGAACTGCAGTGGATCGCAGCCGCCCGGCGCGGTGATCGCAACGCGTTCAGCAAGCTGGTGCAGGCCTATCAGATCCCTGTCTTCAACTTGACCTATCGCATGTTAGGCAATGCGCAGGAGGCTGAGGATGCGGCGCAGGAGACCTTTCTGCGCGCCTACAAGCGGCTCAGCACCTACCAACCGGACAAGAAGTTCAGCAACTGGATCCTTTCTATCGCGTCGCACTACTGTATCGACCTGCTGCGCCGGCGACGCTTTCAGTGGCTGTCGATCGATGACGACCCCGCGATGGAATGGCTGTCCAGCGACGAAGAGCAGCCTGACGACGCAGCGCTGCGCGGCGAGCGAGCCGAAGAGGTGCGGGCGCTGCTGGAGCGGCTCGATCCCAGCTATCGGGCGCCGTTGGTGCTGCGCTATTGGCACGATCTGTCGTACAAAGAAATCGCCAGCATGCTCGACCTCACCGAGCCGGCCGTCAAGACCCGCCTGCACCGGGCGCGCCTACAAATGGCGGCCTTGTTGGAGGACAAGGCGCGTGCCGCCGTCCATCCGGCTGCCACGCGCGGCCCAGAGGGCGCAGTTGCTGCTCGCTCGTCGAGCGCGCTGCACCTCACAAGTCAGGCGGCCCTGGCGGCATGAAGGAAAGACCACCTATGGACACCATGACACGACCCAGCATGGAGCCAGCTACCGATCACGACTACTCCGCGCAGATGTCGCTGGCGCTGGATGGGATGCTGAGCGCCGACGAAGCGCGCAGCCTGGACCAGCACCTGCTGGCCTGCCCCGCCTGCCAGGTTTCCTGGAGCAAATGGCAGCGCATCGCGCATGTCTTGACAGTCGAGCCGTTTGCCGGGCCACCGCAGGGTTTCGCGCTGCGCCTTGACCAGGCTTTGCAGCGCGATGAACAGCGCCACGAGCGCGTTCTGGCTGGCCTGGTGCTGGCCGGCGGCACGGCCCTGGTTCTGGCGCTGATTGTGCTTGGAACTGCGCTCACCACTGCCCTGTGGATGGCCCTTGCCCCGCCCGCGCGCATCCAGATCGTTGAGGCGCTGGGCTTCGCTGGCCAGTTTGCTGCGTTGGTCTTCCAGAATCTGGCCTCGATCCGCGATGGCATCGCCGCCTTGCTGCCCGATCCCATGGTCATGTTGCTGGTCTGTCTGGCCTTGATGGCCATCAGCGCCCTTTGGGTCAGGCTGGTCTTCTTCGGCGCACGGACAGCCAACGGCGAACAGTAGCACGCTAGAAGGAGAAACCACCATGTCTCACCGAAAAGTTGGGTTCGTCTTGCTGTTTGTGGTGGCGTTGCTGGCAGTGTTGGCAGCGCCAGTCCTGGCCCAGGGAACTGATCCCGGAAAGTTGGTATTGGGCGGGACCTACACCTTGTCCTCCGGGCAGCACTTGCGGGGCGATCTGGGCGTTGTCGGCGGCTCGGCCACAGTGGAAGAGGGCGCCACGGTCAACGGCGACGTCATGGTCGCAGGTGGCGCCCTGCGCATCGCTGGCCGCGTCAACGGCGATATCGCCGTTTTTGGCGGCAGTGTGACGCTGGAGCGATCGGCCTACATAGACGGCGACCTGGTCAACATCGGCGGCGCGGTGCAGCGCAACCCTGGCTCCACCGTGACCGGCGACGTGCGTGAAGGCGGCGACTTGGAGTTTCCCATGGGACCGGGCCCACTGTTCCTGCCCGGCATGGATCGCTCAACCATTGGCCCCGAAGCCAGCCTTCAGCAATCGCCTGGCCAATGGCTGGCGCTGGCGCTGTTGCGCATGATCCGCACTGTGATCGTGATCCTGGCGTTGGCTGCGTTGGCGCTGGTCGTGGCCCTGCTGTGGCCCAAGGGGATCGAGCGCCTCGGCACGACGGCCATGCATCAACCGGTGCTGGTGCTCCTGGTCGGCCTGCTGAGCTGGGTTGTCGGCCTGGGACTGTTCGTCGTGCTGGCCGTGACTATCTGCCTCATTCCGATTGCGCTGTTGCTGGGGCTGGCGCTCGGGGCCGCGGCGCTGCTATCCTGGGTCGTGGCAGGCTGGTTGATCGGCCGCAAATTGCTGGCCATGCTCAACCTGCGCAACGCCACTGTGGTGGTCGAGGCCGCCGTGGGGACGTTGCTGCTGGCCGTGATCTACTTCCTGTTCGGCATCATCCCCTGCACCGAGTTCATCTTTGGCCTGCTGATCGTCAGCCTGGGCCTGGGCGCCATCGTGCTGACCCGCTTCGGCACACGGCCCTATCCTGTGGTCCCTGCGACTGCTGCGCCGCTCGACGAGTTCGCTGCTCTGCCAGCCGGCGATGAGTCGCAGCCGCCGCAGTTGACAGGGGGTTGAGCAACTGGCGTTGTGAGGTCTGTCCCCGTCGGACCGGCCATGTTCGGCCTGACGGGGACAGCGGTTGCACCGTTCCTTGTTGGTAACGCGCTGTCGTTTGGTTCGACCTTAGCCAGGGTGCTCTGCTCCTCGCCCGTCCTGCTTGCGCTATCCTTTGCATAAACTCTGGGGGGGTGTGGTATAATCGCCCCTGCTGTGAGCGATCAACACCCCTTGCCCGCGGCGGCAGCCGCAACCGATCAAGTGGAGCCCGAGAGCTTCGTCGCCCTGCGCCTCTGGTTGGCGGGTTCGCCCTGGCGGCTGAGCGGCGGCTGGCTGCTGCTGGCTGGGTGGCTGGCGGCGGCAGGCCAGCAGATCTGGAGTGGCCCGTGGCTGGCCGCGCTGCTGGCGCTGGCGCTGACCGAGGTGGTGTGGGGCGCACTGTGGTGGCAACTGACGTTGCCCCAGCGCTGGCCGTTGCGCGCGGCGCGTCGC
>JBAQCH010000357.1:0-20212 GCA_049294015.1 Anaerolineae bacterium
CGTGTCAGCCTGGGGCGGAGCGGCCGCTTCAGACACAGCCAGCAGCGCGGCCGTTGGCGCGGTGGTCGGTGTAAATGTGGGCCGTAGCGCAAGCTGGGGCCGCGGTGTCGGGGTGGGAACCTCAACCAATGAGTTGACCAACGCACAGCCGGGCAGCACCAACAGCACGGCCAGCGCCGCCAGGGCCATCAGAAACCGGGAGTTTCGCGCACTGGTATTGGCGGCAAGCCTGCTGCCCAAGATTGTGGTTTCGTTGTGCGTTGAGTTGACGAGCTTGGATTTCCGCAAAACCGCACGACCTCCTCGCACCCAAGAGTGGAGAAAAATGGACTGCCCATCTGGCAGAGGGTGAAGTATAGCACAGGAAGCGCTAAGGGCGTAATCTGCCGGCCAGCGGCGTCAGCGCGTGTCGAAGAAGCTGACGTAGACCTCCTGCCCGCCGCGCGTCTCGAAGGTCACGGGCATGGAAAGCTCCGTGCCGTTGGCGTCGGTGACGATGATCGCCCACTGCGCGTCGCCGGCGTCGGGCAAGTACTCATACTTGAGGTTGTACTCGCGCCGGTTGCCGATCGGCTCGCCCAGAACGGTGGGGGCAGAGAACTGGAAGAAGCCACTGGTCAGGCCGGGCTGGCTGACGTCGACGCCGTTGCGCAGCACCTTGAGGCGCAGATTGGCGATCGGCGCGCTGAGCGGCGGCTGGCCCACGAAGGTCTTGAGCCAGATGGTCAGCCAGGGGTTGGTGGTCTGCCACAGCTCGGGCCCCTCGGCCAGCTGTACCGGCCGGAAGGGACCTGGCGTAGGCGACGGCACGGGCGTGTCCAGAGGCGTGGCCGTGGGGAAGGGCGTCGGCGGCAGGTCAGGCGGGAAGATGATCGGCACGCTGTCGGCTGGGCCGCCGGGGGCAGTCAGTTGGGTGGTGATCCAGACCTGCTGGCCGTTGACGCAGCAGATTTGCCACCAGGTGAAGGCTTCGTTGCGGCCGATGATATCGTAGCGCTCGTCTTGGCGCACCTGGCCGACGATGGGATAGGCCACGCTGGGGCCGCTGCGCACGTTGACGATAGGCGCGGCCACCAGCACATAGGGTCCGGAAACGGGCGTCGGCGTATCGGCCGGCGTCGGCAGCGGCGTCCAGGTGGGCGTGGCTGTGGGCGTGTAGTAAGGCGTGGGGGTGGCTGTCAGCGTGGGGAAGGCGCTGGCCAGTTCGGCCTGCATGGTCAAGGTCGCGATCTCGGCTGGCGACAGCGCTCCCACCGGCGAGGGCGTCCAGGTGGGCAGCGGCGGCGCCAGCGTCGGCCGGGGGGTAGGCGTCGGCTCACCCACCAACATCTGGCCCAACGAGCAGCCCAGGCTGGTGGCAAGCAACAGGATCATCAGGGCCGCTAACCGAAGGCGGCTGACGCTGCGGGGAGCGTGACTCATGGAGGTAGTTCTGAAGGCGATTAGCCGGGCGCCCCGGTGATTGCACCAGGCAGGGCGCGTCACATCGATTTGCGCCGTGAAGCGTGATGGGAGTTGTTGAGCCGAAGACGCCAGCTCGCACGCACAAGTTCCGACCTGTTCATTTCGCTGCGTTGGCTTCAGGACGTGCAGTATAGCACAGGCGGCGCGGCTTTCAAAATGCCTGGCCCGAAACCGGCCGGTCGACGGCGGTTCAGAGCGCTGCGCCGGACGAGAAGACTGCTCCTGCCGCGCTGGCCCAGCGTCCTGGGTTGGCGGCTGCGCCTGCAGCAATTCCAAATTTGTGGCACGGAGTCGAGGCTTCAGCCGGGTTTGCCGGTGCGAATCATGCGCTCTAACCCGCCTAAAGGCTCGACTCCGCGTTGGCAGAGTCATATTTGGAATTGCTGCTGCGCCAGAATGGCGGCTGGAACTTGCCGTTTCAGCGCTTTTGGTGTATGATCTGCCGCGTGCCACAAGCGCCGCCTGTTCGCCGGCGGCTGATGTTTTTTAGGAGTAGAGCAAAACCCATGGAAGTATTGCTGAAACAAGACGTTAAGGGCGTCGGTCATGCCGGCGACATCAAAAAGGTAGCCAGCGGCTACGCTCGCAATTTCCTGATCCCGCAGGGATTGGCGATGCCCGCCAACAAAGGCGCCACTAAACAGGCCGAGCAGATCAAGTCCGCGGCCGAGCGCAAGCACGACCGGGAGCGCGCCACAGCCGCGTCGTTGGCTGCACGCATCAACGCATTGAGCCTCACCTTCCACGCCCGTGCTGCCGACACCGGTCGCCTTTTCGGCTCCATCACGGCCTCCGATATCGCCGAGGCGATGGAACAGAAGCTGGGTGTCGAGATCAGCAAACGCCAGATCGACCTGGAGCACCCGCTGCGCGATCTGGGCAGCCACCAGGTGCCCGTCCGTCTGCTGAGCGACGTCGTTCCCCAAGTCACCGTGCTCATCGAGCGCGAGGGCGAGGCTGAGCCGTCGGCTCTCGTCGCCTAGTCTCTCGCATTGCATCACCAATCACCCCGCTCCCTCTGGGCGGGGTTTTTGATTCCATGCTTTGCTTGCTCGGACCGGCCTCCGACCGTGCCCGCTCTGGGTGATTGCGGTGCGTTATGGCAGCGGCACGTCCAGCACGGCCAGATTTTCGAAGCCGCCTTCAGGCAGCCTGCGATAGACCACCACCTGCACGCCGTCGGGGGTCAGGCCGGGCGGTAGATTGAACAAGTAGTCGTCGGCCACCACCTCGCCCCGCTGCCAGCGGCTGGTCGGATAGACGCCGTGGACGGGATGCGCCAGGTCTTGCTGGACGATCCCGCCCGCCGGCTGCGCCAACGGCTGGCCAGCCAGCGTAGGCCGCAGCGACACGCTCCAGTCGTACGCGATCGCCCCGTCGGCGCGCCAAAACAAGCGCACCGGCCAGGGCTGGCCCGGCTCTGGCGGCGGCGCGTCGATCCCCACCAGCGCCAGTCCATCGCCGGCCGGCCGGTTCAGCGGGGCGGCGCCGGCCGGCAGCGTCTTTGCCGCCGCCGTGGTTACCCGAATCAGCGTCTGGCCGGCCGAGGAAAGCTGGGCGGTGGGGGCGATCTCTGGCCAGACCAGTGGGGCAGCGCTGTTGGTGACATACAACGGCCGGCCGCCGCTGACCAGCAGGGCGCGCGCTTCCTCGCTGCTGACGGCCGCCACGTCGCGCCGCTGGCCCCAGATGTCGGTCAGGTAGCGCAGGCTGAGGGCTTCGTCCAGCACGCCAAACACGGCGGCATTTGGCTCCGGCGCGTCGGCCAGGATCGCCAGGCCAGGCTGTAGGGCTGTGTCGTCCAGACGGTTGCGCAGGTTGGCGTCGGGCCAGCTACGCTCGAGGCGCGAGACCACCAACGCTGCCAGCCCGACCACCAGCAGGGCCAGCAGCGCCCTGCGCTGGCTGGCCGGCCGGTTCGAGGAAATCACCCGCTGCCACAGCGCCTGGACGGCCACCGCAAAGCTGGCGATGAGCAGCGGGTAGGCTGGCATGACCACCTGGTACCAGTTGCCCTGGCGATCGACGAAGGCCAGCAGCGCGTAGAACAACAGCGTGGCTCCCAGCAAGATGCGGCGGCGCCGACCCAGCAGCGCCAGCCCCACCAGTCCACCCACCAGCACCACCCAGGTCAGCTCGTGCCAGAGCAGCCGGGGGAAGCTGTCGGTCCACAGCGGGCGCAGCGACCAGGTCAGCTCGCCGCGGCCCTGTGACGTGCTGACGAAATCCAGAAACCAGGCCAGCGTGCTGGGCCAATCACCCGCGCCGCGCCATTGGGGGTATTGCGCGCCGCGGATATAGATGAAGGCGTAGCTGAGCAGCGGCAGCAGGGCCAACGCCACGCAGCCAGCCGCCAGCCGGCCGCGGCGCAGCAGGCCCGGCCGCCGGCTGAGGATGAACCAGAGCAGCGGCGGCACGATCACCGCCACGGTGACCATATGGGCCAGGCTCAACCCTGCCAGCAGCGCTAGCGCCAGCAAGTAGCCGTCGCCCGCTGGCTGGGCGTTGTTGCCTGGATCGGTGCGGTCTTGGGCCGCGTCCCAGCGCAAGGCCAGCACCACGATGGCCAGGGTCTGGGCTACAGCCGAACTGTACTGCTCGCTGCTGACCGCGTAGTACCAGAAGAAGTAGCTCACGGCGTAGAACGCGCCCAGCAGAAACGCGATGATCCAGTTGCCGGTCAAGTGTAGGATCAGGTAGTAGAGCAGCCCCAGCGCCAGCAGCGCCCACAGCGTCGAATAGGCCGACAGGATGGCGGTGGGGTTGGCGTCTGGACCCAGCAGGCTGCGCAGGCCGTGAAACCACAGCCAGCCGCCCATGGTGTAGAGGGGATAGCCGGGCGCGTTGCTGGGGCGGCCCTGCACCTGCGCGTACTGGTGGGTGATCAGGTCGCCGCCGGCCAGCTCGCCGGGCCGCAGGCCGTTGTCGAGAGTGGCCAGATAGAGGAGCGATGCCGCCAGCACCAGCACAATACCGGTCCAGCGGGACAAGCGTTGATTGGACATCGGTTCAGTCGCTGCTGTGGCCGGTCTTTGCGCAGCACCCCGGAGTGGGCCTGATCGAGCCACGTCTAGACTTATAGCTGAGCCTGAAACGATTGTCAAAACGGCGCGGCTGCACGTTTGCCGCGCCAGCCATCGGCGGGTATAATCCAGCTTCGGACGAACCGTTGACGTGATGAAATAACGAGGATTACCTGCTCATGGCAACCAATGGACATAACGGCGCCGGCCGCATACCCAAGATCGGCATCCCCTGTGCGCGCGACAAGTCGCAGCGCTACTACGGCCTGCCGATTTTTATTCAGAATACCACCTATCTGCGCGCGATCACCGACGCCGGGGCTGCGCCGATCATCATCCCCTTGCAGTTGGACGATGCGACTCTGCGCGTGATCTATGAAACCGTGGACGGCGTCTTTTTGCCGGGCGGCGAGGACATGGACCCGGAGCAGTACGGCGAGGAGCATCATGAGCTGTTGGGGGCCACCGATCCGGAGCGGGACCGCACCGAAATGCTGCTGGGCCGCTGGGCGCTGGCGGACAACAAGCCGCTGATGGCGATCTGCCGCGGCATTCAGATGTTGAACGTCATCCAGGGTGGCTCGCTGTACCAGGACATCCGCGCGCTGCGCGACGGCTCGGAGAAGCACGACTACTTCCCGCCCCAGTTCGAGCGGGTGCGTATCAGCCACGAGGTGCGTTTCGATCCGGCCAGCCGGCTGGCGCGCATCTACGGCCCAACCACCATGGTCAACAGCATGCACCATCAGGCGCTCAAATCGCTGGGCACAGGCTGCCAGCCCATCGCGTGGGCGCCCGACGGCGTGGTGGAGGCCATCGAGGTGGCCGGCCATCCCTTCGCGCTGGGCGTGCAGTGGCACCCGGAGGAGCTGGCCACGCATCTGCACGACTCGTCCAGCCGCCGTCTGTTCGCCGACTTCGTCGAGCAGTGCCGGCAGTATGGGGCGGAGAATTCGGCCTGACGGATCGCTCTGGGCTTTTGAATCCATGCTCTGCAACCAAGGACGACGGTTTTCCCAAGTTTATTTGGGATAAGTCATTGGGATAACTGGCCCGTCGATTTGGAATAACTGTTGCGAAATCCCAAGTTTTCCCAAGATTTGTTTGCGATAACTGGCTTGAGTTGGGGAAAAGCTGCGCGCTGGCTGGCCGTGGGGATGGCCGTGCTGCTGTTCATTGGCGCGCAGCCTGCTTCAGTCCGCGCCCAGGAGGACCCCTGCGGCCCCGGCAATCTGATCTGGAACTGCCGCTTCGACAGTTTCAGCGGCTCGCCGCCAGACCAAGTGCCGGCCGGGTGGTCGCCTTTTGTCGTTTCTGGCCGGTTGACCTTCATGCAGGATAACGAGGGTTATATACCGCCGGCCTTGAGGATGTGGTCGAACGGAGAGTCATTTACGGCTGGTATCCTGACTCAGGTGCAAGGCGTCCAGCCAGGCGCAACCTATGAGGCCTCGTTGGGATGGGGAGCGCCCGACAAGAGCTATGCAGACACCTTTGGGCGTAAGCTGGGCATAGATCCCACCGGTGGCACCGATCCTCTGTCGCCCAACGTGGTCTGGGGTCCTGTCTATTATGGTGAGGGCCGTGTTATGAACCGACCAGGCCCCAACGCGCCTGGTAATGCGAACCTCAACGTCGCCGCAGCGGCTCAATCATCTACCATCACCGTATTCGTTTGGATCGAGCATCCACGCTCCACCGGTGACAACATGATTTTCATCGACGATGCGGGTCTGCGCCTCGACTCAAGCGCAGCGCCCGCGCCGCCTGCGGCTGCGCCGCCGACTGCCACAGCGCCAGCGACTGCCACGCCTGCGCCGGTACAGCGGCTTGCGCCGACTGCCACGCCCTCGCCGACGCTCACCCCGACGGACGAACCGACGGCCACGCCATCGCCCACACCTACGGACACACCAACGCCGACCGCCACGCCGACGGCGACTCCTTCCCCGACTGCGACCCCCAGCCCGACGCTGACGCCGACCGCTTCGCCGACCCTGGCCGCGCGGCCGACGGCCACGCCGCAGCCGATCTACGTGGAGCTGAGCCGGGCCAGCCAGCGCCAGCCGGCGCTGTTGCTGTACAGCGGCTTTGGTTCGCTCGCACTGGCCGCGGTGGCTGGTCTGCTGATCTGGCGGCTGCTGCGGCGGTAGCGGGTTGTTTTGTGGCTGCGACGGCTTATCTCAACACCAGTAATGCGTAACCCGTAACCCGGAAATGAGGGAGTCGTGTCCGGGAATCCGGGTTACGAGTTACGGGTTACTCGCTATCCTCCAGGTCCGCCTCATCATCCTCGATCGTTGGTTCTGCAGCGCCCGGCACGGCGCGCGGCTTGTAGCGCTTGGCATCGACGATGCGCCACTGTTCGCCCTCCGGCAGCACCACCTTGCGGCCGAAGATCAGATAGCCGGTGTGGGCCACCATGCGATCGGCCGGGCGCAGGCGGTCGGCGTTAGGCTTGTAGGCGCGCAGCAGCAGCTCCTCGACCTCCACGTCGGCGAAGTTGTGGGCCTCCAGCGCGCGCAGCAGTTCGCTGACCTGGTTGGCGGTGGGCAATAGCGCGCCGAAGAAGCCGCCCCCTTTGAGCGCCGCGCGCGCCGCCGGCAGACAGCGCCACGGCTCCCGCATGTCCAGGAACAGCGCGTCCACGTTGCGCTCGTCGAAGCCATCGGCGGCATCGCGCACCTTTAGATCGACATAATCCAGCAGGCGGAAACGGGCCAGGTTCTTGCCGGCCAGCTCGCTCATGGCTGCCCGTTCTTCATAGCTGACGACGCGTCCGTGGGGCATGACCGCGCGGGCCAGGGCCAGGGTCAGCCCGCCGCTGCCGGTGCCGGCCTCGACCACGCGCCGGCCGGGGTAGAGGTTGAGGCGCTGGACGATGTGCGCGGCGTCCTTGGGGAAGATGATCTGGGTGGTGCGCTTCAGGTAGCGGATCAGGTCGTGGGTCGATGGCTCCAGCACCAGGTAGGCGTGGCCCAGTCGGGTGACAACCATGCGGCCTAGCGGCTGGCCGATCAGCTCGTCGTGGCGGATGAAGCCGCGATTGCTGTGCCACTGCTGGCCGCGCTGCAGCTTGATCAGCGTGCGCTTCTGGTCCTCGGCCACCAGCATCACGGTGTCGCCCTCCTGCGCTACCGGCTCAGCTTCGCCGCTCTCATCCAGCAGCGGTGTAGCCGGCTCGGCTGGCGCGGAAGCGTCGATGGGGTTCAGTTCAAGATCGGAGAGGGTGAGGTTCTGTTCAATCATGGGCCGGATTATACACCAATCCGCGGCTGGCGCTGCAAACGTGAGAAGGCAGATGGATTTGACAGGCACGAACATCCGTGCTAAAATCCGCTCTAGTCGTCGGGCCGCAGGCCGCCGATGATCCTATCAGCCGTACGCCCGAGGATACGGGCACGGAACGCTTGGAAGGAGACACAGCAATGAAAGGCGACGGCAAAGATAAGGCCCTGGAAACCACCATGGCCAACCTGAAGAAGCGCTATGGTGAAGGCGCGATCATGAAGCTGGGTGAGGCAGCCGATATGCGGGTGGAGGCCATCCCCACCGGCGCTCTCTCCCTCGATCTGGCCTTGGGCGTCGGCGGCATCCCGCGCGGCCGCGTCACCGAGATCTACGGGCCGGAAAGCTCCGGCAAGACCACCATCTGCCTGCACGTCATCGCCGAGGCGCAGCGCATGGGCGGCACGTGTGCGTTTGTCGACGTCGAGCACGCCCTCGATCCCGACTACGCCCAGCGCATCGGCGTCAAGATCGACGACCTCTATGTTTCGCAGCCGGACACCGGCGAGCAGGCTCTGGAGATCGCCGAAGCCTTGGTGCGCTCTGGCGCGATGGACGTGGTCGTGGTCGACTCGGTGGCTGCCCTGGTGCCGCGCGCTGAGATCGAAGGGGAGATGGGCGACAGCCATATGGGCCTGCAGGCTCGCCTGATGTCGCAGGCTCTGCGCAAGCTCTCCGGCGCTATCTCGCAGTCCAACACCTGCATGATTTTCACCAACCAACTACGGCAGAAGATCGGCGTGATGTTCGGCAACCCGGAGACTACCACCGGCGGCATGGCGCTCAAGTTCTACGCCTCGGTTCGGTTGGACGTGCGCCGCATCGAGAGCATCAAGCACCAGGGCGGCGTGATCGGCTCCCGCACCCGGGTCAGCGTTAAGAAGAACAAGGTGGCGCCTCCCTTCCGCCAGGCTGAGTTCGACATCATGTACAACGAGGGCATCAGCCGCAGCGGCGACCTGTTGGACCTGGCTGTCGAGCACGAGATCATCCAGAAGCGCGGTGCGTTCTACAGCTACGGCGACACCCGCCTGGGCCAGGGCCGGGAGAATGCCAAGACTTTCTTGCAGGACTCGCCCCAGATGTTCTGGGAGATCGATGGCCTGCTGCGCGAGAAGGCGGGTCTGGCGCGGCTTGCTGTGCCTGAAGTCGATTCCCCAGCGGCCGCGCCTCCAGCCAAGACCGCTGGCAAGGCCAGCGCCGCTGCCGGCAAGGCCAGCGTCGCCGTCAAGGCGCCCAAGATCGTCATCGAGGAAACGGCTCTGGACGAAGACCCGGACGAAGACCCGGATGACTTCGACATGGGGCTGGAGGAAGCCTGATACAGGAAGCATTACCATCGCCCCGCAGCACGCTGCGGGGCGATGGCGTTTTGACAGCCCTTTGGCCGGGTGCTACAATTGGCGCTATGTTCAAGTCGCCCTGTGGCGCCTGCGGCTGGCTGCGGGGCGCTTTGCAACCGCTTTTGGCCTGGATTTTTCTTGGCGCAGCTCTGCTAGCCCTGGCAGGCTGCGCTTCTATGTCCCTCCCCGCGCCCGATCGCGATGCGCTGGCCGTTTTGCCGACCAGCACGCCAACCCGGCCGACGCCGCCGTTGGCGGTGACCCTGGGACCGCGGCCTAGCGCAACACCCTCACCGACGCCGACCGCGACCAGCACTGCCACAGCCACCGGTACTCCTACCGCGACTGCGACGGCGACACCGACAGCAACGCCCACTGTAACGCCCGGCCCGATCGCGCGCGCCCTGGGCTTCAACGACAGCCTCTTGACGCGTCTCGACGCCGACAACTACACCATTGCTGAACGACAAAGCACCGGCAGCGCGCGCGACCGCGTCCTGGCAGTGATCCTCGAGCCACCGCAGGAAAGCGGGGTTGTGCTGGGTGTGAAACTGCCTCGTCTGCTGATCTATCACCTGCGCAGGGGCCAGGCGCCGCAGTTGCTCTTCCAGGACGAAGGCAGCGACGAGACGATTCAGTTCGCCGGCTACGGCCAGTCTTGGGAGACGCCAATCGGGTGGCGTGACATCACCTCCGACGGACTGTTGGAATTGCCTGTCTGGGCGGCCAACGGCGGCTTCTGCTTTGCCTGCAACCGGGTCTATGTCTTGCAGTTGATGCCGGTCGAGGATGAATCCGGCTCCGACGGTGGCTCTGCCTGGCAGGTGCAGGAGCTGACGGGCGCGGTGCCGTTCTTGAACCTGCTGCAAGACCCGATCATTCCCAAGTGGCTGACAGATTACAACGGCGACGGTACCGCCGAGATCGAGGCCTTGGACGGCGGCTTCGAGTTCGCTTTTGGCCTGTACCGTGAGACCTCGCCCCGCTTCTATCGGCCCTTAGCCTGGGATGGCCAGCGCTTTGCCGATACGTCCCGCTGGAGCCCTGCCTATTTCGATGGCCAGATTCAGCGCGCTGCCGAGGCTGTGCAGGCGACTTTCGGCCAGCCGCTAGCGAGCGAGGATCCCATCGGCCGGGCGCTGACTGTGCTGCTGGCTTCCGATGCCAGCGGTCGGCGCGATGAAGGCTGGGCGGCGTTTATGCAGCTCAGCGACCCGGCCAATTGGACGGGCGAGACGATCCCCGGCCTGCTGGACCTGCTCAACCGTATTCGCGCGCATCTGCAAGGCCAGATGGAGCGCGGTGAACCCTTCGCGCCCTGGCCGCCCACCGTGCCGACTTTGCCCGCACCCAGCGACGCAGGCAGCCCGGTGGAGGCATCCAACCAGATCACTCAACCTCTGCCTCTCCCCCTGCCCGAACCTCCACAACCTTCTCCCGTACCGCTTCCGTAGGCCACGGCGGCTGCTTATCGGTCAGTCAGCGCTGAGTCGTAGTTGACTTCGGCTCTTTTTCGCGCTATTTTGGTCACATGCCATTTGCTGTTGCCGGTTATCGAAGCCCATCCATCGCAGCGCTGCCAAGTCTGGCTCGGTTGTTGCAGGTTGTTGCTGCTTCTATAATGTGCGCACTAGTACTTATTTCCTATTGACCGGTCACATCTTTGCCCTTTATACTGGGGGGAAACATCTCTATCGCTTCCTGCGCGGAAAAACTATCGCCATTGAGGACTACAATGAAATTCCAACGACAGCACGATCCGCTGCATCGACCGCGACTGGCTTCTCTGCTGCTCGCCTTCTCACTCCTCCTGTCGCTGCTGCCTCAACCGGTCCACGGTCAAGAAGAGGTGGTTGACATATGCCCCAGCGGTTGCCGCTACACCAGCATCCAGCAGGCAATCAACGCATCTTCCAGCGGGACCACGCTGCGCGTTGGCGCGGGCACTTTCAGTGAGAGCATCACTCTGCGTCCAGGGATCAGCCTGGCGGGCGCGGGGACAGCGTCCACCATCGTCCGCGGCAACGGCAGCCAGCCCGTCATCTCTGCCACGAGTGGTACTATCGGCCGCTCGACCGTGGTCGAGGGGATGGGCATCACCGGCGGCGGCGGCCAGACCGGCGCGGGGGTGCAGGTGCGCGGCGCAGCGCCAACATTGCGCAATCTATTGATCTATGGCAACAACGCTTCAGACTCCGGCGGCGGCTTGGCTGTGTCGCAGGGCGCCGATCCGTTGCTGGATGGCGTCACGGTGCGCAGCAACTCTGCTCGCATAGGGTCAGGCCTGCTGTTGACGGGCCAGGCGCGCGCCACCGTGCGCAACAGTCGGTTCGAGAACAACAGCGCCACAGGAAGCAATCCATCGGGCGCGGTCTATGTGGCTTCAGCGTCTCATCTCACCATGCAGAACAGCGTGGTGACAGGCGCCAGCGCGACCAACGGCGCAGGCGTAGTAGTTATCGGCGCGACCGCTGAGATCAACGGTGGTCGCATCGAGAACAACAGCGCGCAAAGCTTGGGCGGCGGCATGATGATCGAAAGGTCCACAGTCGTCATCAGCGGCACGACCCTGGCCAACAACAGCGCGGCCTATGGCGGCGCATTGAGTATCAGCGCGGCAACCGTTACGCTGACGAACTGTACCTTTCAAAGCAACCGTGCTCAACAGTTCGGCGGGGCAATCCGGCTGCACGGCAATTCACAGTTTGTGGCGGACGCGAGCCGCTTCATCGACAACAGAGCCATCCAATACAGCGGCGGCGCAATCCTCAGCGAGCAAAACCCGTTGGTCGTGCGTAATAGCACATTCGATGGCAACCGCGGCGTGGTGGGTGCAGCGATTCTTTTGCAGTACTCGCCTGACGCTGTGCTGGAAGGCAACACCTTTGTCAACAACCAGTCCGTCGATGGACCGGGGGTTTACGTCAATGGCGGGCGCGTCCGCCTGACTGGCAACACCTTCAGCCGCAATGCCGCGACTAACTTCGGCGGCGCGATCGTCGTTCAGACAGGCGCCCAGGCCGAGATCAACTACAACAACGTTCTGAACAACACGGCTGGCATCGACGGAGGCGGCGTCATCTTCCAGTTCGGGTCAACCGGCACCTTGATGGGCAATGTGATCAGCTTCAATCAGGCTGGTGACGTGGGCGGCGGCATGACCATCTACGAGCAAGCCGCGCCAACGTTGAGCCATAACCGCTTCGAGGGCAATCGGGCTGGCGATGGCGCTGGTATTCAGATTGAAAAGCTCGCGTCCCCGCTGCTGGAGAACAACCAATTCATCGGCAACGTCGCCAGTCGCCACGGGGGTGCGATCGTGGTCAATGTACAAGCCTCGCCAACGCTGCGCGCCAACGCATTGGTGCGCAATCAGGCAGGGCTCAGCGGCGGCGCCATCGCGATCAATGGCAACTCGGCGCCGGTGGTGACCAGGAACACCATCGCAGGCAACACGGCCAATGTGGCGGCTGGCATCGTGGCGATGGGTGGAAGCCACGGCCAGATTACCGATAACTACGTCAGTCGCAACGTAGCCAGCGAGCACGGCGGCGGCATCTACGTAGTGGACAGCGACACACGGGTAGCCGGCAACCAGATCGTCGAAAACCAGGCAGGCATGTTGGGCGGCGGCGTGGTGATTATCAATGCGTCCCCCGCGCTGGAAAATAACCTGGTCACTCGCAACCGCGCCAGCAGCGGCGGCGCGGGCTTCTATCTCAGCAACTCGCAGGCAACGCTGCGCCACAACACGATTGCCAACAACGGCCGCGACCAGAACGGCGATGGCATTCTGCTGGCCCCTGGCGCTTCTCCGAACCTGGCCTACAACGCGATTGTCGGCAACGACTTCGGCATCCGCAGCGGCGGCGGCCAGCCCAGCCAGTCCATGCGCAACAGCCTGTTCGACAACCGTCTGGCCAACTATCAAGGCGTTGCGCCAGGCGGCAGCGACCTGCTAGCCAATCCCCAGTTTGTCACCGGAGTGCTGGGGTCTCACTATCTGTCGCAGCCTGGCCGCGAGCCGGAAGCTGTCAGTCCGCTGGTCGACGCCTGTTCTGAGACAGCCCAGTCACTGGGCCTCAGTCACCTCACCACCCACATCGAGGGTCAAACGGATCGCGGCGCGGCTGACATCGGCTACCACTACCAGGCGTTGCCGATGAAGGTCTTTCTTCCCTTCGTTCGCTTGGCAGGGTGATTCAACGGCAGGCTGCCAGAAAGGCCACGCCGGAAGCCTGCTGCGTCGCTGCCCAACCTTTGATTGCCAGAACTCCGCAGCGCCGCCTGCGTTTGAAACCGCAGGCTGATACCCGCAAAGCATGCTGAAGCAAGCTGGTGCGCGACTGAGCTTGCTTTAGCATGCTTCGGGTGTGTCAGACGCCGAACACCTGCCCGGTCTACGGGTTCATTCGGCGGCGACGCCGCGGCGCGACTACCGGAACATTTTCTTGACCTTCATCATTCGGCGGCGACGCCGCGGCGCGACCACTAGATCATTCTCTTAACCTTCATCCAGCCCTCGGTGCTTTTCGTTGGGCCTAGCCGCTGGTTTGTGCTTCTCCCACACGTTCTTTCAACCAGGCTTCCATAAAACCGTCCAGATTGCCATCGAGCACGCTGTGCGGGTTACCCACCTCATACTCGGTGCGCAGATCCTTGACCATCTGGTAGGGCTGCAATACGTAGGAGCGAATCTGGTTGCCCCAGCCCATCTCCACGTGTTTGCCCTTGAGACGGGCGGTCTGTTCCTCGCGTTTCTGCAACTCCAGGTCATAGAGCTTGCCGCGCAGCACCCGCATGGCCGACAGGCGGTTCTGCATCTGGCTGCGCTCGTTCTGGCAGATCACCACCAGTCCGCTGGGTAGGTGGGTCAGGCGGACTGCGGTCGAGTTCTTCTGCATGTGCTGGCCGCCTGCGCTGCCGGCCCGAAAGACGTCCATTTGCACATCGTCGGGCTTGATCTCGATCTCGATGTCGTCATCCAACAGCGGCAGAACTTCCACCAGGGCGAAGGACGTGTGCCGGCGGGATGATGAGTCGAAGGGGCTGATGCGCACCAGCCGATGCACGCCCCGTTCCGAGCCCAGATAGCCATAGACCCATTCACCCTCGATTTCGATGGTGGCGCTTTTGATGCCAGCCTCTTCGCCCGCGGTGCGGTCGGTCAGCTCGGTCTTGTAGCCGTGTTGTTCAGCCCAGCGCAGATACATGCGCAGCAGCATGTCGGCCCAGTGCTGCGCCTCGGTGCCGCCCGCGCCGGCGTGGATCGACAGAATCGCGCTGCCCCGGTCATGCGGGCCGCTGAGGGCAAGCTGGAACTCCAGGCGATCGATCTCGCCGGTGATGGCGTCGGCGTCGGCGGCCACCGCTGCGGACGTGTCGCTGTCGTCCTCGGCCTCGGCTAACTCCAGCAGCTCCAGCCCCTCCTGGATGCGCTGCGCCAGGCCGTCCCACAGATCGACCTGTCCCTTGAGATCCGACAACTGGCGCATCATAGCCTGGGCCGCTGCCGGATCGTTCCAGATGCTGGCGTCGGCTACTTTCTCTTCCAGTTGGTCGATCTGCGCCTGCATGCCGGCGACGTCAAAGTCGCCCCCTGAGCGTGTCGACACGCTCCCCTAGCTCGATGAGCTGGTTCTTAGTTTCGTCCATGGTTGCTTTCCTTCATGCCTTAGTTGTGCAGCTCTGCGCGTCGCGTCTGGTCAGTAACCCGTAACCCGTAACCCGTAACCCAGAGTAGGTGGGAGTTGTTTCCGAGTTGCGAGTTGCGAGTTGCGAGTTCCGGGTTCCGGATTACAGGGTTACGCATTACGCTTCATCGCTACTGAAACAGCGAATCGACAAACACCCGCGCGTCGAACGGCGCCAGGTCATGCATACTTTCACCGGTGCCGACGAAACGCACGGGCAGGTCCAACTCCTTGGCGATGGCAAAGACCATACCGCCCTTGGCGGTGCCGTCCAGCTTGGTCAGGATCACGCCGCTGATCGCGACGGCCTCCTTGAAGTGGCGCGCCTGGCTGAGCGCATTCTGGCCGGTGGTGGCATCCAGCACCAGAAATGTCTCGTGCGGCGCCTTGTGGACCTGGCGCGCGGCCACATTGCGCACCTTCTCCAGTTCCTTCATCAGGTTGAACTTGGTGTGCAGCCGGCCGGCCGTGTCGATGATCAGCAGATCGGCGTTGCGGCTCTCCTGGCAGGCCCGGATCGCATCGTAGACCACCGCGCCCGGGTCGGCGCCCTGGCCCTGGCTGATCACCTCCACACCGGCGCGCTCGCCCCAGATTTCGAGCTGATGCACCGCGGCCGCGCGGAAGGTGTCGGCCGCGGCCAACACCACCTTGCGGCCGTGCTGCTTGTACAGCCGGGCCAGCTTGGCGATGCTGGTGGTTTTGCCAGACCCGTTGACGCCCACGATCAGGATGACCGTCAACAGGCGCGGCTCGTCGATCTCCATCGGGTCGGCTCCACCCAGCACAGCCAGCATTTCCTGCTTCAGCACGGCTTGAGCCTGCTCAGGCCGCTTGACGCCCTCCTTGCTGACCCGTTCGCGCACGCGGCTGACCAACGCCTCGGTGGTCTCGATGCCCACGTCGCCCATGATGAGTGTCTCTTCCAGCTCTTCCCAGGTCGCCTCGGTGATCTCATTGGCCTGAAAGATCGCGCCCAACCGGCCCATGAAGCCGCCGCGCGTCTTCTCCAGGCTCTCGTGAATGCGCTGTTCGTCAGCGCGCTGTTCTTCTTGTGATCGGCGAAAAAGCTTGAGCACCGTGTGTCTTGAATACCTCCTGGTCCTTGACCTCATCAACCACGCACACACAAGACGTGCGCAGGACATGCGCACGTCGTTGGCAAGCGGGTACTGCACAATTATACTGCGCACTGCCCGGATGGCAAGTCACGCCAGGGTTGTGGCATTTTCCCTGCGCTGTGCTATAATCGGCCCACGACACCGTGCCGTATCGCAGACTTCGGAAGTCGCCGGTGAGCAGCAAAGCCACCACCGGCGATTTCCGAAGTCTATGAGTCAACTGATGGACTTCCCTGTGGGCGCGCCTGGCTGCCCGGTCTTGCGCACAGGGAAGTTGATCAGGCCCTGGAGGCTTTGTCAACCGTGTACTATGAGTCGCCCGGATCGCGCGCCCGCGTTGCGCTGGAGGCCGCGCAACGCTTTGAACAGGCCAGCGGCCTCGTCTTTCGTGATAAGACCCTTCTGCAGCGCGCCCTGACCCATCGCTCCTACCTGAACGAAACCCGCTACCTGCTGCAGGCTGACAACGAGCGGCTGGAGTTTCTGGGCGATGCCGTGCTCGATTTCATCGTCGGCGAATACCTCTATCACCGTTTCCCCGAGATGCGGGAGGGCATGCTGACTAACCTGCGCGCTACGTTGGTGCGCGAGGAGACTCTGGCCGAGTTCGCACTCCAGTTCGACCTGGGCCGCCACTTGCAGATGGGCCGCGGCGAGGCGGAGAGCGGCGGCCGCGACCGGCCTGCCACGCTGTGCGCCGCCTTCGAGGCGTTAGTGGGCGCGCTGTACCTGGACCAAGACCTGGAGGCTGTCAAGCGGCTGCTTTTTGCCCTGATCGAGCCAGCTCTGCCCGAGTTCGTCGACATTGCAGCCTTTAAGGACGCCAAGAGCCGTCTGCAGGAGTGGAGCCAGAACACGTTTCGCGCCACGCCGCGCTATCGCACGGCCGAGGCCAACGGCCCAGATCACGACAAACAGTTCACGGTGCACGCAGTGATCGACGACGTGGTCTGGGGTGTGGGCTTTGGCAAGTCGAAGCAAGTTGCGTCGCAGGAGGCGGCCGCCAGCGCGCTGCAATACGTGGAAGCGCATCAGTACGACGAAGTCATCATCCCACCGGCCATGGAAACAGTCCTGGCCAGCGAGAACGACGCCGCAGACGAAGCCTCCCAGCCGGCTGTGGCCCAGGTCAACGGCCTTGAGAACATCTGACTCTAGCCGGCCCTGTCTGGTAACGGGCGCCAACGGCCTGCTGGGCAGCGAAGTGCTGCGCCAGGCCGCCGGCCGCGCGGCGCTCTGGGGCACGTGGTTTAGCCGCGAGCCGGCCGGCCAAGGCGGGGTCAGCACCGTTCAACTGGACGTGGGTGATTCCCTGGCGGTGCGGCAGCTTGTGCAGCGCGTGCAGCCGCGCGTCATCATCCACACGGCCTACCGCAAGGAAGGGCCTGACCTACAGCGCATCACCGCCCACGGCGCCGGCCATGTGGCCCAGGCGGCGGCCGCCGTGGGCGCACGCCTGGTGCATGTGTCGTCCGACGTGCTGCTGGACGGCGAACAGGCCCCCTACGACGAGTCGGCGCGGCCAGGCCCGCTGCACCCCTACGGCGTTGCCAAGGCCGATGCGGAGGCGCTGGTGCAGCAGGCTGCGCCGGACGCGGTTGTGGTGCGCACCTCGCTGATCTGCCGCGTACAGCCGCTGGACCCGATCAGCGCATGGATCAGCGACAGCCTGCGCCACGGCAGGCCGATCACCCTGTTCACCGATGAAATCCGCTCGCCGGTGTGGGTGCAGGACCTGGCCGCGGCGCTGATCGAGCTGGCTGAGTTGCCATTCAGCGGCGTGCTTAACGTGGCCGGCCCGCAGCCGTTGAGCCGCTATCAGATGGGCCAGCGCCTGGCCCGCGCGTTGGGACTCGACCCGACCGGAATCACGGCGGGCGAGAGCCTGGGCAGCGGCCTCTGCCGCCCGCGCAACTGCACCCTGGATGTGCGCCTGGCCCAGCGCCTGCTGCACACCCGTCTGCGCAGCTACGATGAAGGGCTGGCAGATGCTCATCTTGCGCTGTGGCCGGTCTCCTGACCATCCCTATCTTGCTCGGTCCGGTCTCCCGACCGTGCCCGTCTGAGTGGTTCGGTCAGGAGACCGGCCACAGCCGACCAAGCCTGATGACTGATCAACAAACAGAACTGCCCATCGACTTGCCCGAATCGCAGCCAGATCCGGACACTGGCGACGCGGCTATGGCAGGCGATGACTGGGACGGTGCGCAAGACGATCTCCCTAACTCGCTGGCCGAGAACGTGCTGGACGACTGGATCGTCTACCCGACCATGGCCTTGGGCGTCCTGGCCACCACGTTCTTCCCGATCCTGTTGGGCCAGCAGCTTTGCCTGCCGCTGCTCAGCGCGGCCGTGTTGATCCCCATGTTCTTGTGGGCGCTGCGTCAGGGCCGGCCCCGCAAGGCGGTAGCGCTGGCGCTTTTCTGGGTAGCAGTGCAGTCGCTGTCGGTAATCGTGGCCAGCCTGCTGTTTGCCGACACCGCCGCGCGCGCCGTGCAGGGTGGGCTGGAATACCGCACAGCCTGGCTGGCGTGGAGCGAGGGCGGCCCGCCGGTGCAGATGGCGCCAGCGCTGGACTACGGCCGCCAGGTCGTCGATCTGGCGCTCTACGCCGTGGCCATGGCGCTGACCGGCGGTGTAGGCGGGATCTTGCTGCTGACCGTAGCGCTGGACCGCTTCAACTTTACCGTGGCTTCGCTGTTGGCTGGCGCGCAGAATCCTGTATTGCTGGCCATAGCCGCCTGGCCGCTGTGGATGATCGTGCGCCTGGTGGGCTACCTGGTCGTCGGCGCGGTGCTGGCCGAGCCGGTTGCTAATATGGACCTGCGGCCGGCCTATCTGGCGGCCTGGCTGCAAGCCCGCAAACGCCTGCTGCTGGCCGGTCTGGGCGCCATCCTGTTGGGCATCGTCCTGCAAGCCCTGCTGACGCCGCTCTACCAAACGATCCTGCAAAACGCCATCGGCTGACAGCCCCGACATAGCTAGACGTACAACCGCGCCGTACCACGATTTTCCAAATCGTGGGCCAGCGATTTGGAAAATCGCTGTACGGTGTTTCGACATCTTGCACAGACTGCGCCGTACCACGATTTTTCAAATCGTGGGCAGCGGTTTGGAAAACCGCTGTACGGTGTTTCGACATCTTGCACAGACTGGGCCGTACCACGATTTTCCAAATCGTGGGCCAGCGGTTTGGAAAACCGCTGTACGGCGTTCCAAAGCAAACCATGCGACTGAAACAACTGGAACTGCAAGGCTACAAAACCTTCGCCGCCAAGACCGATTTTGTCTTCAAGGGCGGCCTGACCGCCATCATCGGCCCCAACGGCAGCGGCAAGTCCAACGTCGCCGACGCCATCCAGTGGGTGCTGGGCGAGCAGACCTATGGCCGGCTGCGCGCCAAGCGCAGCGAAGACATGATCTTCAACGGCTCCAATGAGCGCGCCCGGCTGGGCATGGCCCAAGCCAGCCTGACCCTGGACAACAGCGACGGCTGGCTCAACGTCGACTACGGCGAGGTGGTGGTCACCCGGCGCACCTACCGCTCCGGCGAGAACGAGTACTACCTCAACGGCACGCGCGTCCGGCTGCGTGACATCAGCGACCTGTTGGCCCAGTCTGGCCTGGCCAAGCGCACCTACACCGTCATCGGCCAGGGCTTGATTGACCAGGCCCTCTCCCTCAAGCCTGATGAACGCCGCGCCTTGATCGAGGAGGCGGCCGGCATCACCGGCCACCAGGCCAAACGCGCCACGGCCCTGCGCGAGCTGGAAGAAACCCGTCTCAACTTGCAGCGGGTGCATGATATTTTGGGTGAGACCGAGCCGCGCCTGCGCTATCTCAAGGTGCAGGCCCGCCGCGCTGAGGAGCGCATGCAGGTGCAGGCTGACCTGGACGCCCAGTTGCGCCTGTGGTACGGCTATCGCTGGCACCGGGCGCTGGTTGCGCTGGAAGCCGCGCATGGGCAGGAGGACAGCGCCCGCATGGTGGTCGAGGCGCGCCACGAATTGCTGCGCCGCCTGGACCAGCGCGACGCCGATCTGCGCCAGCGCTATACTGACCTGCGCAACCAACTGGGCGACTGGCACCGCGAGAGCAGCCTGCTGCACCGCCGGGCTGAGAGCACGCAGCGCGAGCTGGCCGTCAGCAACGAGCGGCTGCGCCAGTTGGAGGCGCGCCGGCTGGACCTGTTGGGCGAGCTGGGCCCGCTGCAAGAGCGCCTGCACGCCCAACAGCAGCAGGTGCAGACGGCCGAAGGCGCGGCCGGCGCCGAGCAGGCC
>JBAQCH010000358.1:0-5704 GCA_049294015.1 Anaerolineae bacterium
GGGCCTGCCGCTGCGCACTGTCGACGGCCAGCCCGTCCTCTACCTGACCTTCGACGACGGCCCTACCCCGGCGTTGACGCCGCAGATCGTGGAAATGCTGGCGCGCTACGACGCCCAGGCAACCTTCTTCGTGGTCGGCCTGCACGTGCGGCGCGCGCCGGCGCCGCTGCGCCTGCTGGCCGAGGCCGGGCATGCCATCGCCAACCACACGTTCAGCCACCAATCGCTGGCTGGCCGCAGCCAGGAGGCCTTTGCCGAGGAGCTGCAAGCCACCGAAGACCTGGTAGCCGCGGCCCTGGGCGATCTGTCGCCGGCCAATTACAGATGGCGCTACCTGCGGCCCCCTGGCGGTGGAGTCGACGCCAATACCACCGCCTATGCCGATGCGTTGAGCTACAAAGTCGTGGGTTGGGACATCGACCCCAAGGATTGGCGCCGACCGGGCGCGGCCGCGATTTCATCGTTGGTCATCCAGCGCGCTTTCCCCGGCGCCATCGTCGTGTTGCACGACGGCGGCGGCGGCAGTCAGCAGACCGTCGCTGCCCTCGAGACGATCCTTCAAGAACTAGGCCAGCAAGGCTACGCCTTCCGCGCCCTGCCATAGCGAGGCGTGACCATGGCACGAGATCGGCCACAGCGTTAAGGTCGAGTTTACGCCTCGATTCGCCCCCCCTCTCCCCCTGGGAGAGGGGCCGGGGGTGAGGGCGAGTCAGTTCGCCCCGCTTAAATACAGCCGGATCATATCCTTCCAGTACGGCCAATCGTGCGCCCAGCCGTTCCAGATGCGCAGCGCATGCCAGATGTTCTTCTCCCACAAGATCTGCGAGAAGTACTCCGTGGCGCCGCGCAGCGGTTCGGTCTCGCTGGTGGTCAGGATAATGTCCATCCGGCGCATCTGCTCCAGCCGTCCGTGGTCGTGTTCGTTCTTGACGAACTGCACCGGGTTGTTGAAGTAGACGTTGTCGTCGTGGTGGCCATCGGTCCAATCGCCGATATCATACAGCCCATTCATCGCCAGCACACGGCCGACCAGATCGGGGTGGCGAAAGGCGAAGTTGACCGCTTGATAGGCGCCGAAGCTGGCGCCCAACACAATCAAGAAGGGGTTGGTATTGCGCTGGGTGAAGGGGACCAGCTCGCGGCTCAGGTAGTTGTCGTACTGCGTCTGGCGCCAGGCCCGGTCGCCCGGCCATTTCCAGCGCGCATACCAGCTCTCCGCGTCCACGCTGTCCACGCAGTAGACCTGGACGTAGCCGCGCTCGATGGGATCGGCCATGGAGTCGACCATGCCGCGATTTTCCCAGTCGAAGTAGCGCCCCTGGGAGGTGGGAAAGACGATGACGCGTGCGCCGCTGTAGCCGTACACCAACAGCTCCATGTCGCGGCCCAGGTTCGGGCTATACCAGCGATGATAGTCTCGGATCATTGGGCTCACCTGTTGAGTTTGTCTACCAATCAGGCGCCGGGCGCTTGGGGATCGAAAGCGACTGTTTCCTGCGTCCGGCGCTTGTGGTTGGCGGTGCGCAGAGTGTAACACGCCCTGCTGTGCTCGTCAAAGCTGGCCGGGTGGGTTGATCTGACAGCAACGGCCAAGCTGCGGCTGGCAGGCAACGGCCGCCTGGCCCGGCACGTCGATGCCGATCGTCCGCAGCGCCTGCGCCACCTCGCCCAAGGGAAAGCCCATCACGCCGCTGTAGCAGCCATCGATGCGCTCGACGGGCGCAAAACCAGGGTGCTGGATCGCGTAGGCGCCAGCTTTGTCAAACGGATCGCCGCTGGCCACGTAGGCAGCAAGCTCGTCCTCGCCGTAGGATCGCATCCACACGGTCGACTCGTTCAGCGCGGCCGCCACGCAGTCCAACGCAGGATTCCACGCGTAGAGGGCGCTCCAGACCGTGTGCGGCCGGCCGCACAGGCGGCGTAGCATCGTTGTTGCTTCGTTCGCGCCGGCTGGCTTGCCCAGCACTTCCCCGTCCAGCACAACGATGGTGTCAGCGCCCAGCACGGCGCGGCCCGGCCGGCGTGCGGCAACGGTCTGCGCCTTTTCTCTGGCCAGCCGTTGCACCAGCGCAGTCGGCGCCTCGTCCGGCTGTTGCGACTCGTCGATGTCGGCTGTGGCGATCTCGAAGCGAACGCCCAGGCGCTGCAAGAGATCTTGGCGGCGAGGAGAGCTGGAGGCGAGAATGAGCTGGTGTGGCATGGTGGTCTCTGGCCAGGGATTGAAAATCCCTGGCTGAAAATACGAAGCGCCCTCAGCCGCTGGGAACTCTTCCCCAGCCGCTGAGGCGGCTTCGTGCTGTCAGTCAGTGAATTCCATTCACCGGGCTCTAGAACTGTCCCTGCATCGACCCGGCATAGCCGGTCATCTCCACGTAGCCGTTGCCGCTGACCGGCTGGCCGGCGCGTTCGCCTGTCACCTTGACTGCACCTTCCCAGTAGTTGTAGGAGACGTTCAGCTCCTGGTCGGCCAGCCACGGCTCCAACTCCAGCCGCAAGCCCAGGCTGGGCACGGTGAGCGTCCAGCGCGCCGGGTACTCAGCGCCGCTGCGCGGGCTGCGCCAGGTCTTGCCGACCTCGACCTGGAAGTCGTCGCGGCTGAGATAGGTGACAGCGCCGTCAGGGTCCACGAAGCTGCCGGCCGAGAAGGGATCGACGCTGCCGTCGTACTGGCGAATATGGAAGGCTTTCAGCTCGCTGCCGTCGTCCAGTTGGATGGCGAACCAGTCCCAGCCGACCTGGTTAGAGGCCAGCGCGCTGGTGCTGTATTCATGGTCCTTCCAGCTTGCGCCTGTGACCGGATACACGGCGTCGCCCACGGTTACCGTGCCCTCGGTGGCCAGCCGGGTCAGGCTGTAGTAGAACGAGGCGTTGCCAGGATCGGGACCCTTCTGGCTGTAGCCCTGATCGCCTTGCAACACCGGGCCTTTGCGGTCGGTCAACAGGAAGTCGATGGCTACGTCGCCCGCGGCCGCCTGCACGCGCGTCACGCCGGGCTGGCCGGGCACGTCCTCGACCCGCCAATCCTCCAGCCAGACTGCGTAGGGCTCGGCCCGCGCGCCGGCCAGGTCTGCGCCGCCGCGCGCCAGCCGCTCGAAAGAATGAAAGCGCTGGCCGGCGACGTCGGTCAGCGCAAAGTGGGCCATGTAAACCTGGTCAGCGTTCCAATCGGAGGCTCGCTCGGCGCGTTGGTCGGGCGGCAGCAGCGCGCGGCGAAAGATCGTAAACTGGTAGCCGAAGTGGCGACCATCGGCGCCGGCCAGGTTGCCGGTGTAATACCACCATTCGGTTTGGAAGTCGGGGTGCGGGCCGTAGTCGGCTGGAAAGCTCAGCGGCTGCGGCCCGGTGGCGCGCGCGAAACCGCTGATATCGGCCGCCTCGCCTGCACCCTGAACACGCGCCTGCACCGCCGGCTCACTGCGCTCACGCCACAGCAGGGTCGCCGCTGTCGCTAAAACCAACAACACTGGAATCCACAGCCAACGTTTTGTTTTCATCGCTATCTCATGATTTGTCTATCTGATCCCCGTGTGGCTGGAGTGTGGCTCGGCGCTGCGTACAGACCTGCCACAGCGGGAAGGTTGCAACAGGTTTAACTTGTCCAATCGCCGCCGGGATTGACGGGCGCCTCTTCCCACGCTCGCAGGAACGCCATGGCCTGTTGCGAGCTGTGGAGGAAGGCGAAACGGGCCACCTGCCGGCCCAAGTCCCGCACTCGTTCGGCCAGCGCTGCGTCCTTCAGCGCGCCGTCGGCGTCGAACTGCTGCCCGACCTGGGGAATCGACACCTCCAATGGCAGCACCCAGGCGCGCAGCGAGCGGCTGGCTGTGCGCAGCCCGGCCAGCGCGTGGGCCGCGCCTATGCGTCCGCCCGAAACACCCAACAGGCCCAGGGTCTTGCCTTCGAACTCGGCAAAGCCCATCAGGTCCAGCGCATTCTTGAGCACGCCGCTGTAGCCGCCGTGATATTCGGGCGTGCCCAGGATCACCCCGGTGGCCGCGCGCAGGTCGCTGCGCAGGCGTGCCACATCGGGCGGGTAGTGATGTTCGTCCTTGCTGCCGTCGCAGAAGGGCAGGGTATAGTCGCGCAAGTCGATCAACTGGGTCATTGCCCCCAACTCGGCTGCGCCCTGCAATGCCAGTTGCACGCCGAGGCGGGTATAGCTGCCGGGCCGCAGGCTGCCCACCAGGCCGACGACCCGGACACTGCCATTGTCGATTGCCGTGTTGCTCATGTTTTGTTTCACACTTTCCTTTGATCTTGTCCCATGCTTCAACTCTCGATGCGCCGGACGGTTGGGCCGTCGAGCTCGCCGCAGGACCGCCAGTCCAGAACGCTCTGAGGCCGGCCGAAAAGGCCCACGACGGCTCTGTGTGTATCGTAATCGATTGGCAACTATTCAGCCATAGGTGCCGGGCACTTGAATCTGCGCTTGCACGGATGCCCGCAACGCCGACTCAGGCCCACAAATCGATCTCAAGTGCCCGGCACCTGGATAGTTACATCGATTGTACCCCAAAGTTCAAAGCGTGGGAGTGGGACGGGTCACAATGGTGAGATCATCCGCCACCAGCGCAGGCCGGCGCGACCGATCGGCTCCTCTGGCGGCGCAACATCATATCGCCAGATATCGCAGGCCATCCTCAACCGTGCCAGGGATTGGTTACCTGCCCATGGGGACGATAGGCGGCGGCGGCACTTGCAGGTTGCGGATGAGGCGCGGGATACCGTAGGCCGGGCGCAGCGGCTTGACCAGGTCGATCGGCTCGGCCATGGCGCTGGTCAGCGTGTAGGGAAGCTGGCTTTGGTCGATAGGCTCGATCAGCACTGGCAGCACCCGCCAGCGATTCTCCAGGTCGATGCCGATGGTCTGGGCCAGCAGCGCCTCGAACGCAGCTTTGGAGTCCGCCAGGAAGGCATTGGACAGGACCACTACCGTGCGTCGCGCCTGCTGCATGCCGCGCTGGATGGTGGCTACGCGCGCTACGCCGGCCTGCAGCACGTCGGCCGAGATGGCCACGCGCAGGCCGGCTGCTTCGAGCTGGGGGATGAGTTGGCTGGCCACCCAGTGTGCGTCGTGCTCGCTCTTCTCGGCGTAGAGCAGGTAGGCATCGTACTGATAGCCGTCGCTGGTCCGGGCGATCGCCTTGACCTGCCCGCCCAGGCGCAACGCCACCGGGAAGTTCTCCTCCAACTCGGCCTTGAAGACTGGATGCTGGTGCGGATGTGATTGGGTGACGCGGGGTTGGACGTACTCGAACAGGTCGAAGATGCGGATCAGGCCGTCGTCGCTGGCGATGTCGCCGCGCAGCCCGGCCAGCAGGTGGGTGGTGAAGACGCTGTTGGCGGCGCCGGGCAGGGTGTAGGAGTACTCGTCGCTGCGCGAGGAGGCCAGGATAACGCGGCCGCGGCCGGCCAGCAGCGCCTGGTAGTAGCGCTCTGGCAGGCCGGCTTGCAGCGCGGGGACCAGCGCATCCTTGGGTTGGCCAATGCCGCCCGCGTGGCAGCAGTCGAAAATCACCACCACCTTGCGGGCGGGGATGGCGTGCAGTGCGGCGCTGAACTCGGCGCCGGAGATAGCGCTGGCCGCCAGCGCCTGCGGCGAGCTGCCATCCACATCGACCGGCAGCAGGTATTCGCCGGCCAGCGGACCGTGCGCGATGCGGGCGCCGTGGCAGGAGAGGTAGATCAGCGCGCTGGACTCGGC
>JBAQCH010000359.1:0-13279 GCA_049294015.1 Anaerolineae bacterium
CAGCCCGACCAACTGCTGGCCGCACAGCAGGCCCTGCTGGACCGGGCCGCGGCGCCCTTCAGCGGCGCGTTCAACGACTACGTGGAGAACGTGCGCCGCCTGCACGAGCAGATCATCGACAGCGTCAACCTGGACGAGGTGCAATTCACCGGCTGGAGCGGCGAGGCCGGCCAGCAGGCCGAGACGGTGATCGCCGACTTCGAGGCCTTTCTGGCCGAGCAGCGCGACGAGCTGACCGCACTGCGCATCTTCTATCAGCAGCCCTATCGCCGCCGCGAGATCACCTTCCAGATGGTCAAGGAGGTGCTGGAGACGCTCAAGGCCCAGCGGCCCAGCCTGGCGCCGAGCTACGTCTGGCGGGCCTACGAGCGGCTGGAGCGGGCCAACGGCCGCAGCCCCAAGAGCGAGCTGATCGCCCTGGTCTCGCTGATCCGCCGCGTGACCCGGCTGGACGAGGTGTTGACGCCCTACGACCAGACGGTGGACCGCAACTTCAAGCGCTGGGTGTTCCAGCAGAACGCGGGCAACGTCCACTTTACGCCGGAGCAGATGGACTGGCTGCGCATGGTCAAGGAGCACGTGGCCGCGTCGATCCACTTCGAGGCTGGCGACCTGGACTACGCGCCCTTCGACGCGCGCGGCGGCGCGGGGCGAATGGCGCAGCTCTTCGGCCCACGCATGACGCCGCTGATCGAGCAACTGAACGAGGCGCTGGCCGCCTGAGGCGGTGAGCCGCGCGTGCGCCTGCCAGACGTTGAAGGTTTCGGAAAACCTTCAACGTCTTTGCGACGAGACCATCCCCATGACCGATTCCATCAACGACCGCAGCGAACTGCCCCTTGGGTGGGTTTGGACCAGTATTTCCGAAACCTGTTGGACAACAAGTGGTGGTACGCCGAGTAGAAAGAGGCCAGACTTTTTCGATGGCGAGATCCCTTGGTTAAAATCAGGCGAACTCAACAACGGGTTGATCTATGAGACTGAAGAGCGTATCTCGCGTGATGCACTTGAAAGTTCATCGGCAAAGGTATTTCCGTCGGGCACCTTAACGATTGCTCTATATGGAGCGACGGTTGGTAAACTCGGTATTTTGAAGATAGATGCTGCAACAAACCAGGCGGTGGCTGGAGTATTCACGCCTGACTTTGTCCAAACGAAGTACCTTTTCTGGTTTCTCTTCTTTTATCGTCCCGCTCTGCTCGATGAACGATTTGGTGGTGCTCAACCCAACATAAGTCAAGCCATCCTGAAGGAGATTGAGTTTCCCCTCCCACCCCTCCCCGAACAACACCGCATCGTCGCCAAGATCGAGGAGCTGTTCAGCGACCTGGACGCCAGCGTGGCCGCGCTGACGCAGGCCCAGGCGCACCTGCGCATCTACCGTCAGGCCGTGCTGAAATACGCCTTCGACGGCCGGCTGACCGAGCGCTGGCGCGCGCAGCACGCCCCGCCGCCGGCCAGCGAGCTGCTGGCGCAGATCCGGGCCGAGCGCGCCCAGCGCCACCAGCGCCAACTGGCCGAGTGGAAGGCGGACGTGCAACGCTGGGAGGCGGCCGGCAGGACGGGCCGCAAGCCGGCCAGGCCGCGTCAGCCGGATGAGCTCGCGCCGCTGAGCGCGGGGGAGCTGGAGGAACTGGGGGAACTGCCGGAGGGGTGGGCGTGGGCGAAACTTAGGGACATTTCCGAGATAGTTGGAGGTATCACGAAAGGTAGAGATTTCAGTGGACAACCAACGGTCAGGTTACCCTACCTAAGAGTCGCCAACGTTCAGGATGGCTATCTGGACTTGGCAGATGTGAGGGATATTGAGGCACTTCCAACAGAATTGGAGAAATACAGGTTGGAGCCGGGTGACATTCTGTATACCGAAGGCGGCGACAAGGATAAGCTCGGCAGGGGCGCTGTGTGGCAAGGCGAAATACCCAACTGTATTCATCAGAACCACATCTTTCGAGCAAGAGTGTTTCAGCATTTGCTCAATGCTGATTTCATTGCTCTTAACTCGCAAACAAAGGGCGCCAAGCACTATTTCTTTAGCAATGCGAAACAGACTGTGAATCTGGCCTCAATAAACATGACCGTTTTGGGGAATTTGCCAGTTCCTATCCCTGGAACTTCCGAACAACAAGCCATCGTCGCCGAGATCGAGGCCCGCCTGTCGGTGGTGGACAAGCTGGAGGAGACCCTGGCCGCGGCGCTGCGCCAGGCCGAGGCGCTGCGCCAGAGCATCCTCCAGCGGGCCTTCGCCGGCAAGCTGGTCCCGCAAGACCCCAGCGACGAACCGGCGCAGCAGTTGCTGGAGCGGATCAGAAAGGCCAGGCCCGCGTGATCACCCGTCCGGCGCCTCCGCGTCCCAGGTTTCGCCCAGCGGCGCCAGCAGGTCGCCCACCCAGGCGGTCGCGCGCAACTCGGCCAGACGCTGGCGCGCCAGCGCCTGGGCCTCGGCCGGCGCTACCATCAACGCCACAGAAACGCCGTCTGAGGTGAGCATGACCATCTCGCCCCCGTTCACGCGCTGCAAGATGGCGCTCATGTGGCAAGCGAATTCGTTGATCTCTACGTGGTTCATGGCATCACTCCCTGGCCAGACCCTGCGGGTTTTCATGCGCTAACGGCGACTCGTGGTCGACAACGGAAACCCCCAGGGTCTGGCGCCGGCGCGAACAACTTCAAGCACAACGAAGCCCATTATATGCCATCGGCGCCGGGCACTTAAATTGCGCTCCATAGTCAAGAAGTGCCCGGCGCCTGATCAGTTACCTATCCCGGACACAACCATGTCTCAAACCTCTGCCATCGTCGCCAAAGTCTGGAGCTTCTGCGACGTCCTGCGGGACGCCGGCGTCGGCTACGGCGACTACCTGGAACAACTAACCTACCTGATCTTCCTGAAGATGGCCGACGAGTACGCCCGGCCGCCCTACAACCGACCGCTGGCCATCCCCGAGGACTACAACTGGCCCAGCCTGCGCAGCCGCAAGGGCGCAGACCTGGAGAGCCACTACGTGCAGTTGCTGCGCGAGCTGGGCCAGAAGCCGGGCATGTTGGGCCAAATCTTCACCAAGTCGCAGAACAAAATCCAGGACCCGGCCATGCTCTTCAAGGTGATCGACATGATCGACCGCGAGGAGTGGGTGCTGATGGGATCGGACGTCAAGGGCGACATCTACGAGGGGCTGCTGGAGAAGAACGCCGAGGACACCAAGAGCGGGGCCGGGCAATACTTCACGCCGCGCGCCCTGATCAAGGCCATGGTGGCCTGCGTGCGTCCTCAGCCGCGTCGGACCATCGCCGACCCGGCCTGCGGCACCGGCGGCTTCTTCCTGGCCGCCTACGATTACCTGGTCGAGAACCATGCGCTGAACCGGGAGGAGAAGGAGTTTCTCAAGCTGCACACCTTCCGCGGCAACGAGATCGTCGCCAGCACGCGGCGGCTGTGCCTGATGAACATGTTCCTGCACAACATCGGCCAGATCGACGGCGAGTCCATGGTCGCGCCCACCGACGCGCTGCTGGCCCATCCCGGCGAGCACTTCGACTACGTGCTGGCCAATCCACCCTTCGGCAAGAAGAGCAGCCTGACCGCAACCAACGAGGCCGGCGAGCAGGAGCGGGAGGACTTCACCTACAATCGGCAGGATTTCTGGGCCACCACCTCCAACAAGCAGCTCAACTTCGTGCAGCACATCCGCACCCTGCTTAAGAGCGACGGCCAGGCCGCCGTGGTGGTGCCGGATAACGTGCTCTTCGAAGGCGGCGCGGGCGAGACCGTTCGCCAGCGGCTGCTCCAGGTCACCGATCTGCACACCGTGCTGCGCCTGCCCACGGGCATCTTCTACAAGCCGGGCGTCAAGGCCAACGTCATCTTCTTCGACAACCGGCCGGCCAGCAAAGACCCGTGGACGCGCGCGGTGTGGATCTACGACTTTCGCACCAACGTGCATTTCACGCTCAAGAAGAACCCGTTGCGCCTGGAGGACTTGCAGGATTTCATCGCCTGCTATCACCCGGAGAATCGCCACCAACGCCGCGAGACCTGGGCGCTTGACAACCCCGAGGGCCGCTGGCGCCGCTTCAGCTACCAGGACATCGTCGCCCGCGACAAGACCAACCTCGACATTTTCTGGCTCAAGGACCAGAGCCTGGCCGATCTGGACAACCTGCCCGACCCCGATCTGCTGGCTGCGGACATCATCGAGAACATCGAGGCTGCGCTGGAGGGCTTCAAGGACTTAATGGCCTCGCTCAACGGCGCTGACTAAAAACAAACACATCTGACACCTGAAAGAAACAAAAACCCCCATGAACGAACACTTTCCTGTACTCGGCATCGCCCTGGGCGGCGGCGGGGCGCGCGGCTTTGCCCACATCGGCGTGCTCAAGGTCTTGCAGCACGCCGGCATCTTCCCCCGCCTGGTGGCCGGCACCAGCATGGGCGGCATCGTCGGCGCGATGTACGCGCGCGGCATGTCGGCCGAACAGATGGAGGCCGCGGTCAGGCAAGCCATCCGCGGCCGGACGGATATGATCCGCGCCGTCGATCTGCGCCTGACCCAGACCGGATTCGTGCGCGGCGCGCGCATCTACGACTACATCGCCAAGATCATCGGCCCGGAGACCCGCTTCTCCGACCTGCGCCGGCCGCTGGCCATGGTGGCGGTCGATCTGAACACCGGTCGGGAGGTGGTGCTGGACAGCGGCCGCGTGGCCGACGCGGTGCGCGCCACCATCTCGGTGCCGGGCGTCTTCCTGCCGGTGGAGATCGGCTCGCTGCGTCTGGTGGACGGCGGTATGCTCAACAACCTGCCGGTGGACGTGGTGCGCCACATGGGCGCGGAGGTGGTGATCGCCGTGGACGTGTTGCCTAACTTTCAGGCCAACACGCCCGGCCAGCCCCCGGTCGTGCTCCCCTTGCAGCCACGGCGCGCGCTGCGCGTCTACCGTGAGCTGTGGAACACGGTGATGATCATGATCTCCGCCTCCAGCGAGGCGCACTTGCAGCAGTGGCCAGCCGACATCATCATCCGCCCCGAGCTGGCGCCGGACCTGGACATGCTGATCGGCTTCGACCGCAGCCAGGAGGCTATCGCGGCCGGTGAAGCCGCGGCCGAGGCCGCGCTGGACCAGATCGTGGCGCTAGTCAACACGCCGATAGCCGGCTGACAACGGGCGCACAACTGCCAAGGAGTCTACGGATGAGTATCATCGACAATGACATGCTGTGGCGTCAGTTTGCCCTGGCCATCGACCGGTTTGGCGATGCGCTGCGCGACTGCCCGGATGAGCTGTGGGAAGCCCGCCTGTGGGCAGACCAGCCCGACCAGTGGGCGGCCGCGGGCTTCTCGACATTCTGGTACCTGAGCTATCATACGCTGTTTTGGTTGGACCTCTACCTGACCGGCGCGGAGGAGGGATTCGCTCCGCCGGCGGCGTTCGACCTGGTGGAGATGGAAGCAGGCGAGGTCTTGCCGCGCACCTATAGCCGCGCCGAGCTGTTGGGCTACCAGGAACTGTGCCGCCGCAGATGCCAGGAGACCATTGCGGCCCTGTCCAGCGAACAGGCCAACCGGCTGTGCCGTTTCCCTTGGGGCGAGCTGCCCTTTGGCGAACTGCTGCTCTACACCCTGCGCCATGTGCAGGAGCACGCCGCCCAGTTGCGCATGTTCCTGGGGCAGCAAGCGGGCAAAGCCACAACGCCGTAGATCTGCTACGCGCGCTAGACCCGCTCCGGTCTCGACACTTGCGCCGCACGCATGTGCAGGTGTACGCTGGGTTTGGCGGTCCTTATGTGACATGCCTCCCCTCAAGCCGCTACTCGACCTACGCTGGAACTCATTTCTGTTAGACGAGATCTGCTCATGGAACCCATCACCATCGAATTCAACGGCGCCATCTGGTATTGGCGCGGCCCCGCTCCATTCTTTTTCGTCACCGTGCCGGACGAGCAGAGCCGCGAGCTCAAAGCCGTATCGGGTTTTGTGACCTACGGCTGGGGGATGATCCCGGTGATTGCTCGCATCGGCCAGACTGAGTGGAAGACCTCCCTGTTCCCCAAGGATGGCCGCTACCTGGTGCCCCTGAAAGACAGCGTGCGCCGCGCCGAGGCGTTGGGGGAAGGCGACACAGTGACGGTGCGACTCGAAGTCCGTTAGGCGCAGCCAATGGCAGCCGGCGAACAGCCACGATCAACGATGAGCGCACTATCGCAGCGGGTCAACCCAAGCGATACAGCCAAGGCATTGTTCTTGGTCAACGCCGCCATTTGGCTGCCGATTCGATCACTTGCTTCTCGGCCTCTTGGTCGTCACAAGATCACATCACTTGGCGGCAAGATGAGAAGCGCAGGCGTTGCGTACCTGGCTGATTGAGCAAGAAACTTGACAGAAATTTTTTCTTATGGTACCTTGTCGCAGAAAGGTACTATTGTGGAAACAGACCCGAACAAATTCAGCACCCTCCGAAAAGGATTGCTCGAGTTCCTGATCCTCAGCATTGTGTCTGCTGGCAAGGTGTACGCAGCAGACATTCTGCAACGGTTGAGCAACACCGATTTCTCGACTCAAGAAGGGACGCTTTATCCGCTTCTGAGCAAGATGCGGCGCGAGGATCTGCTGGACTACGAATGGCAGGAATCCGGGCTCGGTCCTCCGCGCAAGTACTACACGCTGACTGAAACGGGTCAAAGACAACTGGCCGAATTCCGAACGTACTGGAAAACCCTGACTGCTCTCATTGATGAACTAGGAGAACAACCATGCGAAAATTGACACAAATCAGCCTGACTGGCCATTCTGCTGTATTCCGGGCAAACGACGATGCCTACGATGTCCTCTGGCGATACCTGGAGCGCGCTCGGTTAAATCTGAAAGATAACCCGGATCATGAAGAAGTGCTGGGCGACCTGGAACAATCGATCGGCGAGAAGTTCCTGGCGCTGCTGGGTTCAGACGAACGCGTCCTCACCATCGCCGACGTGAACACCGTGCTGGCGGAGATAGGTCCGGTTGAGCCTGACCGCGCCGAGCCAACGCTGGCAAATCAAGCTCCTCGCACCCGACGCCAGCTCTATCGAATCAAGGAAGGACAGGAGATCTTTGGTGTCTGCCAGGGGCTGGCGGCGTATGCAGATATCCCTGTTGACTGGCTGCATCTGATCTTTCTCGTGCTGGCAACCATCACGGGTGGCTTGTTCATTCTCGTTTACCTCGCGCTGGCCATTTATCTGCCTGTAGTATCCACGCGCGAGGAATATTTCGCCCGCCAGACTGCGCTGCTAAACACGCTATAAGCCAGTATCATGGGGCGCCTGAACCTGCGCTCCGACCGCGTATCCCGACATCAGCTTCCGATATCTACTCCAGTGAACATCGAATACCGCGACAATGCACCGATCGCCGTCGAGACGGCCATCGACCTCTACCGCCGATCTACCTTGGGCGAGCGCCGGCCCGTCGACCGGCCCGACATCTTCGAGGGGATGCTGAAGCACGCCAACCTCACCATTTCGGCCTGGCACGGCGAGCGCCTGGTGGGCATCGCGCGCTCGCTGACCGACTTCAGCTACGTGGCCTACCTGGCTGACCTGGCCGTCGACCTGGAATATCAGCGCCAGGGGATCGGCCAGCGGCTGATCGAGGAGACCCGCAGCCGGCTGGGCTCGGAATGTATGATCGTGCTGCTGGCCGCCCCCGCGGCCAACGACTACTACCCCAAGCTTGGCTTCGAGCACAACCCGCGGGCGTGGATATTGAGAGGCGGCTGATCGGTGTGTGTCATGCTGAGGCTCGGCGAAGCATCCCGGCTAATCAGAACCGGGATGCTTCGGCGGCCCTCAGCATGACACGACGGCGGTAGGGTGCAAGGGGATGCTTCGGCGGCCCTCAGCATGACCAAATGACCCAGTCACCCAGTCACCTTGTCACCCAATCACCCAGTCCCCCAGTCACTCTAATACTGCCCATACAACGCCCCAAAATTCGCGCACGCCCGGAAGTCTGCTCCTTCGGGATCGGCCGTGCCAAAGGCGCTCCAGGCGCTGGGGCGGAAGACGCGAGCACGCTCCACGTTGTGCATGTAGACCGGAATGCGCAGCATCGAAGCCAGCGTAATCAGATCATGGCCGAAGTGGCCGTAGCCGATCACGCCGTGGTTGGCGCCCCAGTGATACATGACGTTGTACACGTCGCGGAACGCGCCGTCGCCGCCGGTGTTGGGCACGAACCAGGTGGTAGGCCACGCCGGGTCGGTGCGTTGGTCCAGCACGTCATGCACCGCGTCGGGCAGCGCCACCGTCCAGCCCTCGGCGATCTGCAAGGCCGGCCCCAGCCCCTTGACCAGGTTGATACGGAACATGGTGACGGGCATCTCGCCGCGCGTGCGGAAGCGGGTCGACCAGCCGCCGCCGCGGAAGTAGCCGACAGCCGAGGTGTGCCAGGTGGTGGCCTCGATGCAGCGCTGCGCTTCTTCGGGCGTGACCTGCCAGTAGGGCTTCATGGCCGGCTGGCCGTTCAACTCCTGCTGACCTGTGCCGTCCAGCGTGGCCGGGCCGGAGTTGATCAGGTGCAGGATGCCGCCGGCCGCGCGGCCGGCCAGCTCGTAGCCCGCCACCCGCTGTACCGCAGCGGGGCTCCAGTAGGTGCGCACGTCGGCGAAGATCTGCGCTGTGCCGGTCAGCAGGTGGCCGAACAGCATGCAGATGCCGTTCAGCGCGTCGTTCTCGGTGGCCACGATGTACGGCTCGCGGATGCCGGTCCAGTCGAAGGAGCTGTTGAGGATCGCCTCCAGAAAGTCGCCGTTGGGCAGGTGGTCAGTCCACTGGCGCTGGCCCTGGAAGCCGGCCGCGATGGCGTTGTGTCCCAGCGCCTCCTCGCCGAAGCCCAGCTCGGCCAGCCGCGCGTTGCCCACCATCATGTCGCGCACCACCAGCGCCATCTTGATGGAGTACTCCCAGGCCCGGTCCTGCTGTTCTTGGCTGTGTTGCATGGCGGGCGGGTTGAAGTCCTTGCCCTTGACCAGGTTGGCGTTGCACCAGGCCAGCGCCTGCTGGAACTCGTCGGGGTCGTAGATGCCGCGGTCGATGCGCCGCGCCACCTCGGTCATGTCCACGGCCTCGACGCGCATGCCCAGGAAGCGCTCGAACAGCGGCTGGTCGACGATGGAGCCGGCGATCCCCATGGACGTGCCGCCGATGGAGAGGTACGATTTGCCGCGCACGGTGGCCACGGCCAGCCCGGCGCGCGCGAATTGCAGCAGCTTCTCGGCCACGTCGGCTGGGATGCTCTGGTCGCTGCTGTCCTGCACGTCATGGCCGTAGATGCTGAAGGCCGGCAGCCCCTTCTGGGTGTGCCCGGCTAGCACCGCCGCCAGGTAGACCGCGCCCGGCCGCTCGGTGCCGTTGAAGCCCCACACGGCCTTGGGCATGTGCGGGTCCATGTCCATGGTCTCGGCGCCGTAGCACCAGCAGGGGGTGACGGTGATCGTGAGGCCCACGCCCTCGCGGCGGAACTTCTCGGCGCAGGCGGCCGACTCGGCCACGCGGCCGATGGTGCGGTCAGCGATGACGCACTCCACCGGCAGGCCGTTGGCGTGGCGCAGGGTCTCGCTCAGCAGGGTGGCGACGTTCTTCGCCATCGCCATGGTCTGCGCTTCCAGCGACTCGCGCACGCCGCCCAGCCGGCCATCGATGGTCGGGCGGATGCCGATCTTGGGCATGGCGCCGACGAGACGGTTCTTGGGAGAATTTATGATGAAATCTGGCATGGTAGTATCCTCCAGAAATGATGAATGATGAACGATGAATGATGAATGTCCGAAGTCCGGAGTCCGGATTCCGAGACTCATCATTCATCCTTCATCGTTCATCGTTTGGTTTTCAGTTCAGCCCCATCAGCGCATTGGCCACGCGCGCCGCGCTGCCTGCATCGGCCGCGAAGCCGTCGGCGCCGATCTTCTGGGCGAAGTCGTCGGTGATGGGCGCGCCGCCGATCATCACCTTGACCTGCTCACGCAGGCCGGCCTCGGCCAACGCGCTGAGCGTGAGGGACATGGCCTTGGTAGTCGTGGTCAGCAGAGCTGACATGCCCAGGATGTCCGGCTGGTGCTGCTGGACCGCAGCCACGAACTTCTGCGGCGGCACGTCGACGCCCAGGTCGATCACCTCGAAGCCCGCGCCCTCCAGCATCATGCCCACCAGATTCTTACCGATGTCGTGCAGGTCGCCGTGGACGGTGCCCAGCACCACCTTGCCCACGGTTTTGACGCCGGCCTGCACCAGCAACGGCCGTAGGATAGTCATGGCCGCGGCCATGGCGCGCGCGGAGATGAGCATTTCAGGCACGAACTTCTCACCCTCCTCGAACTCCGCGCCCACCTCGGCCATAGCCGGGATGCAGGCATCGTTGAGGATCGTTTCCGGCGTCTCGCCGGCGGCCAGAACAGCTTCTACGGCCGCCGCAGCGGCTTTGGCGTTGCCGTCGAAAACGGCTTCATAAATCGTGTTGATATCCATGGGGCTACTCCGGTTGAAATTGCACCTGGGGCGCCAGCACGCCGGGCGCTTCTGGTTCGATGGGCAGCGGCAAGCTGAGGGTATGGCCGTTGCCGGCAGCCAGCCTGCTGCCGCATGAGTGGCGGATGATCAGATGGACGGGCAGAACGATGTGGCGGGGCGGCAAGGGAACGTTGGCGTCCAGCCGGTCGAACAGCAGCTCGGCTGCAGTGGCGCCGATCTCGTAGGCCGGCTGCACCGCCACGGTCAAAAAAGGAAACAGCCGCGCAGTGTTGGGCAGGTCGTCGAAGCTGACCAGGGCCATGTCCTGGGGGATGCGCAGGCCGCGGCGCTCCAGCTCGTCGATGACGCCCATGGCGATGGCGTTGTTGGCGGCAAAAACCGCCGTAGGAGCGCCGCCCGCGCCCAGCGCCTGCGCCATCATGCATTCACCCGACTCGGCTTTATACGCGCCAAAGCTGATCAAGCGCTGATCTTCGTCCATGCCGGCCGCAGCCAGCGCCAAGCGATAGCCTGTGACCCGATCGGCCGAGGTTGTGGCCGTCGCCGGCCCGGCCAACATGGCAATACGGCGCTGTCCCAGGCCGATCAGGTGGTTTACCAAGGCATAGGCGCCGGACAGCGAGTCGCCGCGCACGCTGTCAACCTCCCAGCCAGCCACCAGACGATCGATCATTACCGTGGGGATGTCCCGATCGCGCAGCCGAAACAGATCGCTGGCGTCGGAGCTGTAGGGCGCAATGAGCACGCCATCCACGCGTTGGCTGATAACCACGTCGAGATAGCGCTGTTGCTTGGCCGCGTTTTCGTCGGTGTTGCAGAGGAAAACTGAATAGCCACGGCTCTGGGCTGCGTCTTCTACCCCGCGCGCGACCGTAGTCCAAAAGGCGTTTTGGATGTCGGGCACGATCAGCGCCAGCGAGCGGGTGCGCTTGGAGCGCAAACTCTGCGCCACGCCGCTGGGCACGTAGCCCAGGTCGTCGATGGCCTGCTCGACGCGCTGCTGGGTGGCCGGGCTCACGTTGCCGACGCGATTGATCACCCGGGACACGGTCACGGGGGAAACGCCGGCTCGCTTAGCCACATCGCTGATGGTGCTCATAGGGACATTACCCGGCCACGAGCCGCTCGATCTCCGCCGCCAGGGCCTGCGCCTCGGCTGCCGTCAGCGCGCCCAGCTCCATGTCGCAGCGCCACATGGCCCCGCCGGCCAGAGTCTTGACGTTGCCCTTGGCCTTCTCTGCCGTGTAGCCCTCGGGCTCGGCCGTGGCCGGCAGGATCAGACCCAGCGCGTCCTGATCCGGCGTCCGGCTGATCCAGCGCACGCCATGGTCGAGCTGGCCGGGCCGATGGCTGATGAAGTCAGCCGCGCCGTCGGGATGAACCTGCATGGAATGGGCCCAGCCGGCCGCGTCGGCCAGGTAGTCCACGAAGAAGACGACCTCCGGGTCGAAGGCCAGATCTGGCGCCAGCACGTTGTGCTTCTCCGGATGGGCCGCCAGCTCCTGTAGGAACTCGCGGTAGCCGGGGGCGGGATGAATGTGCGAAGGGATGCTGCTGCGCACTCGCACGTGCTGCGGCGTACAGGGCGCGCTGTACAGCAGCCGGCCGTGGTCCACCGGCCGGAAGTTGGCGTGGGCCAGGTACATCAGCTCCATGGGCGTCTGCTTGAGGTTATGGACCGTCAGCGACACCGCCAGCCGGCTGGAGCCGGCGTAAAGCTTGACCAACGGCTGGGCCAGATAGTTGGCGGCGAAGGCCACGGTATGGCGGTACTCGCCGCCCACCGCCAGGAAATCGCCGCGTTCGTCCGCGCCAGACAGCAGCCAGGCTCGCTGGTAGCGCGCGTTGGGCAGCTCGCCGTGCAGCGGATGCGAATCGCCGGCCGCGGGCACGCCCATAGCCGTCGCGCCGCAGTGCAGCAGGAAGCCGCCATAGGTGCGCAGATACTCGACGTTGGGGTAGGGCTGGTCGAACATCGACTTCATCGTCAGCGGGCGGCCATGGAACTGCGCGTCCCAGATCTGCTGACCCTGGAACGGCAGCACGACGATGCTGCCCACACGGTTGCTCAGCCGCAACGCCTGCACGCCGCTGGGAAAGGTGAACGCCGTCGCCGCCAGCTCGCCGCGGCTCGCCAGCGGCCGCTGCGCCTCGCCAAAGAAGGATGGATGCAGATGAACAATTGTCTCTGTGGTCATGGCTGTGAAACCTTCAATCACCGATCACGGAAGCCACGGACCTTCGGCGGATTTCACGGAAGTCTTCCATCTGAACCTCTGACTTTCTGCCTCTCTGATCCGTGTAATCTGTACAATCCGTGTCCTATTCCGGCAGCGCGGCCAGTTGCCCGAAGACCGGCTCCAGCGCGCTGTAGCTCTGCTGGAACAGGGCATAGAGCGCGGCATAGCGGGCTTGTGTCGCTGGGTTGGGGCGGACGGTGCGGGCGACAGGGGCCAACTGCTGCGCCACGCCGTAGTCGGGATAAAGGCCGACGCCAATGCCGCCGGCGATAGCCGCGCCCAGCGCGGTGGCGTTGGCCGGCAGGTCCACCAGCTCGATGGGCAGACCGCAGACGTCGGCCAAAATCTGGCGCCACAGCGCGCTCTTGCCGCCGCCGCCGATCAGGCGCATGCTGCGCAGACCTGCGAGGTTTTCGGCGACCTCGAAGGTCTTGCTCGCGCCGACAAGAATCTCCAGAATAGAGCGCAGATTGAAGGCCACGCCCTCCAGCACGGCCCGCGCCAGCTCGCCGCGGCCGTCGGGCATGGC
>JBAQCH010000360.1:0-8222 GCA_049294015.1 Anaerolineae bacterium
TTATGCGCTAACGCATCAGGACAACTTTAATTGGAAGGAGGCGGCGCTGTGGACAGGTGGTGGCGCTGTGGTGGGCGCAACGTTCGGCGCTGGGGCTCAGTTCGTAGCCGGGGCGCTGGGGACGCAAGCGGCAGTAGCAGCAGGAACTTCTGCAGCTACCACCACTGTTGCTGCTTCACGTGGGTTGAACGCCTTTTCTCGAGCTGGCGAGTTCGGCATCCGCTCTTTCAATCAGCTACGCACCATGACCAGGGGAACCGGTCTGCATGCGCACCACCTGATAGAGGAACGGTTCGCCAAAGGTTTGGGGTTAAATGCCGGCAAGATACCAAGTGTCGCCTTGACGCCGCAAGAGCATCAGGCCTTCACAAACGCGTGGCGGAATGCGATCGGCTATGACAATATGAAATCGGTTCTTACTACATCCTCAGCTACACTGGATGACGTTTGGAGGGCGGCCCAAAGCGTGTACAGGCAGTATCCAGAGCTTTTAGATGCCGTAAGGCAGTTGCTGGGCAAATGAGGAGACCATGGAGATCTGGCATAGGATTACCTACAATAAATTAGATGCTGTGGAGCACCTGCTCGACAAATGGGCGATCAATTGTGTCAAATCGCCGCTGCCAGGCGACGGCTATATACTGACCTTCGAGATTGCTGAGTCCGATAGGCGATGGCCCCAAATTGCCGAACTCCTGCGTCAGAAGCAAACACTCGATCTCTACGAAACCTTTTTCACATCCCAAGAGATAGAAGCTGCCGAGTGGATTCGCCTGTCGCCGACTTTCGAGCAAGGCTATCCTGCCCCAAAAGAAGGCTGGGAACTCACGACCTATGCTGATGAGTGTCCCAATTGCGGTGCAGGCTACCGACAAAAGGCGCCGTTCCGGCTTGCGAAGGAACCGCGTTTGGGTAAGCATAGCTTCATGTCGCTCTATTGGACCTACACGATTTTTACCTCACAACAGGTGATCACGGCGTTGGCAGCAGCGGATATTCGTGGTTACGAACGTTGGGATGTCCTACTCCACCGCACAGGACAGCCATCGCAAGTGGTGTCGCAACTGTTCTTCCCAGAGATCGCTGAAGCAGGACTGGCCGAAGAAGATCAACTGCAACCTGAAACATGCCCACAGTGCAGCCTTACGAAATATGGCTACCACAAGCGTGGCTATATGCATTACCGGCGCAATGCCCTCCGTACTGGTGTTGACATCCAACTAACACAGGAATGGTTTGGCAGTGGGAGTCATATTGGTTTTCGAGAGATTCTGATCTCGAATCAATTGGCGCGTCTGATCATGGAGAACAATTGGCGCGGTGTGAGTCTGAAGCCAGTGAAACTGGTCTAGATGTGTAGTGCACGCATCTGGTCATCCAAGCAGAACGGCAACCTGCGGCAGCGCAAGGTAGGGACCAGCACCACCACCTACAGCTACGACGCCGAGAACCGGCTGACCAGCGTCAGCGGCGCGGCCACAGCCACGTTCGTCCACGACGGGGACGGCAACCGGGTCAAGGCCACCTTCGGCAGCACGACTACGGTCTACGTGGGCAACATCTACGAGCGCGATAACGGCAGCACGGTCAGACAGTACTACTACGCGGGCGGTGTGCGCGTGGCCATGCGCAGCGGCACCCAGACCAGCTACCTGCTGGGCGACCATCTGGGTGGCACCAACGTCACAGATCGGGGAACCGACGGCGTCGAACTGGGCCGCGTGCTGTATCGTCCCTGGGGCGAGACGCGTCTCAGCAGCGGGTCGACACCCACCACTTGGCGCTTTACAGGTCAGCGGGAAGACTGCCGAAGGCGTACAATCGGGCTGTACTTTTACAACGCGAGATACCTCGACCCGCAGCTAGGCCGTTTCATCCAGCCCGACACCATCGTGCCGGAGCCGGGCAATCCGCAGGCGCTGAACCGGTACAGCTATGTGGAGTGAGAGCCGACACAAAAGGGCGGCTGGTGCGGACGTGTTACAGCGTCCGTGCCAGCCGCCCTTTATCGTTAGGTAGTCGGTGGAGATGACCACAACCGGCCGCCGCTCCGGCACCACAGTACGGGCGAACCGGCGCTGCAAGTCGGACTACTGCCTCGTGTAGCCTCGCTCGAACAAGCGGCGGGTGAGACCGAACTTCCAATCCGGCCGGGCATGTGGATCAGCGACCGTGGCCCGCATGCCCGCATGCGCCAGCACCACCAGGGCGAAGGGGTTAGCCTCGCCTTCCAGCGCCGCCATGTCCGCCTCGTAGTCCAGCAGCTTGGCCGTGCTGAAGCGCACCGTCAGCTCGGTGCCCAGCAGCTCATCGCGGAGCTCAGCCGGCCGCCACGCCGGATCGGCGTCGGCCAGCACGCCTGTCGTAGTCCTGTTGCGTGGTAATTGTTCTCTTCTCTGGCGCGCTCGACTGAAAAGCGTTCGCCGCGCCCCACTTTGCCATTCATTAGTATGACCGTGACTCATCGCTTTGCCAGCGGCGGTCATCATCCCTTCGAAATTGCTCAACCGAATCATGGACAAACTGTGTGGGGTGCGCAGAGGATTATCCAATTCTGATCCTTTTTGACCCGCCATGAACCGTAATGACCAAAAATTACCGTGTTTGATCCATTTTGACCCCTTGACATATCCAGTAATTCGTGATAAACTCCGAGCAGCGGAAAGAATTCAGGAGAAAGTTGTATGCGCGGTAAGACACCTATCCAAGAAAACGTCGTTTATTCCCGTGAGGAGGCCGCCCAGGCCTTGGGCGTCAGCCTCAGCACGTTAAAGCGGTTGATCAGCAGCGGGCAGTTGGCAGCCAGCCAGCCCAGCGGTATGCGGCGAGTGTTCATCCAAGGGTCGAGCATCCTCGCCATGTTGGACACCACCCGTGTGGAGAACGGGCACTATGTCAGCTAGGAACGGTTGTATCCACGGCAGAAACCAGTCGGAATCGCGTTACACGATAACCGGCGTCTTTTGCCTCGGTTGGTCGGTAGACAGCGGCCAACTTGCCGGCGCGCGTATGGACGCGGGCGGCGCAACGTTGCCTATGCTGCCGAGCCAACTGGTCAACCGCACTCAGTCTCACATTCCTGGAGCCATCTCGCCATGAGATGGCAAGCTGCCTGGGCAGGGCATAACCTGCTCCCTAGCATGGCAACCAGGGCGTGAGACCGGCCGGCAAGTCTCACGCCCTTTTTGTTGCGCATCGTTCGTCGAGCGGCCATCCAGTCAGTCAGACAGCAGCGGAGTCGACTATCGTGGAGTTGTAGCCAGACACGGAGGTGCCACCATGAGCATAGGCCAACTGCTGGCCTTCGGCGCAGGGACGTTCTGCCTGGGTATTGCGTTCACATTCGGCCTGATCTACGCCGTGATTGCCCAGCACGGCGCACCGGATCAGAACGATAGCTGCCTCAGCACGCTGATCAGCCTGGCAGCCCTGGTATTGGCGGCTTTCTTCTTCGTCCAAGCGGTGTAACCGGTCTGCAAGGAGACTATGATGACCACACAGGCTATGCTTGAACTGATGGTGCGCCACCAGATGGTCTTCGACTTCGGCGAGGACGGCTTCGGCGACTTGTGCATGAAGCTGGACCTGCTGCACGACGCGGCCAGCCTGGGCCGGGTCGAGATGGTCAGCGACCTGCCGCTGGAGGCGCTGCGCGGCTGGCTGCGTGAGATCATCTTCATCGCCCGTGAGACACTGGTCGAACTGGAGAGCACGCGCGGCGACGCGATCTGGAATTGACAACGCAAGACCCTGCGGGTTTTCGGAAACCCGCAGGGTCTGCAAGACAAGGATTGACAGGAGAACCGAAACATGACACTCGAACTCACTATGACCCTGGCCGAGGCGCTGGTGGAGCGCAAGGGCCTTAAGGAACGGCTGGACAGCCTGGAAGAGCGCCTGGCTGTCAACGTTCATGTGCAGGAGGGCGACACGCCCGCCGAAACGCCGGAGGCGCTGCTGGCGCAGGTCGACGCGGCTATCGCTGATCTGGAACGCCTGATCGTGGCGATCAATCGCGCCAACCTGGCGGCCCGGCTGCCTGGCGAGGAAGGCTGGAGCCTGATGGAGGCCATCGCCCGGCGCGATATGCTGACCCTGCGCCAGGGCATCCTGGAGCAAACGATCAATATGACCCGGATGGCGCGCCAGCGCGGGGTCGTGACCCGCAGCGAGGTGCGGACGATCGTCACGGTGGACGTGGCGGCCATGCAGAAGGAGATCGACGCCCTGGCCAAGGAGCGCCGGGCGTTGGACATGCGCCTGCAGGCTGCGAACTGGAGTGTGCAACTCATGGCGTGAGAGTTCCGTGGACTACCTGAACGACCGGTGTAGCGGTCAGTCGCGCAACGCTGAGGGCATCTCCTTGCCTGAGGCGCCATATCAGGCCGGTGGGCGCAAACCCGTCGTTACAACTATAGAATCCTAAACTATATCGCTGATGAAGGCGTACCGGGTAGAACGGTATGGCGCACAGGGGTATTGTCGAAGGCGTACTACCAGTGCTGGCGTTGCGATGATTGCCGTGAGGGTGGGTCGTGGGATTTGGTCGTTCAGGTGTTGGCTCAAAACGGCCCTGCACCGGCGCTCATCGCACCGGTGCAGGGCGGAGCAGGCTCGGTGGTCGAGCGCCAGACCCTTTGGGTTTCCGAGCTTGACCACAAGGAGCTGCAAACAGGGGACGATTGCCAACAGCGATTCGTCGTTGGCGTCGAGAAACCCAAAGGGTCTTTAACGTTGTGCAGGGAACAGTTCCGGGAACTGGGCGGCCTACGCGGCAGCCAAGGTGGGTTCGACTCCCGCCCCTGCGTCCTTCGGCAAGCAGTTGGCCTGATCTATCGACGATCACCGCCCAATCTGGTGGAACGCGGCTGGCGAAGAGCCAGCAACAGCGCCAGTACGCCAGCGGCACGCTCGATGAACCTGCGAGTGGCGGCGGGGGCCTGCCCCGGGCCAACAGCTTGACCGACATTGGAAGGATGAGTGATGAATGATGAGTGATGAACGGTGAGCAGTCTCCAGTCACCCAGTCACCCAATCAACCAATCACCCAATCTACCCATCTACCAACCATGATGTCTGTGCTGTTGCTCAACACAACCTATGAACCGATGCATGTCGTGTCGCTGCGCCGCGCCGTGACGCTGGTGTTGCAGGACAAGGCTCAGTTGGTCGAGGCGTCAGAACGCACCGTGCGCTCGCCCTCGCTGGCCATGCCGGAGCCGGCGGTGATCCGCCTGCGCGCACGGGTGACGCTGCTACGCCAGCGCTCGCTGGCTCTCAGCCGCACGGCCATCCTGGCCCGCGACGCCTACACCTGCCAGTACTGCGGCCTGCCGCTGCCGGCTGCCCGGCTGACCATTGACCATGTGCTGCCGCAGTCGCGCGGCGGCGCCTGGGCCTGGACGAACCTGGTGGCTGCCTGCCCGGTCTGCAACGCGGCCAAGGCCGACCGCACGCCTGAGGAGGCCGGCATGACGCTGCTGCGCCAGCCGGGCAAGCCCATCGGAGCGCCGGCCGCGCTGCTGCACGACGCTCAGCGCAACCCAGTCTGGCGCCCTTATCTGTGGACGACCTGAAGATCGGGATGACAGAATTCGCGTCTGATCGGCGTTCATAATAACAGATTACCAGGTTGGCTGTGGCGACGGGTGGGAGACGGGGACCGTCCAGCCAACGACCAAGGCCCTGGCGCAATGCCAGGGCCTTGTGATTCTGCGAGTGGTGGCGCATCCACCGCGCCTTTGCCAATTGAATGCGAATGAGATAGAATTAGAACATCAGTGCGATATCGCCGCTCAGACCCTGCGGGTTTCCGAAAACCCGCAGGGTCTCGACGTCACCCCGGAGGTTTCCCATGTGCGGACGGTTCACGATCTTTGCCGACCCCGATCGGCTGGCCGAGCGCTTTCAGGCTGCGTTGCCAGCCGACGGCTTGCAGCCGCGCTACAACGCCGCGCCGACCCAGCACCTGCCGGTGATCCTCAACGATGGACCACCGGCCATTCAGCTTTTGCAGTGGGGACTGGTGCCCTTCTGGGCCAAGGATCCCTCCATCGGCAGCCGCATGATCAACGCGCGCGCCGAGACGCTGGCCGAAAAGCCGGCCTTTCGCGCGGCGTTGAAGAAACGGCGCTGCCTGGTGCTGGCCGATGGATTTTACGAGTGGCAGAAGACACCCACCGGCAAGCAGCCCATGCGCATCACGCTGGACTCGGGCGAGCCCTTCGCCATGGCCGGCCTGTGGGAGACCTGGGATGCGCCCGACGGCAGCCTGCTGCGCACCTTCACCATCGTCACCGGCGAGCCTAACGAGCTGGTAGCGGCGATCCATAACCGCATGCCGACCATCTTGCTGCCGGAGCACGAGGCCCTCTGGCTGGACAACGCCGCCGAGCCGGCCATCTGGCTGGACATCCTGCGCTCCTATCCCGCCGAACGCATGGCTGCTTACCCCGTCTCGCGGCGCGTCAATCATGTGGCAAACGACGATCCGGGACTCGTGGAACGTGAAGCGTGAAGTGTCTGAGGGCTGTTTGTCTGTGAGAATCCGTAACCTGTAACCCTGTAACTCGTAACCCGGAGTCTGCGCCCGGCGTCTCCAAGTTCCAGGTTACGAGTCACGGGTTACAGGGTTACGAGTTGCGTTTTACGCGCCCACGATGCGCAGCGGGATGGGCGTGAAGACCAGAAAGAAAATGATGATCATGGCGATGGCCAGGACCTGCTGGCGCGGGGTGAGCCGGGTCACGTCGTCCAGCGGCGCCAGCCGCATGCGGCCGAAGAGGAAGATCAGGAACAGCCACAGGATCCAGCCCTGCCAGAGGAAGGCCAGCCCGGCCAGCGCAACGAGCACGATCCATAACACGATGCGTGACCAGCGCTCGCCCAACAAGGCGTAGACGACGTGGCCGCCGTCGAGCTGGCCGGCCGGGATCAGGTTCAAGCCAGTGACCAGCAGCCCCGCCCAGCCGGCAAAGGCCACCGGGTGGATGAACACGTCCTGGCCGTTGGCCGGCAGCAGTTGGCCAAACATCAGGAACTTGAGCGCCGCGTAGAGCAGCGAGTTGCCTTCCATCTGATAAGCCCCGGCCGTGGGCAGCGGCTCGACGCGGCTCAGGCTCAGCCCCAACAGCAGCACAGGCAAGGCCACAGCCAGACCCGCCAGCGGCCCGGCCGCGGCGATGGCCAACAGATGGCGGCGGTTGCGCGGCGGCGCGGCCATGTTGATCACCGCGCCGAAGGTGCCGAAGCCCAGCGGCATGGGCAGGAAGTAGGGCAGGCTGGTCGGCGTGCCCAGGCGCCGGGCCGTCAGGTAGTGGCCCATCTCGTGCGCAGCCAAAATGCCCAGCAGCGCCGCCGCGTAGGGCAGGCCGTCCAGCAGGTTCCAGTTGACTTCTGTGACTCCCTCGACCATCTGCGCGCCGGCGAAGAGACAGGAGAGCAGGGTCAACGCGAACAGCAGGCCGGCCCGCCCCAAACGCTGGCTGGCGCGCCGCAACTGGCCTGGCAGCGCCAGGATCACCTGGCCGGCCGGGCTGTCCTCGTCCGGGCGCAGCAGCGGGGTGTAGCCCAGCCTGCCATAGCGCTGCGTCAGCCGGTCGTAGGCCTGGTCAGACGGCAGCAGCAGCCGGCCGCGCAGCCGCACCCCATGGCCTGGCTCGTCCGGTCGGGGCGGCGGATCGCCCAGAAAGACCACATAGGGCGATGCCACCCCTTCGGTGACATCGTCGATCGCCATCACATCGCTGGCAGCCGCGCGCAGCGCCGCGGAAGTTTCGTTCATGGGAATGTCCGTTCCAGGTGGCAAGTAACCCGTTGCAGCTTTGGGATTGTGCCATGAAGCGAGCTGATTGACGAATCCTCTTAATCAAAGGCGGCGCACTGCCATCGAGCATGTAGCAGGGGCCGCTACTTGTCGGATTGTCGGCCTTGCGTACAATTGGGGTGAGCTTGCCGGCGATTACCTGGCTGACAAGCAATGACAGCGGCCAGCGGGGTGACTCGCCGCCGTAGTCCAGTGCAAGGAGGCACGTCCTAATGAAAACAAGATCCTGGCTTGGCCCCTGGTTCCAGCAGGAGCTGGCTTTGGCTGCCGAGACACATAGCGGCCAGGCACAGCCACAGAATCTGAACGCGCTCTATACCAGCGGCGAACCCAAGCGCACGGTGCGGGCTGGGCGCCGCCGGCCCAGCGGGCCATCGACCGGGCCGCGCGAGCAGGC
>JBAQCH010000361.1:0-13790 GCA_049294015.1 Anaerolineae bacterium
AGGGGTGCGCAGCGGAATGGACGGGGTGGGCGAGGCGGCGGGCGTCACGCCTGGAATCAAGCGCGCAAACAGGCCGAACAGATCCAGCTCCGTGATCACCTGCTGCGCGCTGCTGGGCAGGGCGATCTGCGGCGCCTGGATGGCGCGCGCCCGCTCGCGGATCAAAAAGAAACCGGCCAGTGCGGCCAGCAAAACCAGCAAATAGGCCAGGCTATAATGCTTTCTTCGTCGCATAGGAACTTGCCTGATTGATCCTTCAGTGTTATAATCTGCGTCGTTGGGAGGGCGAGTAGCTCAGCCGGTTAGAGCGCTGCGTTCACATCGCAGAAGTCAGGGGTTCAAGTCCCTTCTCGCCCACCAGATCGGTTGAACCGGCTTCCTAGGAAGCCGGTTTTGCTTTTCAAAGCTATCTGCGGAACGATTATACCCCGGCCAGCCAGCTACTCCAATTCCCACCGTTTCGCCCTATGTCCACGCTCCTAAGCGCCATTGCCGACTACTCCCCGCTGCTGCCCTGGGTGCTGGGCTCCATGGCCTTCTACGCGCTGGCCGCTTGGGGGCTGTGGCTCGCGCTGCGCCGCAGCGGGCCAGGTGGACGCTGGACCAGCCTGCTGGCCAGCATCCCCGGCCAGTTAGCCCTGTGGCTGGCCCGGCTGCTATGGCTCATCCTGCCAGGCTACGCCGCCCTGCTGCTGGGTATTCTGTCACCCCGGCTGATGGGATTGAGCCAGGTGGAACTGGGCTGGAGCCTGGGGCGCGGGCTGCTCTTCGCGGCCGGCGCCCTGGCTGTGCTGTTGGCGGCCGGCCTGAGCTATCGCCGCGCTTACCCGACCCGCCCGCCCTACCTCACGCTCAGCCATGGCATCACGCTGACGGTCGTGCTGGTGATGGAGGCCGGCGCGCTGCAATGGCAGTGGGCCTTTTACCGCAGCGCCATGATCGAAGCGTTGGCTGGCGCGGCGACGCCTGCGCCGATCTATTGGGGGACGTGGCTGGCGGCCGCGCTGTTGGCCGTGCAGGGCGCGCTCAGCCCCTTCCTGTGGCATGACCTGCGCCGGGCCGGCCTGGCCGAGCGCCGGGTGCTGCGGGCGGCGCTGCTGGCAGCCACCAGCCTGCTCTACCTGCTCAGCCGCAACTTCTGGCTGGCGTGGGCGCTGCACGGGGCCGCCAGCGCCATTCTGGAACCGCGCGTGGTCCAGCCGCAACTGTCAGGCGCTGCGCGGCCAGAGGAGAGCCAGACGCCCGCTGCCTGAGCCCCACAGCAGGCAACAAAAAGGCTGCCGGCGGCTCAACGGCCGCCAGCAGCCTTGCCAGCCAGGTTGGCCGGCCCTAACGCACGAAGTTCAGCACCAGGTTGAGCACTACCAGCACGGCAAACATGGCCGCGGCCGTCAAGCCCAGCGACCGCAGGTCCTTGCCGACAAAGGGATACTCGGCCCGCAGGTCGACCTGCTTGGCGGACTTGGAGGCCACCGACGGCGGCGTAGATGACGTAGACGCAGGTTTATAGGCAGGTCGCGCCTCGGCGCTGGCCTGCATGGGCGGGACGGACTGCGACGGCTGCGGACCGGATTGGCCGTAGGTGCGCGGGCTGGAAGAACGGGGTTTGCGAACTTTCTTCGCCATAGGACCTCAAAACCTCTCTAAGTGGGAATCGACGCAGAGCATTATACGCCAACCAGTGCGGCCGGTCAATTTAGTACACCGTACACGTACAAGGCGCCCGGCACTTGATCAAACCTGGTCATGTGATGTGCGAATCGTCGCACAAGCGCCTGGCGCCTGCGGCGTTTAGCGTCGCCGCAGGCGCCGGCCAAAGCGCTGCACCACCATGCCAGCTTCCTGAACGCCCAGGCGGCTGACCAGCACAAGATAGATGACAGCGCCCAGCCCGCCGGCCACCGTGACCAACAGCAGGTTGCCCCGGAAGCCGGCCGGCAGCAGGGGCTGCATGGCCGCAACCAGCAGCAGCAGGCCAAGGCTCATGACGGCCGACGCAGCCAGCGTGCGCAGCGCAGTGGTCCCAGCCCGCAGATCGCGCAGATCGCCCAGCCTGCGGCGCAACAGCAACCACATCAGGATAAAGTGCCCCGTGTGCTTCATGGAGTCGGCGAAGACCAGCCCCAGGAAGCCAAACGGCCTGACTAACAGCAGCGCAAAGACCAGGTAGATGCCGACCGATATGACGCCCACAATGGCGGGCGTCAGCGTGTCGTTGCGGGCGTAGAAGGTGTAGTTCAACAGCCAGTCCAGCGAGGCAGGGATCAGCCCCAGCAGGTAGAGGTTGAGCGCCAAGACCACAGCCGCGGTGTCCGACGGCATGAACGCGCCCCGCTGGAAGATCAACTGCACGATGGGCGTGCCCAACACCCACAGCCCCACGGTGGCCGGCGTGATCAGCAGCAGCACCATGCGCAGCCCGCGGCCCAGGGTGGCTCGGAAGTCAGCCTCGTTGCCGGCTGCAAAGAACTGGGCCAGGGCCGGCAGCGCGGCCAGGCTGATCGCGACCGCCACCAGGCCGTGGGGAAGCTGGAACAGGGTGGTGGCGTCGCGCATCCAGGCCAGGCTCTGCTCGCCCGTGCCCGAGGCCAGGCGCCGGTCGATGATCACCTGCACCTGGCTGACCAAGAGACCAAAGAGGATCGGCAGGTAGAGCAGCCAGATGCGCCGCAGGGCAGGATGGCGCAGGCCGATGCTGACGACCACCCGCGCCCGCACCAGATCAGGCACTTGCAGCGCAAGCTGCAGCACGCTGCCCAGCAGCACGCCGACCGCCAGCGAATAGATGCCCAGCCGTTCATGGAAGAGCAGCGCGGCCACAATGATGCCCAGGTTGTAGACCGCAGCCGCGAAGGCGGGAAAGGTGAAGCGCTTGAGGGCAAACAACGTGCCCGTCACGACTCCTGAGACGGCCAGGAACCAGACGGCCGGCGTCATGATGCGCAGGAGTGCGGCCGTGACCTCCAGCAGCTCAGGCGAAAGACCGCCGGCCACCAGCCGCGCCAACGGCTCGGCCAGCGCCATGATCAACACCACCAACCCCGCCACCACCAGCCCGATCACCGACAGCACCGTTCCCACCACCTGGCCGAACTCGCGCCGCCGCTCGGGCCGGGCGTAATCGCTGAAGACCGGCACCAAGGCCGCGCTCAACATGCCGCCAACCAGCAGGTCGAAGACCATGGTGGGGATGGTGCTGGCGGCCTGAAACGCGCTGACCAGGCCCGACGCGCCGAAGAAATAGGCGATGGTGGTCTCGCGCCCCAGGCCCAGCAGCCGGCTGACGATATTGCCGAACGCGATGATGCTGGCCGAGCGGGCCAGTGAGGGCGACGCTTCGACCGGAAGCGGCGCAGGGAGTGGAGTGGGTTCGGTGAAAGGCGCTTGAGACATGCTTTAGCTACGGATCTGGGCGACAATTTCGCTGGTGCTACGTCCTGGCAGATAGGGGATGAACTGGACACGGCCGCCATAGCTGAGGACGACGGCGGCCTCCGGCGGGGTACGCTGTCCCGCGCCCCAATCGCCGCCCTTGACATAGACAGCGGGCTGAATGGCGGCCACCAGCGCCTCAGCCGTGGGCTGCTGAAAGATCACGACGGCATCCACTGCCCGCAGCGCAGCCAGCACAACAGCCCGGTCAGCCTCAGGCAGGATCGGCCGGCCAGGGCCTTTGAGCTGGCGCACGGAGCTGTCGCCGTTCAGCCCTACCAGCAACACGTCGCCCAGATCGCGGGCGCGCTGCAGGTAGTCCACATGGCCGCGGTGCAGCAGGTCGAAGCAGCCGTTGGTAAAAACCACGGTCTTGCCGGCCGCGCGCACCTGCGCCGCCCAAACCGCGGCCTCATCCTGATTGAGCACTTGCCCGCTCCATCTATGCTCTAAATCCATCACAATCTCCAGTCGCACGGCTAGCCTGCGTTTGAAACCGCAGGCTGATATCCGGCAAGCATGCTAAAGCAAGCTGATGTGCGCAGGGCTGAGCTTGCTTTAGCATGCTTTGGCTGTGTCAGACGCCGAATTCATTCGGCGGCGACGCAGCGACAGGCCGCGCCGTCCGGCCTTCGGATACCTGCTTCAGCGCCTCCACCAACTCCGCCGGCCGCACGACCGCGTTGCCCAGCCTGCGCACCACCAGGGCGGACGCCACGTTGGACAAATGCGCGGCCGTGGACATAGATAGCCGCGCAGCCAGCGCCAACGCCAACACTGCCACCGCGGTATCGCCCGCGCCGACCACGTCATACACCTCGCCAACCGGCACGGCCGGGCTGTGGATCACCGCCTGGCCGCGCTGCAGCGCCGACAAGCCATCGGAGCCGCGCGTGACCACCAGGTGCGCCACGTTCAACAGCGGCAGCAGGCGGGTCAGCGCGCGCTCGAAATCGTCCTCGCTGGCCAGGGACTGGCCCAGCTCAGCCTCGGCCTCAGCCCGGTTGCACTTGACCAGATCGAAGCCGGCAAAGCGGCTCAGGTCGGCTTGGGCGTCGGCCGCGGTAAACAGACCGTGTTGGCGGGCCAATTGGCACACCCGCTCCACGACCGTTGGCGTCAGGACGGCGCCGCGGTAGTGCGAGACCAGAATAACGTCGCAGCCGGGCGCCAACGCCTCCAGCCGCTCCAGCAGCGCTGCTTCGACCCAGCTATCCAGCGGCCTCCGTTCCACGGTGTCGATGCGCGCCAGGTGCTGCGGGGTGCGCAGCACGCTCTCGGCCACCAGACGGGTCTTGGTGGTGGTAGGTCGCGTCTCGTCTCGCACCACGCCGGCCGGGTCGATGCCAGCAGCTTGCAGTGCATCCAGCAGGCGCTGGCCGGCCGGGTCCTGGCCCACGACGCCCACCATGATCGCCCGGCTGCCCAGCGCGGCCACGTTGTGCGCCGGGTTGCAGGCGCCGCCCAGCAGCGCAAAGCTGTGGGTGCGTTCCAGCACCGGCACCGGCGCCTCCCGGCTGAGCCGCACCGCGCGCCCCACCAGGTACTCGTCCAGGAACATGTCGCCGACCACCAGCACCCGCTGCCCGGCCAGCTTGGCGACCAACTGGGTTGCGTCGTCGCTAGTCATTACGCCGCCTCCTGGCCGCGCCCCCGCTGGCGCACGACGGCCCAGACGAAGCGCGGCAGCGCCAGTTGACGCCGCCAGCGCCAGGGCTGGGTCACAAGTCGAAAGAGCCACTCCAGGTGTATGCGCTGCAGCCAGCGCGGCGCGCGCCGCTGCACGCCGACGATGTGGTCGAACGCGCCGCCCACGCCCATCATGACCGGCACACCCAATACGTCTTTATGTCGAGCGATCCACAGGTCCTGAGCCGGCGCGCCGTAGGCCACGAAGAGCACGTCTGGCGCGGCCGCAGCCACGCGCCGCAAGATGGCAGGCGCCTCGTCCTGGCCCGGCGAGCCGGCATAGACGCCCACAATGCGCAGTCCGGGGTTCTGCCGCTCCAGCTTCTGCGCGGTTTGCTCGGCTACGCCCGGCGCCGCGCCCAACAGATAGAGCCGCCAGCCGCGCTGCGCTGCCATCTGCGCCACCAGCGGCACCAGGTCGGAACCGGTCACCCGCTCCGGCAGGCGCATGCCCAGCCGCCGCGCCGCCCACAGCAGACCGACGCCGTCGGCCACGCACAGATCGGCGTGGAGCAGGGTTTGACGGAAGTCGCCGTCGCTCTGCGCGGCCATGATGAACTCCGGGTTGGCCGTAGCGATCTGATGCGGGCCGCGCTGTTCGATCCAACGCGCGATCATATCGAGCACGTCGACGTAGGTCACGGCATCGACGCGCACGCCCAGGATGTTGACGGAAGGAAGAGTCTTGGCCACGAATTGAACGAATGAAGATCAGATGCCCCCGCCAGTTTCGTGAACCGGCGGGGACCATACGTCAAACAGACCCAATGCCTTGACCGCGGCCAGCACCTGCGGCGGCTGCAAGTCGGCCATACAGGAACGGTGCCAGCAGCCACCGCGCGCGCCGACGCTGTGGCCCAGATAGCTGCACGGCGAGCAGCGCAGGCCCAGCCGCACCACCGTCGAGGGCGCCTCAGGCGTCCACGGTCCCCAGGCCAGGGCGTTGGACGGGCCAAACAAGGCGACGATGGGCACATCCACCGACGCGGCCACGTGCATCACGCCCGAGTCTGCGCCCAGGAACAGGTCGCACTGGGCAAGGACGGCTGCCAACTGGCTGAGGGTCGTCTGGCCGGCCAAGTTGAGCACCGGCTGGGCCATGCTTGCCTGTACAGCCTCCGCGCCGTCTTCCGCGGTGCCCACCAGCACGATTTGCGCGCGGTAGCGGCGCGCCAGTTCGTCAGCGACCACGGCCCACTTGGCCGGCTCCCAACGACGAGCCAACGAGTAGCCGCCAGAGCCCGGATGGATCACGACCAACGGCTCTGGTCCCAGGCTGTGCAGCAATGGGTTCACTGCCGCCAGGTCAGCCTCGGTGTAAGGGGCGTGCAGAAAGTTGGTGCTGGCCTTGGCGCCCAACAGCCCAGCCACCCGCAGCCAGTACTCGACCTCGTGCATAGCCCCGAAGCCTTCGTCGGGGACGCTGTGGGTCAGCCAGCCGCCCTTGCCGTTGTCCAGCCCCAGCCGCAGCGGCGCGGCCGTGGCCGCGGCCAGCAGGCGATATTTGGCCACGCCAGCGCCCAGCGTCAGGTGGTGCAGGAAGAGCACGGCGTCGTAGCGACTGCGGCGCAGATCGACTAGCAAACGTCCCAAGGCTGGCAGCTCGCCCGGCCGGCGGGCCAGGTTGCGCGGCGCAGTCCACACCCGGTCCACCAGGCTGGGTCGCACGGCAGCGGCCGCCGGCGGTGTGGTCAGCAGACCCAGCCGCGCAGCCGGAAATGTCTCCCGCAAGGCGTGCAGAGCTGGCGTCGCGGTCAGCACGTCGCCGATGTCGGCCAGTTTGACGACAAGGATGCGATCAAGTGTCATAGGCATCGGCAGACTTGACATGTCTTCGGAGACATGTCAAGTCTGGTTCACGGGCTTCCGATCGCAGCAGACTTGACATGTCTTCGGAAGACAGGTCAAGTCTGGTTCACCGCCTCCAGCACCGCGAGTGTCTCTTGGGCGCAGCGCTGCCAGGAAAAACGGCGCAGATTGGCAAAACCAGCCGCACGCAGCCGCTGGCGCAGCGTTTCGTCTTCTGCCAGGCGCAGCAGGCCGGCTGCGATGGCAGCGCTGTCGAGCGGATCGACCAGCAGCGCGCCGTCGCCGGCCACCTCGGGCAGCGATGAGCTGTTGGCCGCCAGCACGGGCGCGCCGCAGGCCTGCGCCTCCAGCACGGGAAAGCCAAAGCCCTCGTACAGGGAAGGGAAGGCAAAGCAGAGTGCGCTGCTGAGCAGTGCCGGCAAGTCTGTGTCGGCTACAAAACCAGGAAAACGGACGGCGTCTTGCAGGCCCAACGCCGCAACGCGCTGGAAGATTGGATCGGCCAGCCAGCCGCGCTTGCCGGCCAGCACGAGCTGCAGGTCGGGCCGCTGCTGGCGCGCCAGCGCAAAGGCGTCTACCAGACGCACCAGATTCTTGCGCGGCTGCAACGTGCCGACGTAGACAATGGCCGGCGCGGCTGGCTCGCCCTGCCGCCAAAGCCCCAGACGCCGCTGCACCTCGGCGATGCGCTGCGGGTCGTCCACCGGCGCAAGCGTCTCGTCGCGTCCCAGATGGACGACTGTCACCTGATCCGCCGCGACGCCAGTGAAGCGCACCAGGTCGTCCTTGGTGGCCTGCGAGTCGGCCAATACGTGGGCCGCGCTGCGGGCGTTGAAACGGGTGCTGAGGTCGAGATACACCCGGTCGAGGGTTTTGTGCGCCTCAGGAAAATAGCGGTAGCCCAGGTCGTGCACCGTCACCACGCTGCGGCGCGGGTGCAGCGCGGGCAGGACGTGCGAGGGCACGAACAGCACTTGGGGCGGATGGGTCGTGACCTCGACGCTCAGGCGGGCATGGGTCCACAGCCTGGGAAACGGAATCACGCGCAGCTCGGACTGGCTGCGATTGACGGCCTGGTCCGGCAGATCGAACAGCCCGGCCGGCGGCCGCTGCGGACAATAAAGACGAAAACGATGCCCGCTGCCCAGCGCCAACAGATGGCGGATAAGTTGCCGGGAGTAGTTCTCGGTGCCGGTGCGCTGTGCTCGCAGCGCCCGGCTGGCGTCGATTCCGATCAGCATGGTTGGGTGAGCCGTAACGGCTGCCGACGGATTATAGCACGGCCTTCCAGGCGGGTCAACAGGGGGCCGTCACGAAATCGGCTACCTGGCGCTGGCTGTGATACAATGGGCCGGCTAACAATGACTGGCAGGCGCCAGACATGACATTTCTTCCGGGAAATGTCATGTCTGCTTGGCACTGAGGCGCTAGACATGACATTTCTCAGAAGAAATGTCATGTCTGCGTGTCACATCCCATCACCACGGAGCAGACCCATGCGAGCAGTCGATATCATCGTCCGTAAGCGCGATGGCGCTGAACTTAGCGCTGAAGAGATCGAGTTCTTCATCGAGGGCTACGCCAAGGGCGCGATCCCCGACTACCAGGCGGCGGCCTGGGCAATGGCCATCTACTTCCAGGGCATGAGCGACGCCGAGGCGACTGCGCTGACCCTGGCTATGCTGCACTCTGGCCAGCAACTCGACCTGCGCCATCTGTTCCCGCCTGGCTCCGTGATTGTCGACAAACACTCCACCGGCGGCGTGGGCGACAAGACCACGTTGGCTCTGGCGCCGTTGGTGGCCAGTCTGGGGCTGCCGGTGGGCAAGCTGAGCGGCCGCGGCCTGGGCTTTTCCGGCGGCACCATCGACAAGCTGGAGAGCATCGCCGGCTTCAGCGTGGACATCAGCAGCGAGCAGTTCATGCGCCAGTTGAGCGAGATCGGTGTGGTGCTGGGCAGCCAAACGGCCGAGCTGGCGCCCGCTGACGGCAAGCTGTATGCCCTGCGCGACGTGACCGGCACCGTGCCCGTGCTGCCGCTAATCGCCTCGTCGATCATGTCCAAGAAGCTGGCATCCGGCGCCGACGCCATCGTGCTGGACGTCAAAGTCGGCCAGGGCGCGTTCATGCACGACCTGGAGGAGGCGTCGCACCTGGCGCAGTTGATGGTAGGTATCGGGCGCAACGCGGGCCGGCGTATGGCGGCAGTGATCAGCGCCATGGACCAACCGCTGGGGCGGACGGTGGGCAACGCGTTGGAGCTGAAGGAAGCGATCGATGTGCTGCACGGCCACGGCCCGGAGGACTTCACCCAGTTGGTAGTCACTCTGGCCGGCGAGATGCTGCGGCTGGGGGGCCGGCCCGGCACGCGCGAGGAGCTGCAAGCGCTGGCCAGGGTACAACTGCTCAACGGCCAGGCCTGGAACAAGTTCCACCAACTAATCGCTGCCCAAGGCGGCGACGTGGCCATGATCGACGACCCGGCGCTGCTGCCGGCCGCGCCCATCGTCGAGCCAGCGCTGGCGCCGGGCAGCGGCTGGGTGGCTGAACTGCGCGCCGATCAGGTGGGGCTGGTAGCCGTGGCATTGGGCGGCGGACGCCAGAAGAAGGATGATCGCATCGACCACGCCGTCGGTGTGGTGCTGGAGGCCAAGATCGGCGACGCGGTCGAGGCTGGCCAGCCGCTGTGCTGGATCCACGCCCCCGACGAAAAGCGTCTGGCCGAAGCCCGCCGCCGCCTGCTGCTGTCAGCCTACTGCATCAGCGAGAGCCCGCCTGCGCCGCAGGTGTTGATCCACAAGATCATTGAGTGAATGATGAATGATGAATGATGAATGATGAACGATGAATCCAGAACCGGATTCCGGATTCATCGTTCATCATTCATCATTCATCATTCATCATCTACCTCACTACGCTCCCAGATCCGCCAGCCCCTTGCCCTGGATGCGGCGCGCCACCCAGACCATCAAGCGGTCGGCCACCTCGTCCTTGCTGAGCAGCGGCCAGGGCAGCACATCGCCCCATTTGTCCAGCAGCGTGACCTGGTTGGTCTCGGTGCCGAAGCCGCTGTGCGGCGCGGAAACATCGTTGACCAGGATCAAATCGAGCTTCTTGGACTCCAACTTGGCCTTGGCGTTGGCCAGCAGGTCCTCGGTCTCAGCGGCAAAACCGACCATGACCGCGGGCTGGCCCGTGCGCTCCCGCTGTGCGCCGATCTCGCCCAGGATGTCGGGGTTGCGCAGCAGTTCGATCTCCAGGCTGCCGCTCTTCTTCTTGATTTTCTGGTCGGCCACCGTGGCGGGGCGGTAATCGGCCACGGCCGCGGCGCCGATCAGCACATCGGTGCGCGGCAGCAGGTCGAAGGCGGCGTCGCGCATCGCGGCGGCGGTGCGCACTGGCACGCTGGCAACGCCAAAGGGCACCGTCACCTGCAAGGGGGAGTGGATGATCGTCACCTCTGCGCCAAAGTCGCGCGCGGAGGTGGCCAGGGCAATACCCATCTTGCCAGTGGAACGGTTGCTGATGAAGCGCACCGGGTCCAGCGGCTCCTGCGTGCCGCCCACCGTGATCACCACATGCACGCCCGCCAACGGGCCATTGCGGCCCAGCACCCTGCGCGCCATCTCGATGATCTGGGGCGGCTCGGCCATGCGGCCCATGCCGACCGCGCCCGAGGCCAGCCGGCCCTCCATCGGCCCAACCACGAACGCGCCGCGCTGCACCAAGGCCCGAATGTGCTCCTGCGTGGCCGGATTGAGCCACATGCCGGTCTCCATGGCCGGCGCCAGCAGCAGCGGGCCGCGGCTGGCCAGCGCGGTGGCGCTGAGGGGGTCGTCGGCCAGTCCCAGCGCCAGCTTGGCAATCGTATTGGCAGTAGCCGGCGCGACCAAGAACAGATCAGCCTCGCGCGCCAGCGCCACATGCATGATTTGCCCGTGGCCGAGCGACCACAGATCGGTCGTCACCGGGCGGCCAGTGAGCGCCGAGAAACTCAGCGGCGCAACGAACTTCTGCGCCGCCTCGGTCATGAGCACATCCACCTGCGCGCCAGCCTGGGTCAGCCGGCTGGCCACGGTCACGGCCTTGTAGGCAGCGATGCCGCCCGTAACGCCCAACAGGATGCGCTTGCCGCGCAGCACGCGCACGGTATGGTGACTTTCCACGTTGATTACTCCTTGCTAGCGGCTTTCGTTACAGCGGGCACTTGCACTGCACAGAGGCCATTTTACCACCAGGGGACAATCCAGACAAGACGCGTTGACGGTCCGCTGGCTTGATGCTATAATTGCGCTGTTCAGACCGACTCTTCCGCCTCAGCGTTGCCCCACGGAGGTCCACCGATGCCAGCACCGATTCGACTGCTTGCTCAACCCCAAGACGATCAACGCACTGTTCACTTCTATGCGGCGTTTCCTGCGCCCACTCCCGACGCGCCGCCCGACTGCCGGCCGGCCGGCCTGTTTACCGGCGACCCCAAGACCGGCGCTGAACGGGCCAAGATCGCCGAATTGAACCTGTGCGCGCCTACAGCCGTCACGTGGCACGCCGACAGCCGGGTCGAGCTGGGCAGCTACACCTACGCCTCGCCCGGCCGCCAGGCTGCCCACCTGCGCTGGGGCGAAACGATTGTTGCAGCCGACTTTGAATTGGATGCGCCGCTGACGGCCCTGGAAAGCGCCTTGCCCACGTTGGCGTTGTTCGTGGTCAAGCCGGTGGCTGACCAGCCGTTGGAGGCTGCCATCCGGTTTGAGGTGCTCGGCCTGCACGCCGAGCAGCAACTGCGCATCGACGCCGGCGCGGGCCAGGTCTATCTGGTCGCCGGCGCCGACGGGCCGGACCAACAGGTGGAATGGCTGGCCAGCTATGACAAAGCCGGTGAATACACCGTGGCCATCGACCTGGTGGACGGCGAAGGCTATTGGCTGGCTACGCTGGCCCAAAACCCGTTGGAGCTAGCCCCGCCGATCGAGCCGCTGCTGCCAGAGCCAGAGCCGGAACCGGAGAAGCCCGCTGCGCCGGTGACGCCGCTGCCAGAGGTCGGCGAGCCAGCTACCTCCAATCCACCCTGGCTGCCCTACCGCTATGTACGGCCAACCTGGAGCGGGGTGCGCACCTATACGACGCCAGGCGGCAGCCGCGTGGCGCGCACGCTGGCCCTGGGTACCTACCTGGCGATTCAAGACGAGGCCATCGCGGCCGGCCAGGTGTGGCATCAGTCGACCCAGGGCGACTGGGTGGCGGCCAGCGCCGTGGCTCAGGTGACGCCTTCCAGCCTGCGGGGTGTCGAGCTAGGGACCGCTGCTCCGCCCCCGCCCCCGCCGCCGCCCGGCGGCCTGCGCTACGGCGTGATGACGGCTGCGCTGCTCAACGTGCGCGCCCGGCCCGGCCTCAGCCCCGACAATCCGCCCATCGCCCAACTACCCAGCGGCGCCCAGGTGACGATTTACGAGGAGCGGCTGGTGGACGGTGCGACCTGGTACCGCATCGGGGACAACCGCTGGGTGCATGGCGGCTACGTGCGCCTGATCCAGGAGCCGCCGCCGCCCAGCCTGCGCCGCGGCGTCGTCACCGCCGACGTGCTCAATGTGCGTTCGCAGCCCGGCGTCGGCTACCCGTTGGTCGATCAACTGCGGCTGGGCGCGGAGGTGACGATCTACGAGGAGCAAGCAGCAGCCGGCGTGCCTTGGTACCGCATTGGCGTGGGCCGCTGGGTGCATAGCGGCTGGGTGCGCATCCTGCCGGCTGAACTGGCCGCGCAGACGGTCGCCGTATCCGGCCCCGCGCTGCCGGTGGGCTGGGTGGTCTCGGCGTCGCTCAACGTGCGCGCCCGGCCCGGCGTCTCTCCGGACAATCCCCCTATCGACGAGGTGCTGCACAACCAGCGGCTGGACATTCTGGAGACGCGCACGGTGGACGGCGCACGCTGGTACCGCATCGGCGCCGAGCGCTGGGTGCTGGGCCAGTGGGTCGCTGCGGCCTTGCCCAAGGCGCGGCCGGCCAGCATCCGCGCCACAGAGCGCTGGGTGGGCGTCAACCTGGGCCAGCAAACAGCCGTGGCCTACGAGGGCGACACACCGGTCTATGCGGCTATGGTGGCCACGGGCCTGCCCGCGACGCCAACGGTGCAGGGCGTCTTTCGCACCTGGCAGCGGCTGGCCAGCGGCAAGATGTCAGGCGGCAGCGCGGCCACCGGCGGCTATTACTACCTGGAAGGCGTCACCTGGACCTGCTATTTCTACTCGGGCTATGCGCTGCACACGGCCTACTGGCATGACGCCTTTGGCCGGCCGCGCAGCCACGGCTGCGTCAACTTCAGCCCCTACGATGCCTGGTGGATTTTCCAATGGAGTGCGCCCGGCGGGGCCAACAGCCCGGCCGTGTACGTCTATGCGGGGTAATGGGGAGTGGCAGGTTGCAGGTTGCAGGTTGCAGGTTGCAGGTTGCACGTGGTACGCGGAGTTCGCACGCCCACGTGCGAACGGGCCAGGCAACACGCGCAGTTCACACGCCCACGTGCGAACGGGCAGAGAGGACGCGAATTGCCAAGCCAGGCGGGTGTGTGTGCAGACCTGCCCGGCTTGGCAATTCGTTCTACGACCCGCTGTCAGAGGAATCGTCTTGGGATGAGCTAGCGCTGCCTGCCGCGCGGTTGCCGCCCGGCTTGTGCGAGATACGCCACAGGGCATAGAGCCCCGCTGCCAGCACCACGACAACCAACACCACCGGGACAACGTAGTCACTCGCGTCTGCCCCGGTCTCCTCGGCCGCCGGCGCGGGCGTCGCCGTGGGCTGCTCGACTGCTGCGGTGGGGCTTGCCACGGTCGGCTGGGCCGCGGGCGGCGGGCTGGTGTCAGAGC
>JBAQCH010000362.1:0-61801 GCA_049294015.1 Anaerolineae bacterium
TCGCGATCTGGATGTCACGCCTGCGTTGGCTACTGCCGCACCACGTACTGCACGGTGCTCCAGTTGCCGTCCTTGCAGTAGTAGACCCGCACCTCGCTGCTCTCCAAATGCTCCGCGCGTTGACCAACATAGGTCTGGCCATCCCACTGCACTTTGAACTCACCCGAATTGGGCACGAAGCCGGCTGCAAAGATCGCCTTCTGCAGGGCAGCGCCTGGATTGAACTGGATCACCTGCTTCTCGTCGCCAGTCCTGACAAGCAGCTCGTCCAAGGTGGCGGCCGGCGGCAAGTCCTCGCCGATCTGGAAGGTCAGGAAGAGCGGCCCTGCGTGGTTGGTGCCGCCCAACATGCCGAGACCGCTGATGCCATCGCTGGCCAGCGACGGGCTGAGCACCCAAATCACGTGTGGCCCACCCTCTTGCAGGTTGCCGATGTAGGAACCGGTTCCCAGGCCAAAGCCGGTGAAGCCCGCGCTGTCGGTGGACTGGTGGACCGCCCGGTCGCGCCAGAGCGTCTTGAGGCCCGCGTTGCGCAGGTCGGGCAGACTGTTGTCAGGCCAGTGATTGGCCACCGGCTGGCCGCCGTGCGGTTGGCCCTGTTCATTGAGGACGCGCGCCTTCAGCAATGCCGGCCCTTCGGTCTCGTCCACGCGCGCCAGCCTAAACTTCTTGCCAGGGCCTGCGTCGAGGAACTGCACGTTGCCATACTTCTGGCGCAGCCAGGTCATGTCCCGCTGCACCCCGTTCTTGTCGAATACGTCCATGCTACCCCCTATGGTTTGTTGACTTGCCTGACGGCCCACTGCCCGTCAGGGGTGAGGTTGGTGGCAAAGAAGGCGGCCTCATGGCCGTCAATGGGACGATATCCCAATTGAGCCACCCCCAGCCACGTGCTCCCCGCGTGCACATCCGTCTCGTTGCCGATAGGCGTATAGCCCGCCTGGCGCATGGCGATCTCGATGGCCGATGCAGGGTTGGGCGAGATGGCCTGCGCGGTCTTGGCGACCGCCCAGATCAGCGAGCTGCTGGCGTCGGGACTGTTCAACCAGGGCAGGACAGCAGCCAGCTTGTCGCCAGGGCACGAGGTCTGGTTGCCCGGCACATCGCGGTGCCCCACCACCGGCAAGGGCGCAGCAGTCCACATGGCCCAGCGCCGCGCCGCCTGAACGACCCGGCGCAGCACGTCCACCTCTTCCACAGTCGGTTCCTCGCGCATGAAGCTGCCGGCGAGGCAGACGGCGAGGCCGCGGTCATTGCCCACCGTGTGGGCGTGGTAGCTGCGCGTCCTGGGATCGTTGAGCAGCGAGACCTTCACCCTGCCCCCAAACGAGCGCACGCCGATGTGATAGCCGATCCCCGGCCAGCCGTTGCTGTTGACGTGGTACTGCGCCACGCTCTGCCAGGTCGTGGCCCTGGACGCTTCCGTGTGATGCATGACGACGCGGTCAATGGCGGTAAGCGCCCGCTCCTGGTAGAGCAGCGTCGCATGGCGAGGCAGCGACCTGGACAAATCCTCGTAGTCAGGCCCAAACTCCGCCTTTAGCAGGTCGCCCAGCGTAGGCGGCGTGTTGGGCGCGGCTGGCGCATACGAGCCGCCCTGCGCCTGGATGTGTGTGTTGATCATGTCGTTCATTTCCCTGTCCACCTCGAAGTCCTCCCAGCCCATGGGGCCGGCCGTAAAGATGCTGGCCGTCAACACGTAGTGGTCCTTTGCCAGCTCGGCGTCGAACATGACCAACTGCGCCATGTAGTGCGCCCGATCCCGGCAGAAGGTTTTCCATCCCTTCTTGGGCCTCGCCACCACGCCTCCATCCACGCCGCACTCGGTGATCAGCAAGGGCGGAAGACGGATGCCCGCCTCGGCCGCATAGCGCACGTTCATGCGATAGCGGAAGGCGTGCCAGTCATTCATGCCGCTTTCCGGGTACGCATAGTCCAACACCCAGTAGCAGTGTTGGGACCAGTAGTCGCAGACCGCCAGCCCGCGGGCGATCTCCACGAAGCACGCCCGCCGTTGCGCCTCGTCGCCCCCCGGATTGCCCTCGCTCAGGTTGCCGCCGACCAGCTGCAAGCCGGCGCCGTGCATCAGCTCGGCCAGGCGGATCGTGAACTGGCTCAGTTGGCGGCAAAAGGCCAGATCGGCCACCGGCTGCGGCTCGTTGGGCGCCTCCCAGATGCGAATGTACGGCGCGCGGGCGAACGCGGGCTGGCAGAAGCGGAACCATGCTTCTGCACCGGATGCGCCACTGGCAACCAAACGATTGCTGTCGTTGTCCGGCATGTATACCCGGCCGATGATCTGCTTGCCCGGCCAACGGTTCTCGCCGGGCGGATCCATGACTTTGATCCAGCGCGCGACGCTGCCGTTCCCATCAGCCCAGTTGGGATGGGCCTGCAAGTGAAGTGAAAGTTTGCTTGGCACGATGCTTCTCCTCTATCCCTCTGCTGTCCGTCTGCTATCCCTCGGCTATCCCTCACTCGGCCGGTCGATCCCCGGCCGGATCGGCCACGTGGCCACTGTCAGGTCATCAGGCAACGCCTGCACCGTGAGCTTCATGTCCAGCAGGGCCGGCTCGCCCACCACCTCGACGCTGCGCACCAGGTAGCGGCCGGCCGGAATGCCGCGGATATGAGCAATGGACACCTGGTCGCCCACCTCGACGCGCGGATCATACGGCCCGCGCAAGACCCGCAAGTCCTTGAGCGCCCACAGCTTTCTGAGGCGCCGCATGGCCCGGTGGCGCAAGGTCGTGCGGTCGTAGATGTGCGGCGTCTGCCACTGCGTCCAGCGCAGCCGGTCCGCGTCCGGCTCCATCACCAGCACCCACTCCTCCGCGCCCCAGGCGATCAGCGCGCTGGCCCACTCCTGGTCAGCCGCCGCGCGCTGGTAGAAGACGAAATACTGGCCGTTCAGCTCGCCCAGGTCGTCGCGCTTCTCCAACAGCGTCACCTGCACCGCGCCGTTCGAGCGCTCGCGCAAGTATGCATCCCGGCCCTCCAGCAGGCGTTGCAGCACGTCGCGCGCCGACTCCTTCATGCCCCACACCACCCCCTCGGCTGGCTCGAACAGCTCCTGGGCCACCAGGTTGGTCACGCCGCCGTCGCAGGCCACCGCGCCCACGCGGCTGTTGGCCTTGCCCGGAATGTGAAAGGCGACGATCAGCCGGCCATCGACCCAGAAAAGAAGGGAGTTGGTCTCGACCCGGAAGCGGCACAAGCCTGCCGCAGGGATCGAGATGGGATAGCGCATGATCTCGCCGCCGGCGATGTCCGAGACCACCGCCTCGGCAGCGCTGATCTGCACCTTGATCCCGGTCTGCGGCGGGTTCTGGGCGTCCGTCCAAAAGGACATGGAGAACGGAACAGCATAGCCGATGCCGTTCAGCACCCAGCCGTGGCCGTGCAGCTCAGGGAAGACCCGGTTGCCCGGCCTCGAGTCGTCGACCAGCACTGACGGCTCGAACGGCACCCCCGCCATGGTGATGATGTGCGAGCAGGCCGCCGACACGGAAAGAGGCAATCCATCCTGAAAGATACTGAAGCTACTGGCTTCGAAGCGCTGGCCGGCCACCGTCACCGGGCTCTTCTCGGGATGGCTGGCGCGTGCGCTGCGCACGCCGCGGATCAGCGAGTAGGCCTGGCCCGTGCCGAACCGCGCGCTCGTTTTGCTGCTGTAGGCGATGATCTCGCCGTTCAGCTTGATCTCGCCCGCGGCCGGAAACCCGGTGGTCCTGTCCACATCGACCTTGTGCGTCGCTTCCAGGCTCAGCGCCTGTGTTGTCCTGGCGCTGGGCAGGACGCAGAACAGCCCGGCATACCAGCGCAGCGGCTCAGGGTCAGTCCAGTTGGCGAAGTCGACGACCTGCTGCCAGGCGCCGCTTGCCGGCCGCACGAAGACCTGAACCGTTGCCCGCTTGTAGGTCAGCAGGATGTCATACCACGCGCCCGCCTGCAGGCCCTCGGTCACCGTCGCGCTGGCCAGCACGGTCTCGACGCCGGCCTTGTAGCGGCGGAGCGACGCCTGGCCACCCGACAACTGGAAGCGGTGATAGTCCTGCGGCCCCTCATACCAGAAGACCACCCCGCCGGCCGCGCCGTCCAGCGTCTTGGTCACGCGCACCCGCGCGCTGATCTGGAACTGGCCGCCGTATTGGACGCCCACGGTTGCCACCGCCTCTGTTCCTTCGTGGCGCTCGCAGTAGGCCACGCCGGCCGTCTCGTGGCTCCACGTACCGGCGCGCGCGTACAGGCTGCCCTTGGTGAAATCAGCGTGATAGGCGTCCGTGCCCGAGAAGGTCTGATCCATGGGCGCGTGGACCGCGATCAGCCGCTTGAGCGGCCCCCGACAGACCATCTCCAGCGTCTGCTTGTCCGCCTCCAGCGCGTTGCCCGGCGTGTCCAGGGTCAGGGTGGCGATGGCGATGGCAGGCTCGCCCACCAGGCCAATCCCGTAGATCAGCTCGTTGCCGTGGGTGAGCAAGCTCTTGTCGAAGCTGTCCGGGATCAACAGCGGCAGCTTGGCGTCGCTGGCCTTGTCCAAGTCCTGGATCAAGTTGTGGCCCAGGACATTCGGTGCGATGCTTGTCTGCACGCCGGCGCTGCCTCCCAGCCAGGCCACCGCATCACCCACGTAGCTGAGGCTCGAGCCGACCACGTAGGCGGTGTTGCCAATGGTGTGCAGCTTGCCGCGGCAGGCCATCTGGCCGATGTATCCTTCCTCAGGCATGGCCCAGTGGACGTAGTTGTCGCTCCACAGCAGGTGGTAGTAGGAGACCTCGTAGTCGTCGCCGGAGCCGGCAAAGCGCGACCAGGCTGTGGCCACCGCCCGCTCGCCGATGGTGGTCAGCTTGCAGATGCGGGTCTGCGCGCCGCCAAACTCGGCGTCGAAGGCCACGATGGGCCAGGGATCGCGGAACCCGGTTCCGGTGTAGATGGTGGCATACTGCACCCCGTTGACGTTGAAGGTGACCAGGCTCTGGTTGCCGGCAATAGCTACTGCATCGAACCAGTGGGAATTGAGCGGGTGTTGCTGATAGCGCATGGGCATGGTAAAGCTCGACCACGTGCTACCCTGGAAACGATGCAAGGTCACAGCATGGCTGGTCGGGCTGTAGCTGATGACGAAGCCCTCGTCGTGCCGGACGGGCGCAATGGCCAGGCCGTCGCCGCTGAAGATGGGCGAGTTGCCATACTGGTAGGTGCCGGCAAAGCCCGATCCCGATGTGTAGTCCCGGTACATCAGCCTGCCATCCGATCCCCGCACGAAGAACAGCCGGGCGCTGTTGGGATTGCTGTGCTGCGCCAGGCCGATGCCCGACCAGGGCTTGGGCGGGCTGGTCAGGCTTATCGTGTTGCAGGTGCTGAGCTGGCTGGCGCTGCTGACCTCCTGCCACCACAGGTCCGTCCCCCGGTTGCCCGCGGCCAGCGATGTAACGCGCAGGATGTTGCCGCCTGAAAGCGTCACCGAGTCGCCGGCCACCACGAAGCCGCCGTAGCGAAAGCGCGTGGGCAGGTTGCGCTCGCGCGCCTCGCGCACCGTGCCCGGCGAATCGCCCCAGTCCTCGCCGAGACCGGGCAGCGCGTACACCGTGTCGCCATCGCGCCAGCGGAAGTCGGGATAGCGCTGGCGCACCGTGAGCACCACGTAAGGCTTGCTGGTGTAGGGATTGCCTGTCCAGATCGATGTGTCCCGCATCAGGAAAGCACCTTGGTCCATTCGATGGCCACCACGTAGCCCGGCTCCGGCCGCGGCGCATCGCCCACGTGACGGATCTCGGCCAGGTCAAGGATGGTGATGTCGAAGGTTCCCGATCCCCATCTGCCTGGGTCGTCGGTGATGTGATCGGTGTACGACACCGAGGGCTTGAGGACAGCAACCTCCAGATCGGCCAGACTCCCGAACGGGGAGTAGGCTTCTGGGGCGAAGGGTATCCACAAGATAGCCTTGACCGGACGATTCGCAGCACCCGGCCCCATCGAGACGATGGTATTGCCCAGCACACCGCTGCGTACGGTCTTGGGCGGCTTGCTGCCGCGCACATAGCCGCCTGCCAGCACCTTGTACTGCCTCCCGTCGATGGTGATCGTATTGCTGATGGTCATACGGCATCTTCCCCTTGGCTGCTGCGGGGTGGAGAGCCAGGTCGCTCTGCTTGTGCGATGCCCCGTGCTGACCCTCCACGGTGAGGCGATGGCGACCGCCATCCGGCAAAGCGTTCGGCGCTTGCAACCCCGCACAGACGGCGCTACCCGAGCAGCCCTCGCTGTCTCCACCCCACAGCAGCCTCTACTGCCTCGCGTACTGAACCCGCCGAACGCGTTCCACAGGCTCGGCGACTATCTGAACTTGCCCCAACAGGTCTTTGACCTCCCGCAGCGAACTTGCGCAGCGGTTGGCTGTGCGGTTGTCGATACCGAAGCGGCCGTGTCGGTTGTAGAAGAAGTCCAACAGCGTCTCAGCCGCGGTCTGGGCGTCGTCCAATAGCCCTTCGTCTGCATCGGTGTAGTACTTCGCTGCCATCGGTCTGTTCCTCACTCAAGCCTTTCGCTAGACATCCTGTGATCGGACGGAAGGCACGTCGACGTTGCGTTTCCGAATGTAGATCGGTATCAGACCACACAAGAACCAGCCCTCGCATACGGTTCTCCCTTCGCACCAATTGCGCCAGATGATCATTGATTCCTCCATTCCACGACAGTCTTGCCATTGTGACCGTGAATGGCCACAAGGTCTTCGATGTTGTTGTAGATGGCTATCGACGAGGTGTTCGTCAGCCAGTGTAGAACGCACCGGCCATCGGAAAACTGCACGCCCTCGGCCACAATGCCCGTACCGCTGACACCTGACTCATCCTCACGTCGTTGCAGGTGAAATCGGACCATACCGCTCATCGCCAGCTATCCCTTCTCTGAATCTCCTGCACCACAGGCCGCAGCCGTTCAGGCTTCACCAGCGCGCTCATGATCACCTCACCATCCAGCACGAAGTTGACCACCACCGGTTGGGTGTTGACCGGCGTCAGTTCACGGCCAATGCCCACCTCGTTGACAGCAGGCTGAGTGTGCCACACGGGTTGAGCGCTTCTGGGACCCGTTGGCTCGGGCGGGGTGATACCACCGCCGTTTGCACCTTCGGTCGGCGGGGTTGGCGGCGCCGGCGGTCCCGCGCGCACGCTGTTGAAGAACTCGATCCACTTGTCGAGCACGCCGCCTTCCTTGATGCCCTTCAGACTGTCGGCGAACTTCTGCTCGGCGTCGCGGATGGTCTCGGCGTTGGCCAACTGGGCAGCCTGGTAGGCCAGCTCGGCGTCGCGCGCGGCCTTGCGCAGCTTCTCCAGCTTCTCGTCGTCCACCATCTGCGCCTGGGCCTGCTCGTACTGCGCCTTGAAGCGCTCGTCCTCCAGCTGGTTGAGCTTCTCCTGCAGCACCGCATTGGTATTCAACCGCGCCTCTTGGGCGGCCAACTGCGCTTCCTGCAGTGCCAGCTGCGAACTTTGCAGGTTGAGGCGCTGCTCCTGCAGGTCGAAGCGCTGCATCTGGAGGGCATGCAGCTTTTGCTCGAAGGAGACCGCAGCCTCGTAGCGCTGGTCCTGGTAGCGCTGCACCTCGAGCTCGCGGTTTCTGCTGCGGCCCTGGTCGTCCTGTTCCCACCCCTGGGTGATCTGCGTGCGCTCGATCTGGCGCTCGATCTCCACTCGCTGCCGGCCGGTGGCGTAGCGCCGCGCGCGCTGCAAGTCCTCCATGGCCCAGGCTTGCGTGATGCCGGTGCGCTCCACCTTGATGGCGTAGTCCTCAGCCGACCACTCGTACTGGCGCAGCTGCATCCCGCGCTGGGCCTGCTGCTCTCCCAGCTTGTACTCCCGCTGAACGGCGTACTGCTGCCTGGAAAGCGCCAGTTCCTGCCGGCTGATCTCAAGGCCCTGGCGGGCAATCTCCAAACCTTGCCGCGAGAACTCAATGCTCTGCCGTTGCTGGGCCAGGCTCTCCTGCCACATCTGGCGACGGATGGCCGACTCCTGCTGGGCAAAGCCGATGGTCGATCCGCCGACCTGCATCCCGGAACCCGGTTCCGCGGCCGCGCTGCCGTCGCTGGGGAACATGGCCGCCTGGACAGCCTCCAGCGGCTGGAACGGGCCGCTTCCCCAGTTGAGCCGGGACATGGCCAGCTGGCGCTCGAACTGGCGGCTCTGGGCCGCGTTGGCCGCCGAGGCGTAGCCCAGACCGGCGTAGGACGCGCTCATTTGCAGGTCAAAGAGCGGCGCGAAGTTGGTCCCAGCCTGACGGCCAGCGGTCGCAGTCCACGCCTCATACTGCCCATACGGCCGGCCCAGGCTGTCGGTCAGCGACCCAGGGCCAAAGCCCAACTGCGCGCTGTAGCCCCAGGGCGTGGAGCCGGTGGCAGCCTCCATCGTCTGATTGAACTGGTAGAGCGAGAGGCCGGCAGGATCGTTGTAGTAGCTGCCGAACGCACCCTTGATACCGGGAACCAGACCCGCCATCTGGGTGGCGTTCATGTACTGGAACATGCCTGGGCTGAGCACGCCAGACAGCGCCCTGACCTCTTTGCCGCTCATGCCAGGGATGCTGCCTGCCCCACCGGCCATCAGCGTGTCGATCAGCTGCGCGCCGGCCGATCCCAATCCCAGCCCCATGCTGGTCCCGATGCCCAACATTCCTGCGCCCGCGCGCGTGCTCAAGAGCGCCTGCGGGATGATCATGCGTTGCAGCATGGTCCCTGCGTCGACCAGCTGCTGCTGGCTATACCCTTCCGGGTAGACATCGTTCAGGATGCCGGCGGCCTGGGTGTAGCGGATGCGATCTTGGCCGCTGAGACTGAAGGCCGCCTCGAACTGCTGGGCCTGCTGGCTGGCCGGTAGGAAGGCCTGCGGCGCAATACCGGCCACACCGGACTGCGCGGCCAGGAACCAACGCTGCTCGGCCGCGCTTCGGCCTTCCATGCCGGCGCCCAGCGCCTGCGCAACCAGATCCCTGAAACCCGCGCCGTCTTTGCCCGCTTCCAAGGAGACCGACTCGGCCTGCACCACCAGGTTGGAGACGCGCGTCACGTCGTTGGGGAAGCCCAACCCCAACGCCATCGAGAACAGCGCGGACTCGCGCGACGACAACCCCATGCGTCCCATGGACGATCCTAGCGTTCCACCGTAGCGCTGGATGGTCTCCTGCTGGGCCACAGGCATGGCCGTGAACATCCGGCCAAGGCTCCTGGCTTCAGCCCCCTCCTGTTCCAGCCCAAATGTGCCGGTGAACCAGCCCACGCCCTGCTGGCCCATAACCATGCTGGCAGCGCGCTGCATGGAGCCTGTTGACTGGGCCAGGGCGACAGCTTGCGTGGCCTGGTCAAAGGTCGTGGGCCGCATGGTAGCGGACGCCAGCGGCGAGAGCGATTGGAAGGCTTGCTCATACATCTGGCGCTGCTGGCCGGGCACCAGGTTGGCGAACTGCACCATCCAGGCTTCGGTCTGCGGGCCAAGCGGCACCCCCGCCGCTCCGGCCGCGCTGACCTGGCTGCTGAACAGCTCGCTGGGACTGGCCCCGCCCTCCATGTATTGGACGTAGCGATCCATCAGCGCTTTGAAGTTCGCTCCTGGACCTACGTGCAGATTGGGCGCGGCATAGACATCCTGTGCGGTGCGGCCGGTAATCTGGAACAAGCTACCCATCAGCTGCAATGCGCTGTCCACCGGAACACGGTTCTCGTAGGTGTCGGCGATCCAGCCACGCAGTTTGTCGGCGTCATGCATCAGCGTGCCGGGTCGGTAAGCTGCGCGCTCCGCCGCCATCTGCCGCATGGCCTCGGTCTCGTTGCCAAAGCCGGCGCCGTACTCGACTCCCAAGGCCCCTTCGATGGCGCCGGCCATGCGCGATGCCCAGCGCACAACGCCGGGATCGTCAGCAGCGGCCAGCTCCGACATGCGCGCCCGGGCGCGCCAGCGCCGGGAATAGCTGCCGTCGTCGTAGCGCACCCACTCGGGCGCTTCGCCGGCCACGTAGGCGCTGGTCAACGCCAGGCCGGTGAGGCCGGTCAAGCCTATACCGATGGGGCCGGCCGCGCGCGTAATCCCAGGGCTTTCGAGACCCCGTCCCACCATCTGAATGCCCATGGCCGACACTGAGCCAATGCCCAACGGCGTGCCCAGCATGGTCAGGAAGGAACCCATGCCGGGGCTGGCGTTGAAGCCGGCCATTCCGGCCATCAGCGGCGCATACACCTGGGTTGCGCCCTCGCCCATCTGCGCGCGGGCGTTGGCCATGGCGGCCTGGGCGGACAGATAGTTGGACGACATCCCTGCTGCGCCGGGCGCGACGCCGCCGGCCAGAGCTGCTCCCACCGCCGATGTCTCTGTGCGCAGGAAGTCGTCCATCCAGCCGCGCTGGGCGCCGGTGGCCAGGTTCCAGGCCATGCGCGCGCGGAAGGCTGTCCAGCCAAGGGTCAGCTCGGTGAACATATTCTCGATGGCCGGCGCGCCGTCAGGGCCGCCAGCGCCGCCGCGGCCAAACAGCCGGCCCCACACCCCGCGAATGCCTCCACCTCCGCCGCCTTGCCCCGACAGCTGGGCCAGACCGCGGAACTCCTGCTGCCCCAGCATCTCGTCGATGTTGTCGGCCATGGCGCCCGCGCCGGGCGTACCGATGCGTCGGTACAGCTCGGAGATGTTGCCCAGCCGGCGCACGTCCTCCGCTTCAAGCCTCTCGCCCGCCCCGATGCGGCCTTGAACCCGGCCGAGATAGGCGTTGATGCCCATCATCTGCTGCTGGGATTCTGGCGTTCTCAGGAACTGCTCGCGCCAGCCGATCTCCTGCTTGCCCTGTTGGACTCGTTCCTCGGTGACTTCTGTCAGCCGGGTCATGGTCTGGTTCAGTTGGTCCATGCGGTCAAGCATGGCCTCGGGCACGTCTTCACCCAAGGCGCCGCCGATGCGCTGCGCGTCCTCCCACAGCCGCCATGCGCCCTTCATGTCCATGCGGCCGAAGTCGGCGTCGACGAGGTTGCGCACGCTGCGGATCATGCCCTGGCCGATACCGGAGTGGCGATATCCTTGCGCCATCATGTCCATCACCTGAGGCGTGTAACCCTCGGTCAGTCCACCCTGAACCATGTCAGCCAACAGCTCTCTGGCGTGGCCCTTGAGCCCTTGCGGCTTCAGCTTGAGCCGTGTCTGCATGTTGCTCGTCCCACGCATCGTTTGCCAGACTTCCATCTCGTCGCCGTAGCCCATGAGCTGCTGGAAGATTGGCAGCAGCGTCGGCAGCGACTGTACGTCGAACTCGCTCTTCTCGCGTACGGTGGTCATGAACTGGCTGGTCAGGTTGCCCAAGAAGGTGTTCGGGTCAGGGATCACCCCGCGCAGCGCGCCGCCCACCATGCTCTCGAACTGCGCGTACTGCTCCTCACTCAGCTCAGGCATGGAGAAGACCTTACCACGTCGGCCTCTGTTAAGGCTGCCATAGCTGTGCGACCATACCGGCTTCGGACCATCCGGCGCGTCTTCCATCTGGTGCCTGAAGCCCACCCCGAACTGGCCCATGATCTTGCCCCACTCGGCCATGGCCTGCTCACCGCCGCCGCGGGCGATGATCTCGTTGACCGCGCGCCGGGTCAGCCGGTCGCCGGGGATCAGCGGATCGCCCTTCTGGCGACTGGCCTTATACTGGCGGATGGAGTGAATAGCCAGGTCAAAGGCTGATGTCCCGCCGAACTCCTCGAAGACCTGATGTGCGATGGAAGCATCACCAACCGCCGCAGGCGGGACGGTTCCAGCAGAGGCCGGTTCGGAACCCGGTTCCGAAGGCGCACCGCCTGGCTGCTGCTTGCTGCGCCAATGGGCCATGATCTCGGGCCACTGGCTCTTGGGAACGGTGCGCAGGTACTTCATCAACTCCGCTTCGCTCTTGTTGATGATGGCCAGCATGTGCTCGTCGTTGCCGGCAGTTTGCGGGTTGTCGAAGTCGGGAACGCCCATCTCCCGCAGCATCTTGCGCATCTCGTCGTCGGAGGAGAAGAACGCCTCCGGCAGCCCCATGCGCTCGGCCGCCGTGCCGCGCCACCAAGTAATGCTGCTCAAGCCGGCCATGGTGCGCATGTCACCGATAGCGCCGGGCATGGCGATCTCCTGCCCCTTGGCGTCCTTCTTCTGATACAGCCCCAGCGGCAGGCCTTCCTTCTCGCCGCGCCCCAGCACCCGAATCATCGAACGCAAGCGCTGGCCCTGGGCGGCGTAGGCTTGCTGCGCCGGGTTCAGGTTCACATCCTTCATGCTGCCTTTGGAGAAGTGCAGGGCCTGCACCATCTGCGGCAGGATGCCGGCGCGCGCAGGGTCTTCCAGGAACGCCCGCGCGCTAGGCGCCTCACCCCGGTTGCCGCTGATGGCCTGGATGATCTGGCGCGCGCTGCCTGTCTGGACAGCTGCCTGGATGGCAGGATCCCGGCTGAACAGCAACGCGCGCACCGAGGGAGGCGCATCCACCGTGGTGATGGCGTCAGCCAACATGCCAACCATCCCGGCTGCGCCGCCGGCGAAGGCCGCCGAGATGTAGCCCTCTTCTTTGTAGAACTTGTCGAACATGGCGCCGGACGCACCGATGCTCTCCATCATGTTGAACAGCATCAGCTCGCCGCGCGTCATCTCCACCCCATCAAGGGCCTTCTGGTACACGTTGGCGGCGAAGGTGACGGCGACCTGCAGTTCTTCTGGCGAACCGGCCATCGAAGTCAGGCCGCGGATGTAGCGGTTGTAGCCGCGGCCCATCAGCATCTTGCTCTTGGCGTCAGCCTGGAACTTGCCCAACATCTCCTCGCGGGTGAAGATGGTCTTGTTGGCAGGATCAGCGTACCAGGCGAACTCGTGAGGCTGGTTCTTGGTGATGTCCCACAACGCTTTGGGGCCGCGTCGCCTTGCTTCATCTTCAGTGATGAGAGAATCCGACCACTTGCGGCTCTCGTTCCAGTCCACGTCGATGCCGTGCAGAGCCTCGGACAGCGCCAGCAGCGCCTCAGGGGACGTGTCGCCGCGCAGGCCGGTCGCAAGGTTGAGCATCCCCTCGCCGCCGAGCTTGCCCACGTAGTCCTGGTAGGCGTCAGGCGCATGGGCGCGCAGCGCGCCTAACTGGCGCACCATCAGCGACTCTCTCCCCGCCAACTCGCGCACCTGCTTCGGCGTGCGGAAGGAAACCGATCCCGGTTGCCACAGCCTGGACACCTCGCCCGTTGGGCCGATCTCGTCGACGAAACCGCCAGCGCCGTCGAACCTGGCGCGCGTGACTGCGTGCAACAGCGCCCGGTCGGCGTCCACGTCGCCGCGCCAGATGGCCGCCACGGTGGGCGAGACCGCGTAGCTGCGCCCTAGATTCTCGATGGGCACGCCATACAGCTCCTGCGCCATGCGCTCGGTGACAACCCGCATGGGCACCCCCAACTGGTTGAACATGTCCGAAACCGGCCGGCGGGTGCCCAGGACGTAGAAGGGACTGTCGCCGCCCTCCAACTGCTGGATGAAAGCGTCCAGCTTGCGAGCGGCTTCGGGGTCCTTGCGGCTGATCCCGGCCAGCCGGCGCAACGTTGCCTCGCCGGCCACCACCACGTCGTCGGGGATGGCCATGTGCGCCGTGAAGGTGCCCTCGGCGGCATACTTCAGGCGCGCGCCCAAGGCGTCCCGCCGCACGTTGTGGCCGGCGACAAAGCTCTGCATCTTCTCCTGGAAGGCGGCCAGCGCCTCGGCGGCGTCCTGACCTGTGCCCATCAGCTTCAGCGCTTGGACGTAGGAGGAGACGAACTGGCTTTGCTCCTGGCCTGACAGGCTCTTGATCGAGTTGCTCAACACGTCGGCCGGCGCGGGCAGCAGGCTGCCATCGGGTGCAATGATGGCCGATCTGCCCATCTTCGCACTTCTCAGCTCGCGCGCTAGGTTGGAGACCAGCGTTATGGCCGTGCCCTCGTCGTCGAAGGAGCCGTCGATGCCCAACCGCGCGGACACCCAAGGCAGCATCTCGTGGGAGATCGCCCCGGCAGGCACAACCCCCTCGCTGGCGGCCGCGGCCACGCCCCAGATGCGCGAGGCTGCATTGCCGCGCATCAGGCCCCTGGCGACGCCTGGCAGGATCATCCCGATCTGCATCAGCTCCTCCGGCGAATACTTGGGCCGTTTGCCGGGATACTCCATGCGAATGCCGGCCGCGATGGGCAGGGCGTAGCCAGTGTGGGTGGCGGTGAAGCGGGCATACTGCTCGCCACCCTTCTCGAAGTAGGCAATGTCCCTGGCGTTGCCGACGCGCGTGAACGCGCCCAGGCGCGACACCGGGACTTCGTGCCGCTCGTCGAAGGTGAAGCGGTGCTGCTCGGCGTACTGGTGCAGCCTGTCGACTACGCCAGGGCCGACCCGCTGCCAGTTCCTGCTCTTGATCACGTCGTCGGCAACGCCCATGCTGCGCAGGGTCTCCTCGGGCAGAAAGTCGAACATGCCACGGTAGGTTTGCAGCCAGTCCTTGGGCATGGGCAGCACCATGCGCGGATCGGCCACGCCGCCAGGCAGACACCCTGCGCCAACGGCCGCGCGCACCTGCCCCTGCATCTGCTCGACGATCTCCGAAGACTGGAAGAGCAGCGCCTTCATGCCGTGGTGCATCAGCTTGGCCGTGCCGCTCTCGAAGGGAATGTCGCGCTCGATCAGGGCCTGGTAGCCGCTCTTGGTCTTGCGGTGGCCGAACACGCTTTGGGACACGCCCTCGATGCCCTTCAGTTCCTCCAGCGGCTCCCACTTGCCGCCGATGTACTGCTCGCCCAGGAAGATGCTCTCTCCAGCCGAAGCCCGCTGGCCTACCGTGGTGAAGCGCACCTGCCAGTCGTCGCCCGCGCGCATGGGCCGCTCGATGGTGACGGGGCGGTAGTCGCGAAAGCCCGTGACCAGGGTGGGATCGACCACGCCAGAGCCTTCCGAGAAGGGGTAGTTGTCCAGGAAGACGGCCGTGGTGTTGAGCAGCCGGTCGCCGGTCAGCCGGCCGCGGCGCATGAGAGCATCGGCGCCGATGGGCGCGGCCAGCTTTTGAACGCCCAACTGGCGGCGCTTGGCCGGTTTGTTCGAGCCGGCGATGAAGCCTCCGTCCCCAGTGCGGAACCAGCCCAGCGCGTAGAGGCTGTCCAGGTGGTAGGCTTGCCACGCGCCACGCTCCGGGTGCTCTGGGTCGACCGAGGGCGAGGTGGCCTTGGTGAAGTAGCCGTGCTTGCCCAGCTCGCCGAACAGGTCCTTGGGTCCGACGCCATAATCGCCGTGCAGGCGGATGTTGGCGCTGTATTCGATGGCCTTGCGCAGACCGTAGGGCCAGCTCCAGCGCTCGCCGAAGTCCGCGCGGCCGAAGCTTTGCGTCTGGGAACGCACCGACTGGCGCGCGACACGCTCCGCCAGCAGGCCAGCCTCGCCAACGGTCATGCCTGCCGCCACCAGCTTGTCAAGCTCGGTCCGCCCGCGCTCAGCCGCGCGCTGCATGATCTGGCCCACCGTGGCCCGGCCGGAGACCGTACCTGAGCTGACGCGCTGGTAGGGATTGTGCAGAGGGCGGCCCTGCTCGTCGTACTCCTGCTCCCGCTGGCGGGTGAAGATGTCGATGGTGGGCGAGATGATCGCCCCGCCCAGGATCGGGAAGGGGTCCTTCAGCCCATACTCCCATCCCCAAGAGCTCAGTCCAACGCGCGAGCGCGGCTGATAGTCGCTCCATCTGGTCCACTCCAGCCCGGCCGGCGCGTAGTCCGCGCCGAAGCCGCTGGGGCCAATAGCCTCCGCGTAGCCTTGCAGGTTCTCCTTGCTGAGCACGGTCGCCATGCGCTGCATCTCGGCGCGATAGGCGTTGCGCTCAGGCAGGGTAGGCGTGAACCAGGGGTCAGGATCGCGCGGCCGCCAGATCGAGAGTGAGGCCGGATCACCCCAAGGGTCATCCTCCCACATCTGCTCGTCGTAGAGCGGCTCTTCGTCATAACCCCAGGGACTTCCTGAGAAGGGCATCGGTCATCTCCACGTTGCTCTGCTGCTCGCGGCGTTCAGTCAGCCACGCCTCATAGGTCTCGCCGGCAGCCATGACGGACTGCCAGGCCTCCACCGGCTGGTCGAGCAGTCCCCCCTCGACCAAGAGACAGTTGAACCGTTTGCACTGCATGTAGAGCGATAGCCAGGCGGGCTGGACGGGCCGCTTGGGCCGGACTTCCTCCGGGAATTCGTCCACCTCATCGCCGAACTGCTCGGCGGCGCTGTGATACTCCGTGTACCCGTCCAGATACTCCCGCGTCTCGCTGGCTATTCGCCGGAGTCTTCCCCCAGGTCTTCACCCTTGGCGGCCTGCTCCCGCTTGTCGCCGGTCTCTGCGTCCTCGACTGTTTCCAGCTTTTCCGGCATCCATTCCCGCACCCACCACAGCGGGATGTACAGCCGCAGCATGTCATACCACAGCGGGTTGGCCGCCAGGACCGCCGCCATCCACTCGTCGGTGATCTCGGTAGGCAGCAGCTCGTTCCAGCCCTTGGCGAAGGCATCGCGCGAGACTTCCTCGCTGGCCTTCTTGCGCACCGGGAAGATCGGCTCGCCGTTCTTCTCCAGCCCCACCGCCTCGATGTGGGTCAGCCAGCAGGCCGTGAACTTGACTAGCTCCCAGTGGACCGTCTGCCGCTGTTCCACCGCGCCGGCGCGGTATACCAGGGTGGCGTCAGACAGCGTCTGCTCCATGATCGCGTTGGCGCCCGGCCGCACCTTGCCGATGCGCACCGAAACCCTGGCGCTCTCAGGGATCGCCTTCTTGAAGGTGTGAGACACCTCGGTCACTTGTTTGGAAACATCCCAAGCCATCGTTCGTTCCCCCTTCGTTCGTGTGAACTACTAATTGCTCCACTTAAGTGTGCAACCGCATCGATACCACTTGCCGCTGTTGAGTTCATCCCGGCGCACGAACTTCATGCGCTCTCCACAGACCGTGCAGGCTGCTCTGCGACGTTTCCAGTTGGCTTTCCATCGCTTTATGGAAGCGAGCGTCATCGTTCGTGTTCTCCCTCGTTCGTGTACATTCGTCGGCTACTGCCGGTTCTTGCGCTTCTTCAACAACTCGCCGACCTTGCCGGCCAGTACGTACAAGCCCACCGCGCTTACCAGCAAGAGCGCACAAGTCAAGCCTATAAGGTCGCCGAGATTGATCACCAGGTGAACAGGTGGGTTCATCGCTGCCTTGCTCTCCCTCGTTCGTTTGGTTGACAGCTATGTGCTGCCCTACTTGCGGCGATAGGCCCGGTCGTACCAGTGGCCCACGATAGCATCCATGATGAACCACGTCACGCAGGCCGCCAGAAACATGGCCACCGATCCTACCAGAACCTCAACTCCTTCAGGCATATGAAGCATAGATCTTCGCCTTACTACTCCACCGCTTCCGTCACTGCATCCTCAAACTGGCAGCCGCAAAGCCAGCCCTTGATCCAGCCCGACTTGTCGTGGGTCTCGATGCGCGTCCAGATCATCTCCTCAGCGCAGTATGGGCAGAGCGGCGCGCCGTTCTCGCCGGCAGGAACCGTGTAGGCGTAGTCCCTGGTCGCAAACGCTTCGCTGACATGGCCGCTGAGGACATAGGTTTGGAAGTAGGCCAAAACCTTCTCCGTCTCGGTGATGGCTACGGCATAGTACCGATCCATAGGCGAACGGTCGTTGGGCCGCATCTCAACCAACATCTCGTGAGCGTTGCGCAACGCCCACCCAACGCTGTTATTGCGATTGCGCCGGATTTGCACCATTTGAGCCATCTCCGCAGTAAGACCGGCAATCTGCCCGCTGGAAGCCGTAATCTGCCCTGTTACGGTCGTCATCGTTCATGTTCTCCTTCGTTCATATGCTGGCCTCGCAAAGCGAAGCCGTTACTCCGTCTGCGCCTGGCAGATGAGCTGCTATGCGCCCAACGTCCACTCGGGCACGTTGGGCACCTCAAAGGTCAATGTCCCCACGGGGACGCACTCCATCTTGTACGGCACCGGAACCCGGTTCCGGGGCGACAGGGGCTTGATCTCGTCTGAAGGTGGCAGCATGACCACGACACGGCCGGCCTCGTCGGTGACGAAACGCTGCACCCGATCCAGCATCCGGCCATGCCAGGCGCACGCCCCAGGCAATGAGATGATCACGTCTACCCCTGGGCGTTCGGAGTGAAGCTGGATGGTCACCTTGACGCCGCCCACATCCTGGTTATGCACAGTCTCGGTGACTGGCGGCCTGACCTTTGGCATAATTCACTCCTTCAGTCAGCAATCTGCGACAGCAACACCCAGTCGCGGTCTGGGATGACGCCGGCCGTGACCTTGAGTTCGGCTGGCCCCGGCTTGAGGATGAAGGTGTAGGGCGCGTCGGCGGTCTTGCCGGTACGCGCCGAGTTCTTCCAGCAGTGGAAGAAGGCCAGGCCAAATACGTTGGTGAGGGCGCTGTTGGCCTCGACCGCGTTGGAGTCCAGATGCTGGCCCGCCAATGTTCCAAACTGGTCGTCGCTAGCCAGGTATGCCTGTACCTGCACCCCTGCCTGCCGCTTCATGCCAAGGTCAGCGCCAACACTGACGACGACCACGCAGATGCCGCTGTCCTCGGGCGCGGGCGGCGCGTAGTACCAGAAGTGCGACGGCGCGCTGGCCCGGCCATTGGCGTCGACGTGGGTGATGCGGTAGACCACGGCATAGTTGATGATCGTCACTGTGTCGGTGTAGGTCTCGTGCGCCTGGAACACAGGCGAACCAGCAGCGTAGACACCGTAGCCCGAGTGCCAGACGCAGCCTATCAGCTGGTTGCCGCTCTGGTCTGCCCACTGCACCAGGGCGTCGTCCAGCCACAGCCAGCCCGAAGACGAGAACGCCGAACCGTCAACCAGGGAAATGACAGAAGCGCCATACGCGACATCACCGGCCAGTTCGCCTGACGGGTTGGTATAGGGCGCCGTGGCAGGACGTGAGGCAACCACGGTTGACCAGGTCGAGTTGTTGGTCGTTTTTTCGATCTTGTACGAGGAGCCGGACGTGCCGCGTCCAGCCCAGCGAAGCGTGATGGTGTTAGTCATGAAGCTTTCCTCGATGCCCAACCAGCGGGCTGGCTGATCGCTGCAAAGCGCCGTGACCGATGGGTGCCGATGTTGGAGGCCGCAGGCCGCTGGCATGTCCAACCGCCGGCGAAGCGCTGAACAGGACGCCTTGATGGCCGGCAGCAGGCGCGATGGCAAGCTGCATCCCCAACAAGCCAACCCGAGCCACAGGAACAACCACAGCCTCCACCTGGCTGGCCTGGCTGGGTACTGCGATCCCCAACAGCCACAGCGGCGAACGAAATCCCATGCTCACGGCACACCTGTTGGGACAAGTCCTGTCACCGGGCCTGCATCCTCATCCGACGTGAGATTGGCGATCCAGGCTGTGGCGTCGTCATCTTCGGCCGTAACAGTCAACACGCCGGCGCTGTCGACCCACCATCTGTTGCGCAAGAACCGCAGGGCCTGCAAGGCAGACCGTCCAGGTACCGGTCCCGCCATCTGTGTCCAGTCGCGCACCAGCAGCGCATCGGCTACCGCTATGGCGCTGGGGATCGTTCCGCGCGCAATCGGGGTGAGCACCGGAGGATCACCGCCATCGCTTTCGTACACCACCACATACCCACCCTCGTCAGGCGCGGCATAGCCGTCAAGAACGACATAGACGCCGGGGGTGTCGGTCTCGATCACGCCATCGACGGTGAACGGGCTGTACACGGTATAGTCAAGCCTCATGACCGCATAGCCGATCTGCAAGCCAGCTTTGGATGCACCCAACTCCATCAGCAAAGGAAGGCGTTGTGTCATGGCCGTACTGCCTGTTGATAGACCTCGAACACCTGCTGTGCGATCTGGGGCCAGCGATAGCGGGCAGCCGTCTGCCGGCCGTTGGCGACCAGAGCTTGCCGTTCTTCGGCAGACATCGCCATCGCATAGCGCACGCCAGCCACGATGCCTTCAGCGCTTGCCGGAATGAGCAAGCTGTTGTCGGCGTTGCAGAACTCGCCCAGGCCATCGACGCCCGTGGTGATGAGCGGTGCGCCGGCCTCCATCGCTTCCAAAGCGACAATCCCGAAGGGCTCGTGCGTGGAGGGCATCAACACCGCGTCTGCATGTTGCAGCACGGCCCACTTGGCATCGCCCTCGAGATGGCCGAGCAGCGTCACCCGGTCGCCCAACGCCTGCAACCGCTCCCACAACTGAGGCGCGCCGCCGCGCTCGCTGCCAGCCCAGAACAGGCGCGCTCCCTCCGGCCACAGGCCCTGTTCCAGCACGTCCAGCAGCAGGTGCGTGCCCTTCTGGATGCACGCCCGGCCCAGGTAGAGGATGTTCGTCTCTGCACCGTAGAAGCTGGGACGAGGCTGCTGGCCAGGGCCTTGCTCGACACCGTTAGGAATAACCACCATCCGCTCAGCCGCATCGTGCGCCAAGACCGACCAGAACTGCTGGTACGCCTGGCTGACCTGGATCACCGCTTTCGCCTCGCGCAGCGCCGCCATCTCCAGAGCAAGCGCCAGGTTCAGAAACGCCTTCTCCTCTCTAGTCGGAAGTACGTCAGAGTGGAAGGCCAGCATGGTCTGGCTGAGTTGGAAGGTGACGACCAGCGGGACTTGAAGCCGATCAGCCAGTCGAATGCCTGCATAGACCGTGCTGTAGTCGAAGGCGTGAACCAGGTCGGGTTTGCGCTGATCCGCCAGCCACAGCCCGGCATCCAGGAAGTCGGCCTGCGTGTATCCTGCTGTCAGAGGAACAGGAAGAGCAACCGCCGGCATCAGGATGGGGTGCATGTGCGCAGGCACATACAGCAGCTGCGCTTCTTCGACCAGCTTGCCCGCCGTTCCTACAACCGAGAAGTGCACAGGCAAGCCGGCCGCCCGCGCGCCGCTGACCAGGCCGCGCAGCTGGACACCCATCCCCCCAAAGGGATGCTCCCACTCGTCGGGCATGAGCACCAGAGCAGTGAGTTCGTTAGACGGCATAGATGTTCAGCGCTGTGTTGATCATCCATTGAGTGCCTGAGACGACGTTGCTGCGAAAAGCGAACTTCAGGAACATGCCATCAAGCCAAACGCTCTCCAGAACCCCCTTGCCTGCGGCATCACTCAGAAAAGACGAGGTTTGCCCCTGATTACTGTACCAGCCATATAGGCCTTCAGCACGGTAAGTGGAGAACTGGTCACCGGCCGAGATGTGCATGAGTTCATCCAGGAATTCTACGCCGTCACCCTTGGTCAGCCGCATCGCTTGACGGTAGTCCTGAGTGGCCAGCACAGCAGGTAATGGATGCCATGCATTGGTGGAAGGCACGAACGAATGCTCTATGCCCACCGACAACGCGCCGAAGTTGAAGGCAATCCCGCAGGGCTGCTGCCCTGATTGATAGACAACCGGCGGACTCATGAAAGTAACCAAGGCGCGCGAGCAGACGCGTCTCAGATTGATGTCGAAAAACGTCCGTTTGCTTGGTCGGTAGTAGGCGACCATTTGCACGTTGCGCATGATCAGCGGCCAGGTCTGGTCGATCGCTCGAAGCGACACAGCGCCATCGGCCAGGTGACGCTCCTGGATTGCACCATCTGCAATCACACCGCTGGTGAAGGGAACTGAGATCGTAGCCATCGATACCTCCTCATGAAAGGAATGCGGCGATCAACCGATCACAAACTCGACATCGCCGCTGTCGGTGTCGCCGTCGTCGAACAAAAATAGCAGGCCAGTGGGCCCTGCCGCCTCCAGAGCGGCCAGGCGATCTGCCAAAGCCTCGACCTCGGTGGGAGCGGCCACAGCTTGAAGCACAAACGACCGGGTAGCGTGATCGTAGACTAGCGCCTTGTCCTGATGTTCTGCATCCAGCAAGGGAAGCACATCAGTAAGGTCGGTCAAACGATCTGTTCGTCTGGTTACGATAGTCATGCTGTCCTATCCACCCGGAACCGGTTCCGCGCTTGTGTTGCCGGCCATGTGAGCTCTCAGCGGGTCTACACTCGACAGCCAAGGTCTTGCTCCTGCACTGAAGCGCTAGAACCGACTTGAACGGCCACCCACCGAGAGCTTACATGGTCGGATCGTTTGGCTGAACACAAACGCCTACCGGTCGAGCCGCTACTGCGACATGACGCGCCGCAGGAGCTTGGCTACCATGCGCAGGTCATCGTCGATCTTCATCGTGCGCAGCTGCGCCGAGAAAACCGACAGCGCCACGTCGATGCTGATCAAAATGGCCTGCACCGCTTGTCGCGCCAGACCGAGCAGCACGGCGTCAGCTACGACGCCGGATGCGTCAACGGGCTGATCATTCATGCGTGTTTCCCCCTTCACTGGTGACAGGAGCATACCCTTCAGGACGCTGCCCTGTGCCCAGCCGGATCGTCACCAACCGTTCAGCCGGGATGTACATGGTGAAACCTGTCGCATCCCAGGCCCGATATTGCAGCGCCGCGCCGCCCTCCATGGGAGCGCAGCCTGCCCCTTCGGCGAGGAAGACCTCCTCGTCAGGGTCCTTCAGTCGCACGTAGCCTTTCATCGTTCGTTCGCTCCTCTCCGTTAGCTGCCGGTCGGCCAGACCGACGCGCCGGTCATGCTGGTGGCGGCCAGCCACAAGCCCCACTGCGCGCCCACGGCATCGGTGACCAGGCCAGTCACCCGCATCTGCACCTGGCTCTCGCCCTGCACCCCGATGGGCGCCGACATCCAGTGGACGTTCTGGGCGAAGAAGCCCATAGCGCGCGTGCCGGCCAGGTCAGGGAACTTGACCCAGAAGGGCGAGTAGAAGGGCGTCTGGCTCCACTTGACGCCGCTCACCCCACCTAGCTTGATCTTACGATACAGGTCGGCGTTGTCCCAGAGGAAGGTGTAGCTGATCGTGATCCGCCGGCCCAGGATCGAGTAACCGCCCGGCGCAAACTGGCCGATCATGGTGGTATCCTCAGGGCTGGTGATGTTGCCCTGCAGGTCGATGCGCAGGTCGCGCACGTTCTTGACTTCAGGCGAGTTGAGCGCACCCTGCTTGACGTAGCCGCCGCCGGCCATGGGGATGGTGTCCACATTGGCCGCCGTCGTGAAGTCCCATCCATCCGCTCCGGGCGGCGCACCGCTGAAGCTCTCCAGCGCATACTGGTCATAGAGGTCTGAGTCGCCTGCGCCGCCCAGGAAGGTCGTCTCCATGCCGATCGGGCCGGTAGCGGCCGAAGACAGCCGCAAGCTCGCCACCTTGGTGTTGTAGAAGGTCTCGCCGATGAAACCGGTCTTGGTCGGGATCAACCGGCGCATGGTCAGCCAGCGGTCTTCGCCGTCGCCCCTTTCCGAACCAAACTGCACCGTGCCGTTGGCTCCCGGGAAGAACATCGCTTCGTGCGCACCTGACAGCCCGGTGATAGTCGCAACCGTCGCTGCCGCCCCCAGGGCGCTGACGGGCAACGTCGCCGGCGAGTTGACGACAACCGTGCTGGCCAGCTTGACTCCGCTGCCTGCGAAAGCCCAAAGCAATGGGACGATGCCGTTGGCCTTGGTCTGCGAACCGCTGATGGCCAGCCGCGGCCGCATGGCCAGCTGCCCGCCGGACCAATAGGCGCTCTTGTAGGTGCCGGGCGGCAGGATCGAACCGCCCACCTCCGGCTCATAGGGCCGCTGGTCGTCCTGCAGGCCCAGGTCGCCGCCCAGCACCTTGTGCCAGGTCATACCGTTAGGATTGTACTCAGCCGCCGAGGGCAGATCGTCCTGGGCCGGTTGGCCCACCCACCCAAAGGCGGCATTCATTCCAGATACAGGCATAGTCATATCCCCCTATCAGGCAGGGCGTGTCGTCTCCACCGAGAAGTACACCCAGAAGTCCCAGATGTGCGCCTTCGGCCCGCCCCGCTCCTCGGCGCTGGAGGCGTTCAGGAGCAGGCGGAAGGCGCGCTCCTGGAAGTCGTCCTCCAGCCCCTGGACGATCTCCGGTCGCAAGGCCCGCTCCACCAACCCCCGCACCGTGTTGGCCAGCCCGTTGGCCGTGACGCGGTCTTCCTTGGTGCGGGTGAAGAAGATCGATCCCTCCACCGTGAAGCGCCTGAGCCAGGTGCGGCCTCCCCCCACTTCGCCGATGGGCATCTGCTCCCCCCGGTCGTAGCCCATCACGCCGCTGCCTGAGCGCACGTAGCGACCTCCCACCGCCTCGTCGGCCCACTTGGGGTCGCGCGGCTTGCCGATGTGCACCATCAGGTTGACGGCCGGCCGCTCCGGGTCAGCTTGCAGGCGTCCCACCTTGATCTCGAACTTCTCCAGGCCATACAGCGGCAGCTCCACCGCCAGCTCTGTCTCCAGGCGCTGCTCCACGCTTTGCGCGACCAGGGTTGAGATGTGCATCTACAGCCCTCCCGCCTGGCGGTGCTCGGCGCAGATGCGCTCGAACTGGCCGATGAACCAGTCCGCGGCCTGGATCAGGCTGTTCTGCACCGGCGGCGCGTCCTGGCGGTCGTGGAAGGCGCCCAGACGCGCCCGGCTGGCCAGGTTGGGCGTCAGGCAGTGCGCAGCCGCGCGGTAGACCACCGCCTCCCTGGCCCAGATAGGCACAGGGATGTCGGCCGCGCCCAGCGCCAGGGTGGGGTAGTAGGCGTGGTAGTAGAGCGTGACAGTCTGGTAGGTCGCGTCCAGATAGATCACGCCGTTCCAGGCCCAGTAGGTCTGCTCTGCACCCACTGCCTCACCCGGATTACCGATCGTGGCAACGGAGAGGGTGGTGGCCCACCCATTCTCATCTGTGGCCACGATCGCCGCAATCCGGTAGCAGTCGGCCGGCCAGTTGAACTGGCTGACGTTGCCGTATGGCTGGACGGCCTGCCTTGGCCGGTGCGCAGCCAGGCCGCGCAGGGCCGCGTTCAGACCGTCCAGCCGCAGCTCGTCCGAATGGGCCGGGTTGGCGCTGTCCTCGTCGTCCAGCGCCCTACCCAGCATCAGTGAGAACTCATCCCAGGTCCAGGCCATGTCCTTACCCCAAAGCCACGCTGCCGCGGTTGCCCCACGAACCCACCGTCATGTGGACTTCCCACAGGTCCGTGTTCCAGCGGTTCATCTCGCCCATGAGGTCCCACGATACGCGTACTGTCGACTCGAAGTCATCGACGGCCGGCGGATTGTAGATCTGCACGGGCTTGCGCATGGCGAAACGAAGCCCGCCGCGCGCGCCGAAGATGTAGGCCGGCTGGACGTGCAGCGCCTTGGTGATGAAGGCGAAGCTCGATCCGCTGGCCGCCTGTCCGCCCAGCGAGACGTAGGGCGCCTGCTGGGTGTAGTCGGTCATCACCGGCGTGCGGAAGACCAGGCGGTTGTTGACCGCATCGACCGCGTAGACCTCGAAGACCGCGGTGTAGCCGTCGGTCACGTCCACGCCGTCGGCCACGCCCCAGGAGTTGGTGCGCGCCGTGTGCATGGTCACGAAGTCGCCGGGTGCGAAGTCGTTGGCCCCGAAGTCCGTGCACTGCACGTAGTGCTTGATGTTCGAGGACCCCTGGCCCACGTACCACACATCGTCGATGGCTTCGGAGTCCGGGTTAGGCGCGCCGTCGCCGTTGTTGACCGGCTCGATCACTGCCACCTGCTTGACGATGGGCCCCATGTTGAACAGGGCCGCATCCCAGCTCTGCATGAACAGGAAGCCCTCGTACTCGATCATGTCGAGGTTCATGATCGAGCGGTTGCCCAGGGCGGTGAGCCTTTGGACGTACTCGCTGTTCAGGTTGTCGAACATGGCGTGATACACGCCCGGCGTGGTGATGACCAGGTACAGGTTCGAGCCCGGGATCGGGTTGGCGTAGTCGCCGAAGTTCTGCAGCGCCCACTTGGAGCGCACCGAGAGCTTCAGCTTGACGTCGCGCAGCACCTTGGGATTGAGCGTGTAGCTGGTGTTGGCCGCCAGCTGCGCCACGCTGGTCGCGTTGCCGGCGTAGGTGTGGACTGCGCCCATGGTCAAGAGCGCGTCGCGCGCGAGCTTCTCCATGGTGCCCACGATCGAGTTGTTGAGGTGGACGCGCAGGATGCCCTCGATGAAGCCGCGCGTGCCTCCTTCTCGCCACATATTCACCAGCGTGTCGTAGCGCTCGAACTGAATCTTGCCGCCGTATCTCAGCCGGCTCCTGAGCTTCCTTTCCCGGCTGTCCAGGTAGTCGGCGGTGATGTACTTGGCCCTGGTGTTGATGGGCGACTGGTTCACGTGCCCCGGCAGCGCCTCGCGACCGGTGGTGATCTCGGTCGGGTTGGTGGTACCGGTGCCCGCAGCCAGCGCATCCAGGGCCACCCAGTCGATCAGCGGCGAAAACAGCGCGTTCTGGCGAAAGGCCACAGCGATCGCTGGATCAACCACGGACCACCGGTTGCGGTCCCACGCCTCTATCGGGTTGAGCGAGTAATATCGCTCGAAATCCCCCACTGCCATTGAGAGTTACCTCCTTACATAGGCTTGGAGAGCGTTCGGGGGCCACTGAACAGGCCCTGGCCGGACTGGTCCATGCCAGCCAGATACTCGTTGTAGCGCTGGCTGTACAGGGCCATGTCCCCCTTCTGCAGGGCCTCCAGCGCGGCCTGCCAGGCCTGCTTGGTCTGCTCCTGCTTAGCGCTGGCCGGCCCGGTGGCCGGGCTGACCGGCGCGGTCGCCCCCGTCTGCGCCTCCTGATAGGCTTGCTTGACCAACTGCTGCTGGCTGTCAGCCATCGCAAGCAGGGTGGCCTCCAGGTCCTCCGGCGCCAGCTGTGAAGCCTGCACCAGCTTGACCACCGGATCGCTGATGAGCTGCGGGTACTTGAGGATCACCTGCTGGCGCGCGAGCTGCGCGTTCAGCGTCTCGGCTTGCGCAGAGAGCGCGTTCCACTTGCCCGTCAGCTCGCCGATCATGCCCTCAGCCCCCTGCAGGGCCTGGCGCAGCTGCTCGCTCTGTTCCAGCATCCCCTGACGCTCAACGGTCCAGGTGTCGCGCTCGGCAGTCCAGCCCTTGCGCTCGGCCTCCCACTGGCCCCGCTCATCCTTGAAGCCGACCTTGGCCTCGGCCAGTTGGTTCTGGACCTCCAGCAGCTTCCCCTTGAGGCCGTTATACCTCTGCTCCCACACGTCGGGTTGGCTCTGAGTAGCGGCCTGGTCAGTTGCGGCCAGGTCTTCGTCGTGAGTCTCGACCTTCATGGTAGCTATGCTCCTCCCTGCGATGTCACCCGGCCTAGAGCCGGATCAGATAGGCCAGCAGGCGTCCTCTGCCAGCCGTGTGCGTGCCGCCCACCGTCACCTTGACCTGGCCGTTGGCTGTGTACCAGCGGCCGTCGCGCGGCACGGTGGCCAGCAGGCTGGTGGTCACGTCCCCGGCTGTGTTCTCGGCGATGTCCCCCTGGGCCAGCCAGTAGTCCGCGTCGGAGCCGTCGCCCACGTCGATGGTCGCGCTGGCGCCGAAGGCCACCTCCACGATGTGGACGACCTCTTTCACCAGCACCGGCTGGGCCGCGCTGGCTGCAAAGCGCAGCGCGATGTCCGTGTCGTCGTGTTCGTACTCAAGCACCTCCCAGAACCCGTCGTGGCGCTCGCCCTCGACCGGGTTGCGGGGGGTGTCCACCTGCACCTTGAAAGGCTTGTAGGCCATCGGTTACTCCTCCTTCCAGATACCCCCCGGCTAACGCCGCGAGGAGTAGTCAGATTTCCTCGATTGGCAAGGACTTGCGCCCCCGCCAGCTGCTTTGCGTCGTCCCCAGCACCCGGGCCAGGTTAGGGCTGGAACAGAAAAGCACGAATGTCGGCCCCGCGGAACCGGGTTCCGGCCAGTAGGCCCGGTAGAGCCAACCCTCCGCCAGGTTCTCCATGGCCCCCGGCCGGCCGTGGGCTAGCCAGTAGGCCAGCAGCGCCTCGTAGGCGTCATGGCCTGGTGCTACCGGCGATGGCGGGATCGGCATATCCTGCTCTCCTGCGCGCGGCCCGGATCACCAGCCGGTCGCCCACGCCCTGGCCCTTGTGCCAGAACAAAGCGACGTGCGGGAACGCGGCCGCCACGTCCTTGCGCATCGGGTGGCCCGCCGTGCAGCGCACGGACGGCTGTTCGGCCATCCCGTGCTGCACGTCCTGCCGCGCGCCGCACGTGTCACAAAGGTAGCTGTAGGTGGGCATCAGCGCGGCTCGAAGGGGGTGGCGAAGACCAGGTTGACCACCGCGCGGCCGGCCGTGGCGTCGCCGTTCTGGCCGATGTATTTGCCGATCACGCCCACCTGGCGGCCAAACTCAGGCGACTGGTTGAAGACCACCATCTGCCCGCCCACCGCCGCCAGGCTGATGCCGGAGGCCAGGTAGTCGTCGTCCTGGTCGATGCCCAGATTCAACGTGTCTGTGCCGCTGTCGTTGAACGCTACCTCGGTCTGCACGACCGCGTAGAGCGGGATTGCCCCGGAGGGCAGGCTAAACAGCGAGCGCGGCGTGGTGTCTTGATGGCCCACCACCGCCTGGATCATGACGAGCCCGCGGTTCATTCCCATGGTTGTGTCTCCTTGTCTTAGCCGGCAGCACGCGCCGGCGCCGTCTGCCCAGCCGTAGGGCCGCCTGGTCGATGTCGTTGTCCGTCACCGTCCAGCGAATGCTGGCCAGCCGGGCCATGGCCTTGCATTCCGGCGAAGTCAGGAACGCGCGCGCCTCGTCGGAGCGATCATGCACCCGCACGTCGCGCACGGCCCGGATGATGATGGCGCAGGCCAGGCTGCGGTAGCCGGCGTCAAGACTGTTCATCGGTCTCTTGCGCCAGATGTGCGCGGCTGCGGGCCAGCGGAACGCGCAAAGAGACGGAAGCCTCGACCAGAGCGTCGCGCACCGTCTCCAGGGCCTGCGGGGCATACTGCTCCTGAGGCATGTTGGGCGGCAGCTGCACGAAGAGCGGCCGGTCGGCCACCAGCACCACCGAGGCCACCGACAGGTTGCTCAGCAGAAAGTCCAGGTTGAGCAGGTCGGCCTGCATGCGCCGCACCGTTTCCACGGCCTCCACGGCCGTCTCTGCGCCGACCAGCTCCATGATCTCCTTCAGGGGTTGCAGCAGCTCCTGCACCGAGCTGCGTTGGGGGGAATTGGCTGTCATCGTCTGTTCTTGCTCCTACTTGAATTCGTGGTAGATGGCGATACCGGGTTGGCCGGGACGCCGTCGATTTCCTGCTTGCCCAGGTCAGCTTCCCACTCCTGATGTTCTCTGATGCGCTGATACGTCTCTTCCACCTCGCCCACCGGCGTGTCCTCGTACTGCTCCAGCGCGTCCTCCGGGTGGACGTGGCCGACACCCGCGCGCTGCACCAGCTCGTTGACCAGCTCGGCCCGGTCCCTGGGCAGCATGGGCGCCCAGTTGGGCGTGATGCCCACCGCCGCCACGTCCAGGTCCTCCAGGCCATCGATGCGCTTGACCTTCGCCATTGCCAAGGCCATGCGGTTCAAGTCGACCATGGCCGACGTCCACAGCCAGCGCTCGGTCAGGACGTGGCTCTTCATGGGGAACATGCGGGTGATCAGGGTGAGGGAAGAACGCTGGCTGCCCTCGTCCTCGCCCATGGCCACCGGCGGGATTGCCATGGCCATGCGCAGTTCCTTCTTCAGCGTGTCCAGGTAGGTCATGGTGCCGGCGGTGACTTCGGACGGGTCGAACCAGTCCAGTTCCGGCCCTTTCTCACCCGGCATCCCCGGCCCCAGGTCCATCACCGTCGGCCCATCCTTCCACATGCGAAAGGGCGGCTTGAGCTTGCCCGTGGGGTGGTTCCTGAGCACGCCGAAGGGATATGAGTTCTGGCGCACGATGTCGCCGATGTTGGCTAAGCGGCCATTGTATTCCTCCGATAGGTCTACTGCGCCCGCCCACTCGGCCAGCGGTATGCCGAAAAAGCCGTTGGAGAGCACGTGCGGGATGTAGACAAAGGGCACGAAGCCGAAGGGATTGCGCTCGGCCTTGACCTCTTTCCAGTTATCCTCCACGCCCACGTGGATCGAGAGGGTGCCGGCCAGGCCGCCCTGCGCGCCCGTCCAGTGCTCTCGGTACTCGACCAGCTCGGGCCAGTCGGATGACCACTCGCCCCACTCCGAGCGGGCCGCCTCGCGCGAGAGCTGGTAGCGGACGAAGACCTCGCTTAAGCGCCCCGTGGACGAGAAGACCGGGAAGACGTAGTCGGCATGCACCGGCTCGAACTTGAAGGGGTACAGGTCGAACGCGCTGGCCCGGTCCAGGGCGTAGCGCACCCGCCAGAAGACCCCGCCTGTGACCTGCGCCGACACGCCACCCTGCAATTGCAGCCTCCTGGACGAGCTCTCCCCCCACAGCTCGTCCAGGAAGTCCTGCGCCTGTCCAATGGCTGCATCGCCGACCGGCCTGCCCTTGCGGGCCTTGGCCTTGAAGGAGACCAGCGGGTCCGAGTTGTCCCGCACCTCGCCAAAAAGGAGCTGGGCGTGCATGTTGCAGGCCAGCGCGATGTCGTTGACGCCCAGCCGATACTTGCGCGGCGGTTCGCCCTGGTCTCGCTTTGCGTTGCGCGTGTCCACTTCCAGCCAGGACTCGCCCGTGTACAGCCGCCAGTTGAGCTCGTAGCGCAGCTGCTGAAACTGCCACAGGGCCTGGAGATATCCCCGATATTCCTGCGGCGCAGGCACGGTGGTGTAGGGCAGGGTGTAGAGCGACATGGCAACAAAAAAAAGCGGGATGCTGAGCCTCGCTGTCAGCATCCCGCTTCTGGTGTCGGGTGAGCCTGGCTATTTCCACTCGAACCTGTACTCGGTGTGATCGATGATCTTTATTCCTCGTGGGTTGATTGTGATCTCGATCTGGCCGTAGCCCAGCTCCACTGCTTTGTCGAGCAGGCGCTGAAGCTGTTCGGCCACACCCCGAGTCAGGGGCAGTTCAATTGTCGTGCTGGTGTCAGACATCATGATAGCACACCGGAATCGCCATAGTCAATAGGTATGGGCGTTTCTGGCCACGGATTTTGAGCCAATCCGCCCGCCTCGTCGAAGAGCACCGGGATGTCGGCCTCGTCATACAGCACCTCCAGTTCCTCGAAGTCGAGCAGGGTGTAGGCGCGCTCCTGGTCGTGTCGCTGAAGGTAGCGATCGATCCAGGCAAGAACCGCCTTGTGCCACCAGTCGCGCAGCGCGCGCCATGCCAGCCTTATTCGGTCAGACAGGGTAACAAGCAGACTACGCATATGATACCTCCTCGATTTCGTGCAGCACGTCCATGTCGGCTGGATAGTCCCAAGCCGCGTGGCCGTCGCCGTCCATAGGGAAGTCTGGTGTCTTCTGTTCGATGCCGTAGCCCATAGAGCGGTCGGAGAGGATGTTGTAGGCGCGGTACACAATCATGAACAGCGCCATGGCCGCGTCCTGGGCCAGCTTCTTGTCCGGTAGCGTCCAGTTGGACACCTGGCGCACAAGGATGCGTAGCTCCGGCATCACCAGCGCGCCCTTGCGCAAGAGGTCGATCAGCCAGTTGGCCGCGGTGTACTTCATGCTGTTGGAGAGGTCGTAGGGGCTGCCGTAGATGGCCTCGCCGCCCGCATCCTGCCTCAGCTCTTCCAGGATCACCTCGTGCATACCCGACTGCTGGCCGCCGTTGTCGTAGATCACATCGGCCGGCGACACGACCGGGTAGCTCTTGACCGCGTGGCGGTAGGCGTCCAGGTAGGGCTTGTAGGTCTTCGACCGCGCGCCCAGGTTGCCCATCTGGAAGAAGACGATCTCGGCCGGGCTGGCCGTGATGTCCAGCGCCATGACGCACCAGGCGTTGCGGTTGGGCAACCGTCCCTTGCCCGGATCGCCCGCGATGATGTGGTAGTGGCCGGCGGTGGGCGGCTTGGCGTAGTGGACCGCGCCGTAGGCCCGGTGCTCCTGCACTACCTGCCCGCCCAGGTCGTGGCGCACCGCGCTGGTCAGCAGTTCGGGATCGATCTCGGTGCCCAGCCCTAACGGACGCCGGCCCAGCAGCTCCACCTGGCGGCTTTCAGGGTCGGTGCCCCAGGCTTCCTCCAGCGCCGCGCGGTCGTCGGGCGAGAGGCGGATGTTGTCGTACATGCTGACCTGGATGAACCAGGCGTAGCGGGGATCGTCCTCGGCCAGGTCCATCACCTCCCACACCCACTCTGGCTCGCCCGAGTTGCCGATGCCGAAGAAGCGCTTGGGCCGCGCCACGCCCATGTCGCCCAGCTCAACCTCACAAGCCGCGATGGTGGCCTTGTCGTTCCGGACGTTGGCGATGCCGATCAGCTGCTGCAGCTGGCCGATGCGCTGGCGCCGCTGGTCAGGCAGGTGGGCCAGCAGCCAGGGGTTGAGGCCGCGCAAGCACCCGCGCACGTGGCGGATGGTCTTCTCATCCGGTATCTCGCGCAGGATCTCGTCGCCCGACGCGTTGCCGGCCTCAGTGGAGCGCAGGCGTTCCAGGTCTTCGTCGCCCAGGGGCCGAAACATGATCACGTTGCCTGCCATCTGCTTGCCGGCCACCTCGCCGCCGTCGTGCTCGTCCCAGGGCCGGAAGTAGATGTCAGGCTGCGGGAACTCGCGGCGGTCCTGTATAAAGACCTCGGCAAAGGTGCGTGGGGTGAGGGTGCCGTCTGAGCGGTAGTGGCGGCGGCCGGCCAGGTCGAGGATCACCTGGTATGCCTTCTTGGCCTGGTCCAGAGACAGGGCGACGTGCAGCCAGGGCTCGCCGGGATGCAGCGCGGTCCAGATCATCATGACGATAGCCCCTGGCACGGTTTTTGAGCTGCCACGCCCGCCGACTACCAGGTTATACCGCTGAGGCGAGTAGTACATCCCCAACTGATGGCCAAACAGCGTGTAGTTGGCACCCAAGTACATCTCGATGAAGCCGTTGATGGCCGTGGGTGTGCAGCGTGGCATCTGGCTCTCGTGGACGTACTCGGCCAGCAGCCAGTCTCCCGCTGGGAGGTACGGTTCGTCGACGCCCGCAGCGATCATCGCGTCCCGGATGCCGGGGTAGTGCAGGTAGGGGACTTCGACGCCCAACGTCGGATGCGGCCCAACGCCGTCCGGTCCCTGCCACCAGCCCTGGGGGTTGCGAAACCAAAAGCCTTCCACCACCTTCTGCGCCGTAACGATGTTCCATTCGTCGCGCGTCAGGTCGATGTAGCCGGTGTTCTTGCTTCGTTTCCCTGGCATTGAACCTCTCTCTGGCCGTAGCGCCCGTAGGGGTCATGGGGCAGCCCAAGCCGTTCATCAGACGTGGAACCGGGCTACCTGTGCCCGACATACCAGCCCGGTTCCAAGGAAGCCCACGCTGGGCCTCGCAGTAGCGGCTACGCCGCAGGGCTACCATAGGTCTTCTAGCGCCGGCCGCTGCGGCAGATCGTCTAGCACGTGATCGCCCTCGGTATGAATGCGCGCGTGCAGCTCGGCCGACACGCCCATGGTGCGCAGGGCCATCAGGCTTTCGTCACTGCGGCCGCCCATGCCACGGCGGTCGATGTGGTGCAGGTGTTCGGGCAGGCCGCCATCGGGCGAGAAGTCGGCCAGAGCGACAGCGCGCTGTTGAACCATAGTGGAACAAATGTTGCAGTTGTAAGCATAAGTGTCCTGAAACGCGCCACTATTGTACACGACACCTTCATTTTTGTCTAGAACATCGGTTCTGTGTATAATCGAAAGGAGCAAACAATCCATGCCAACCTACCCCGCCCCTACGGCCACACCCAACCGCGCGGCGGTCACGCCCGCAGGAGTTCGCCCCATGTTCCAACGAGCAGTGAAATTCGAGGCCCGGCTCCGACTTGCCATCGCCGGCCCCAGCGGCTCAGGCAAGACCTACACGTCGCTGGCCATCGCCACCGCCCTGGGCGGCCGCATCGCCCTGGTAGACACCGAGCACGGCAGCGCATCCAAGTACGCCGACCTGTTCGACTTCGACGTCCTCAACCTGGACGCCCCCTTCCACCCCGACCGCTTCGTCGAGGCCATCCGCGCGGCGCAGGCTGCCGGCTACCAGGTCCTCATCCTGGACAGCCTCTCCCACGCCTGGAGCGGGCCGGGCGGCGTGTTGGAGATCAAGGAGCAGATGGCCAAGCGCCGGGAGTACAACGACTACACCGCCTGGGGGCCGGCCGGTGAGCTGCAGAACCGCCTGGTGCAGGCCATCCTGCGCAGCGACCTGCACGTCATCGCCACCATGCGCTCCAAGACCAGCTACGCTATGGACGAGGTGATCGAGGATGGCCGCAAGCGCACCAAGGTCGTCAAGCAGGGCATGGCGCCCATCCAGCGGGATGGGTTCGAGTACGAGTTCGACGTGTTCATCGACATGGACATCGACAACAACGCCATCGTGACCAAGACCCGCTGCCCGGCCTTGACCGGCAAGGTGTTCCCTCGCCCCGGCGCGGATGTGGCGGAGATCCTCGCGACCTGGCTGAAGGGCCAGCCGGCGCCGGAACCGCCGCCCACCGATCCGTCGGGCCAGGGCCATGACCCTGGCGGCAACGGCGCAGGAGGCGGGGGCAGCAACGGCCATACCTCAGTCGGCAACGGCACAGCGCCTGCCGATCCCCAGGCCGAGGCAGGCCGCCGGCTGCGGGCCAGGCTGGAGACCATGGGCATCGACATGAGCGGTTCCACCACCGTCACCGCGGCGCTGGCCAACGTTGATCAGCCGTGGGCCAAGCAGGCGGTGGGCTTGATCAAGCAGAAGGACTGGGCTGGGCTGCTTCAGCTGGAGCTGGCCTAGCCAACGCGGAACCGGTTCCGAAGAGCTTGCCCTGGACTTCGGAACCCGGTTTCGACAGGCTCAACCCAAGGGTTCCGGTAATGGCAGAACCGATGAGTAGCACGGTGGTGGTGGGTTCAACTCCCAAGGCGAGATACGGTGGCAAGGTTCGACTCCTTGCAGGCAAGTGGACGCGGGGCGTCAGCCGATCACTTTGCGGACAGCCGGACTCTCGCCTACACCACCGTGCTACTCTCGGAACCCGGCTGGTACGCCGGGCGCAGGCAGCCGGGTTGAGGTGTGCAACAGCGCATGGTTAAGGCTTGCTACACCTGCCAGTTCTACGCCACCCACGAAGAGACGCGCCCAGGCCGAGGAACGACGCGCAAACGCTGGGTTGAGCGGTGTCGCAAGCTGGGCATCCAACTGAAGGTTGCGGCCGTAGCAGCCGATGGGTCGCTTGGCCTGGTCAGCGCAACAGCTTACGACGAACTGGCGCAGACCAGCAGCGCCTACATCTTTGGTTCACCCGGTCGCTACTTTGATCGTGAGGGAAACGTTCAAGAGTGCGACCACTATCAGCTAAAGGAGCCTTTATGAAACAATACGAAACTCGAACCGAGTATATGGACGCCATCGCCCGCGCGCTGGGGTTGGGCGACAGAGACGACCTGTCCTTCCCCCACCGCGACATGCTCCAGGTCGAGAACCACAGCCGGCTGGCCCCTATCCTCGACATGATCGAGATCGCGGCCGGCCAGCGCCAGCAGAGAACCAACGTGGACAATGCCGATGTGATGGCTGCGCAACTCACCGCCATCGCCGACATACTCGAAGAGCATCGGGACAGCAAGGTCAAGGCCGTACAGACCCTGATTGAGGAAATTGGCGCCGTGCTGTACGATGAGGAGGTTGCGGATGCAGACGTTCCCTAACCTCGACGAGCTGCTGCTCAATCCTGCCGTGGCGGCCGCAGCGGTGGTGGCCGCGGTCAACGTCATCAGCTACGCGGCTGGCGGCATCAAGCCCACCTGGCTGGCGCTCACCGTGGCGCTGGCCTACATGGTCGGCGGCTACCTGGTCACCGGCCGGACTGCGCCTGACCAGTTGTTCCTGGCAGTCGTATACGCGCTGCTGATCGTCGCGCCGCTGGCCCACGTGGACGGCGCGGTGCTGCACCGGCTGTTCGGCCGCCCAGCCAACCCGCAACTGCGCATTGTCGGAGAACAGGAACGGCGTAGTCTGTTCCAGGAGTGGTTGTAAACTCATAACCAAAAGCACAGAGCTGGCGTTGGGCTCCATACCTCTTCTTCGCCAGCTCTGTGCTTCAGGAGACCCCCCGCATGAGCACCCTGACCTCCATTGACATTGGACTGATTAACGCAGCAATCCAAATCCGAAAGACGAGCGAACTGGGCGTTCAGCGCATGATGCGCAGCCTGCAAGAACGCGGCTACCTGGATCGTTACCCCATTGCCGTTGCGCCGGCAGCGGACGGCTTCAAGTTGCTCGACGGCAATCACCGGGTGGAAGCCGCGCGTCGATTGGATATCACCAGGATACCAGCCCAGGTCTACGAAGATCTGACGCCCAACGACGAGTACCGCATCGCCTATGAGAGCAACGCCGGCCATGACGCCATCGTGCCGCAGGACTGGACCGACAACGCCGAGTTCATCTGGAGCCTGGCCGGCCTGGGCAAGACGCAAGCCGAGATCGCCGAGATTATGCGGTGGGGCCGCACTTCGGTGGCGAATTACCTGGCGCTGAGGAATATCTGCCCGGAAGCGTGGCAGATTGTTGTTGTCACGACAAAGGCGTCTGTCGTGACAGATGGCAACAGCGAAGCCGTGACACCCAATGTCACGACCGTGACATTCACTGAGAACATGCTTCGCTCCATCACCTGTCTCACAGTTGAGCAACAGCTCTGGCTCGTCAAGAGCCTGGCCGCCGGCAAGATAGACAAGACCCAGTTCAAGGCCGCAGCCGAGAAAGCCAAGGCGCGCAACGGCTGGCGGGCCGAGGCTGCACGCCGGCTCAAGGACTTGCCAGATGAGTACCTCCAACGAGCCTATGACAGGATCGACAAGGGCGCGTTCGACAAAGAAACGATGCCATCAGAGGCCTTCGAGAAGCTGATCCAGCACCTGCTGAAGGACTATGCCAACATGATCAAGCTCACCTTCCACACGGCCAGCGTCGCGCAGTTGCTCGACATCCTGGAACCCAACAGCATCGACGTGATCCTGACCGATCCGCCCTACGAGCGTGAGTTCCTGCCGGTCTACGAAGACCTGGCCAGGTTGGCAGCCCACGTGTTAAAGCCGGGCGGTTCGCTGATGGTGATGGTTGGCCAGTCGTACCTTCCTGAAATCATGGCGCTGATGACGCCGTACCTGCGCTACCACTGGCAGCTGTGCTATCTGACGCCGGGCGGCCAAGCGGTGCAACTGTGGCAGCGCAACGTCAACACCTTCTGGAAGCCGGTGCTATGGTACGTCAAAGGCGAGTACAACGGCAAGTGGCTGGGCGACGTGGCCAGAAGCAATGTCAACGACAACGACAAACGCTTCCACCATTGGGGCCAGTCCGAAAGCGGCATGGCCGACCTGTTCGACCGCGTCGCCAACCAGGGCGATGTCATCCTCGATCCCTTCCTCGGCGGCGGCACCACAGGCGTCGTGGCCGTCTCGTTGGGCCATGAGTTCATCGGCGCCGACATCGATCCGACAATCGTCGAAACAGCCCGCCAGCGCATCCAAGAGGCGCGCAATGGCCGGTAGGGTGTACACGCCGATGGGCGACCTGTTCGCGGCCATCAGCTTTGAGCTGGAGCAAGCGCTGGTCCCGGTTCGCTTCGGCCTGGGCCACCGGCAGTTGGTGGTCGCTGCCCTCGCCCGGCTGGGCGTCCAGCCAGACGCGCAGCAGAGCTACGATTGGCCCCGCCAAATCGAAGACGTGCGCGAGAAGATGCTGGCGAAACGTCGCTTGGGCTGCTTCTACCTGGGCGCGCCCCATGGTCTGGCCGCCAAGCAATGGTGGTTCATCCCATCCCTGGTCAACTCACCGTGGGAGGACGAAATCGTCATGACGCCGCGCGTTGGCTCTGGCGCAGTGAAAGAGATGCTGCTTCGCGCGCCGCACATGGTGCAGAAACACGCCACATCCGCCGATCGGTTGGCAGAAGCAAGAGCCAGGTCGACGATCATCGAACCAACCATCCAGGACTACTTCCGCAGAAACTGGCCAGACTTCTACCGCGCACCCGCCAACAGCCAAAGCTACACGGAGCCGTGCGACCATGACTTCCGCCTGGTCTTCGGTGGCCATGACTGGAAGATCGACGTGAGCGGCCAACGATTGAATGGCGCCTACGGCAATCCGGGCGGCGGAAAACACGCTGTCGATTGGCACCTCCTGGCCACCATCGACTATGAAACGGCCGTCTGCTGGCGCGGCGTGGTGCCAGGAAGCCGCTACCGCGATGTGATCCCCATCGAAGCGGCCTGGTCTCCCAAGAAGTTCGTCGTCCTCCTCAACTGCTACCGCGATGGTCTGCCCTATGACCTCTTGCGCGCAGCGGCAGTCTCCCCATGACCAACCACCTGGCGCTGCCCAAGCACTGGCCACGGATCACCACCGAGACGATCCGCACGGACCATACCCTCCAGTTCTTCGTCCACCTGCGCAAGAACTGGGCGACTCTGCAACCAGAGCAGCGCGAGAGGTTCCTGCTGCAAGCAGCAGCCCAACTCGACGCATGGGCAGCTCAACTGCGCAGTGAAGCTGCCAACCAACGCTCCGTATCCCACCCACCCGCCCACCTGCCCACCGCTTCAACCCACACCAAGTCACCGGCCGCAGCGCGCCCGACCAGCTGTTCCTGGCCGTGATGTACGCGCTGTTCATCGTGGCGCCGCTGGCACGCGTGGACGGTGCGGTGCTGCACCGGCTGTTCGGAGGCACGGCCAGTCGCAGACTGAGCGTGGTGGGCCAGCAAGAGCGGCGCAGCCTGTTCCATGAGTGGTTGTAACCACAGAGCTCCGGCACTGTTACCGGGGCTTTGTGGCTTGACGAAGCGCCTCACAACACATTCGCGAAAGGCATTACCGGGTGCAGTCAGCGCTAACGGTATAGATCAAGGGCCAGAAGCTGCGAATTGCCAGCAGTCGGTGTAGTCCTTACCAAAGCCCTGCTCAACCTTCACGTGATCGCCGATCACTGTGCCATACGCTGTACCGATCGGAATGTTGTACTTGCCCTGAACCACCTTCGGATGTCACGTAATCGATCCATCGCTACTACACTCCCTCTACCTGAAGCGGTAACCGATTTCTGCACGCACTGTCGTCGTTCACTCATTGCGCACTTGTGACACAATCGTGTTCTCTTCCTGAGCGACCAGTCTAGTAGAGTATCGTTTGTGGCGTTATGGCTCGCGATCCCCCGAACTCCGCAGCCGCCAGCCTGTCATCTCGGCCACTGCGCCACCAAACGCTGCAAGACTCAATAGCATAGCTGCAAACTGCACTACAAAGCTTTCCGCGCCGAGACTTCTCGATGCCCAGGTGGCTATCAGCCCGAGCCCAACAAACGTCGAACCCACCAAAGCCCACCCCACCGCCTTTCGCTGTCGCCTTCGTCGCGCCTGTCTCTCTCCCGTCGGCGCCCAACGATACCCCGGTAATGGCCGTCCGCGGGTCAAATCGTTCACTGCCTTCAGGGCTACTCGTCGCAATTTATCCGGCTGCAAGGTCAGACACCGATTGAGCGTCACTAAGAGTTCCAGCAATTCCCATTCACTCCGTGGTTGCACCCGTCCTAACCCCGCCACCGCCGCCAGCCTAACGTCCAGGTCAGTGACCTTGGTAGCCCTCAGCAATGTATTCACAACCAGAGGATCATCCACCGCCAACTCACTCAAAGCCATTAACGCCCGCCGTCTTACGGACCATCCATCTCCGTCGCCGATTAGTTCGTTTGCGCCCATAATTGCCCGTTGCCGCAACTGCCCCGCCCTGAACTTCTGTTCTTGAACTGCTTGATGCTTGCCAGCGCCAGATCGGTAGAATGCTTTAAGCCAGTTCAATCTATACCCCAAGGTTGCTCTTGTAGCCAAACAAACATACCTCCACGTGAATTTCCGCATCCATGCGGTGTATCGTGCCAACTCAAGCAACATCGGTGTCGCCAGATTTTCAAAACCTCGAGCTGATCCAAGGCTCTCCGCTGCATCAGCCAGCGCCATAAACCCCAAGTCATGCATAGTAGAAATGTGCATTTGTACAACTTCCCGGCTGGCTAGCCCAAGCCGGATCAAACTCCCCGTTGCTGCCGCTCGCACGTCTGGCTCACCATCAGCAATCAATGCCGATAATCCTCTTTTGATCCTTTCGTCCGCTGCGGAAATCTCTCGCAAGCTCAAAACTCCGAACAACCTTATGCGGGAATTATCATCATCCAGGGCGCTTATCAAACGATCGGCTACCTTTGGCTCCTTTGCGCCAATAGCACCATACATTGCAGCACTTCCCTGCAGTTCCCAGTATCGCCACTCTGCATTACCACTCACCTTAGTCCCGCCTGTGAAAGTAACCATGTCCTCACTTAGGCGAGAATTGTTTTCATCGCTAATCACGTCTGGTAGCCTATTGGACACATTGCCACTATTCACCCGAATCATATTCAGTGCCCATGTTGCTTCATCCACCACGCGAATGTCTTCATCCATTAGCCGTTGTCTGAGAGCAGTTTGGATCTCCGTATCCGCTTGTGCCATTCTCCCAAAAGCCACCGCTGAGTTTCTTCGGACCACCCAACTCCTGTCGGTCAATGCCCTCAGGAGTGCTGTCTCAGCCTTAGGCCCGACAAGAGCGACGACTTGGTCACCCACATAGGACGCGCGCTCTCTCATACGAATATTGTCGCTGTCAAATGCTTTCACCAAAACATCTTCTATCTCATTTTGTAAGCCATCTATCTTCGCCAGCTCCAATAACGCCGCCCACGCTCCATCCGGCCATTGCCAGGGCGTCTCTCGTTGTACCACTGCCATTAGTCGGTGTCGCAGTTCGCCCCTATCTTCTGCAACCCTGACCAGCATCGTGGCTGCTCGTTCCCGTACCCCGGGATTGCTGTGACTGATGGCCTTCCACAAGAAGCTTCGCACCTGTTCCGGCGAATTTTTATGACAAATCCCACACACAAGGTTCAGCAATTCTGTGGTTTCGTCAAATCTAGCCGGGTCGTATACCAGTTCTTTCAGCACATCCATTGCCCTCTTGAAAACCTGTTCCCTTGCTTTCCTTGCCTCTTGTCCTTCGCCCAACCACTCGCCGGCATGGGACGCCAGTTCTAGCTCGTTGGCAAGTACCCATCTGATCCGTCTGCTAGAGTTTGATCTAGCACTCGCAATCAACCTCCACGCATGCAGTGTCAGTGCGGTGAGAAGCCAGAGCACTAATGCAACCGATAAGATCACCACAAGAGATTTAAGAGCAGCTCCAGTTATCCAGTCTACTACCTGTGCTGCCAACAAAATAGGTTCCGGAACAACTACAGACAGCCCACTTCCATCCTGTACCAAAGCCGGGATTACTAGCAGCAACAGCCCTATGATCGACAACGCTATTGATAACCCCGCAGCTTCCCTAGGCGTTCTCACGACGCGTTCAAAACGTCTTCCATACAGTAGCCCATCGAAAAGACTTTGCCCTAGAATAGCAGTGCCTTGTTGATAACCAACCACAGATCTCCATATGATCGGCATCGTCGGGGGCACAGCCCTCAGCGAAAACGACCGCAACATAGCTGGTCTTGGTGCCTCGCTCACCGCCAACAACGCCTCCACCAACTCAATCAGCTTTCTCTCGCCTTGCCGTACCTTTCCTAACCGGTCGATCGCCAGCCAATGGACATCCTTCCACCAATCGTCGTTCAAATGCTCCATAAACAAGTCCAGATGTCGTGGCGCCTCCTGTTCCGCAATATACCGCGCTGCCAGAAACTCCTGAAAAGACAGGTGCGCAAACCGATATCGGTTTCCGCCTTGAGCCTGCAATAGCCCCGACCGCAACCCCAGCAGCCGCAAGAACTCTTTGGCCTCTCGTTCCGCAGTTCCCTTGTCTCTCTCCACCAACCCTTCATCCACCAACGCCTTTGCCAACGGCTCAACCAGGTCCTTCCCTTCCGCTTCCACCTGTCGCGCCTGGTGCATCTCAAAAGCCAACGGCGCAAGTAGTCGTAGATGTTGCTCCCAATTCCCATGTCGCGCCAACCTCTCTCGATGCTGCGTCTGCGGATGAATGCCCCGCTCCCAGTCCTCGACCAAAGTCTGGCAACTCCGCTCGTAGATCTCCTCACGCTGCTTCGGCAACCCACGCTCCGGCTGTTCACGGTCGATCCGCAATAAGATCGCCCCCATCAACGGCGTTGTCACCGCTTCTCTCAGCCGCTCGTCCTGTGCCACTGTCTGGCTCAGCCGCTCTGCCGCCGCCCGCTGTTCATCTTCCGCCAACTTCTTATCCCTTCCATACCAAGACTGCAAGAACCGCTGCATCTCCTGCGCCGTCAGTGGCTCAACCTCGTAGATGCCAAACTGCTCATCCTCCGCGGCCCCCTCACTATCCGCTACCCCTCCTGGCCGCGTGCCGATCAACACCCGATTGCCCGTCAGCCGCTTGAATTCTCCCAAAGACCGAATAATCGTCGCCCGCACCATGCCATCGTCCACCTCATCCAACCCATCGCACATCACCACACACCGCTTTGCTACCAGTGCTTCGCTCAACAGGCTCTCCGCTTCGACCACCAGCCCCTGCCGCTCACCCACATACTTTGGCAACTCATCCACCCAGTTGATCGCCCTCATGGCCTCCGGCTTCATTCTCGCCCATTGCGTCTCACCCAGTTCCACTAGAATTGGTAGCCAGTTCTCATCAGCCTTCACCCCGATCTGCTCCAACCGCTCCGCATCCGCTTGCGCCAGCGTCACCGTCAGCCATCGCAGCAACGTGCTCTTTCCCGACCCCGACGCCCCAATTATCACTGCGTCTCGCCTCAACACCTCGTCCCATGCCACCGGCGTCCGCTCAGTTTCTCTGTCTCGGCCTCCATCCCATGCGTGGGTCCGCCTGCTTTGTGCCCACGGATCGCGCTGGTCCCCTCGTCCCAGCGTAGCCCGTGCCCTCGCCAGCAACCCGCCGTACTGTTTCCCCGCTCGTTCCCACGCAGCCCTTTCCTCTCGTATGCGAGCGTCGCCATCTCGCCTTGAGGTGTTCACTGGTCTCGATCCCAGCCGTACAAATACCTCCTCCAACCCTAAGTCCGCCAGACTGACCTCAGCTTCCCGCACTGCTCGAAAGGCCATCCAGCCATATTTCTTCACCACTTGCTGCCGGTACCGCGCCTCGACCGCTGCCATGTCGACCCCCGCGGTCGCGCTGTAGAAATGCTGCTCTACCTGAACATGATCCCCAATAACTGGACCAAGCGCAGTTCCGATCACAAGTGGTTTTTCTTGATTCGCTTGGTCTCGACCGCTGGTCGTGCCCATACGCGTTCCTCGCTTTTCGTGATTATCGTAACCCGTATCCAATGCTGGTGCATGATCACGAACCTGGCATCAATCTCGGCCTCTTGCTGCAAAGTACCAGGCAGCATGTTTCAGACAAAATGGTTCGACCTATGACCACGAACCTATCAGCCGCTTGATGTGCGCCGTTTCTTAAGCCACCTGACCCCGTTCCGTCACGAGATCCCGTTGCCGCTCTTGGAACACCAACTTGTGCTCGCTGTCAAGCGTTCGACCCAGGTTTTTGTCCAGCGCTGCAATGCGGTATGCCATCGTCTCGTGCTTGGTCTGAAGCTCGGCCAGATGTTGCCGGGAACAATGTGTGGCTGCATCTCAACTCGGCGGCGGGCTGGTGGCGAACACCTGCGTCAGCTGCGCCTGATCGCCGATTACCAGGCCCTGCACGTTGCCGATTCTAATGTTGTACTTGCCTTGCTGGACTTGGTTGTGGTCGCCCGAAAAAACGGTATTCTCACTGATCGCGCCGGCGGCTACGCTGCCATTACCGCTTGCCTGGACAGCAGGTGGCGACGCAGCGCCAGCCTGGGCAGATGAAAAGCTGCCGCTGCCCAATCCCTTTCCGCCCAGCAACAACGCCACCGCAAAATCCTCAGTCGCGGTATCGAAGAATGGCACCTGCTCCTTGCCCATGGCCTGCGCGCTGGCCGGCACGGCCTTACCCAGGTGCGCCATCAGGTTGGAGACGCGCACGGTGGTGTCGCCTGGCTGATTGCCGGCGCCCTGCAACGCCTCGATCAAGTGAAAGGTGTAGAGGCTTAGCGTTCCGTCGGGACGCACCCACGAGCGTTGCTTGCCGAGCGATGAGGTGAACACAGCCCGACCCGCGCCCTGCTTGAGTTCCTCCACCAGGCCCTTGGGCAGGGCCGCCTGGCTAAAACCGGCCGGCAGCTTAAGCGCATCGGCATCCTTGGCCGTCGCCATGCCGGCTGCGTGGCAACTGTCTACGAAAACCAGCAGCCGCCTGGCCTGCACCTTGCAAAGGGCATCGGTGAACGCCGTCGCCGGCAGGGCCGATGCGGCTAGGTCGAACGGCTCCACGTCGTGCGGCAACAGGTAGTAGCGTCCCGTGCTGTTGTCCAGCCAGCCGTGGCCTGAGTAGAAAACCACGGCTGTGGCGTCCGAGTCAGCGGCGACTTGTGTAGCCAGCCAGGCCAAGCCCTGCAGGATCGCCTGCTGGCTGGCGCCTGCATCGTGCAGCAGGCGGATATGGGCATCGTTGTCGGGATAGCCGCACAGCGCTGGGTCAGTCAGGATCGCGCGCAGGGCTTGCATATCCTTGACCGTCACGGGAAGGGACCACTTGGGATACGCTGACTGGCCCACGCCGATTAGCAGAGCATAGCCGTTGCCGAATTTCTCGTTCACGCGTTACCTCCGTTTTCGAAGATCATATCGCAATGGATGCCCATTCTAGAACCCGGCTACCCTCAACAGCGCCTGGTATAAATCCTGGTCCAGCGTCCCATCGGTTTCGTCCACCGACACCCACACCGGTCGTCGGCAGCCGGGGTCTTGCAGCGCAGCCGCCAGGGCCTGGACGATCTGGTAACGTAGGCCAGGGGTAGCTTGCGCGGCCTGTGAGGTGCCCAGAGCCTGCAAGAGCCGGGCCGCTGTACGCGCCCGCAGCACACTGGGCCCGGTGAGCGCGGCAGTCAACTCGGCCGGCAGCACCTGGCCTAAAAACGGATCCAGGCGGTTAAAGCGCGCAGCCGCAGCAAGGGCATCCTGCTGCACCTCCTCAGTATCCCCGGCGAGGCGGAGCAGCGCTGCCAATACTTCAGGTGTGATTAACCGTAGATAGGAGAGGGCAGTGATGGCAAAGCGGCGTGAATTGTGACTACCTTCATCATGAGAAGCCCGCAAAATGAGTCGCTCCAGGTTAGCGGCGCTTTTGTTGAACTGTGTTGGCATCGCCTCGGCACAGCTTGCCAGCGCAGCCAGTACAATACGATGTCGCGTCCAGTCGCATGTCTGAAGTCCACTTCGTAGTTCCTCCACCAGTAGTGGCCATAAACTAGCATGCTGCCCCAGCAGGAGTCGAATAGTAGTTGTTATGCGTGCATGATGTTCTTCACTCCAAACGTCATCATCTACGCCAGCGGCGATTAGTGCGCGCAGCCGTGTATCTGGGTCAGGCCACATCGTGGCCAACTGCTCAACCAGCGACGCTGAAGGTACATAGTTCTGTTGATTCAATAGCCGCCGAATCTTTGCGGCATTCACTGTTGGAGTAGCGGGCGAATCCGCCAACAGTCGATCCACTACCGTTTGATCTCCTGGTTCCATGTCCGGTGCAAGCCGCGCCAATGCACCGAGGGCATTCTCCATCAGGACTACGTCGCTGGATGTTGCATAACGCTTCAGTGTTGCGACTACATGCGCAGGCGGATTCCTAAAATGACCAAGAGTAGACACCACCGTCGCGCCCAGTGAGTCAGGAGTCTGCGCCAGTTTAAGCAGAACATCAGCCAACGCCCACGTATGAGTATCTGGAACATTTCCCGAGCGCAATATCCAATTGGTGGACTGGAGAAGGGCATCTTGCGCACGTGGCCTAGCTGAGATCAGCAACTCAATGAAGACCGGCCAGGCTGGTTCATCCAAACGATGGATGTTGCCAAGCAGAGTATCCTTGGGATCGAACAACGAATCTTCCAGATTCTCAGACCAAGCCTTCAGCCAATCCGGATTGTCATGGATGACGCGATTAAGTGTCCAGCCACAGTAGACACCGATCTGCCGATTTGCATCCTCTGTAGTGGTTTCAGAAAAAGGTATCTCAGAAGCAAGACTTGCATTACGAGCCAACTCAAGCAGTATCTCGTCGCCCAATATGCTGGCGGGCCACTCTTGGCGAAGTGCCTTTCGAGCGCGCTGGGTTAGCAAATCATCAACGTCGATCAGAAGCGGCAACAGGTAGGCTAGACTTGTGGTGCTGATGTATCCTAGTTCAGCCAATATGAGCGCGCCGATCTTGCGGAAACTAGTAGAGTTCAGATACAGCCAGTTTCGTGCCTGGTCTTTAAGCTTACTGCGCACCAACACATCGTCAGCTTCAATGGATGTCGGCACTTCCAGACGTGCAAGCAAATCAGGTGTCAACCCTATGGGCTCTTTCAGGTGTTCAAGTGTCCAAACAACTCGCTGATCAGGGTTGTCATCCAACCGAGCTAGAGATGATAGTACCACACTGGCCGATGCCAATGCACGCCAAGTGGTTATCGGGGATGGCGAACGTAGTGCCACCAAGCAATCTGCAGCCGCAGCGAGAGATTGTCCAAAATCGATCATGCCCCTGCCTTCCAACAGCTTATCTCGTGCATAATCAATGACTCTCTCTAGAGCATCGAGATCGCCTTGAAGCACATACAGGGCACGACTTAAGTTACGGAAGTGGTCACTGCCAGCGAGAACTCCGCTGCTGAGGGCGAGATCACGAGCATAACCGAAATTTCGAATCAAGGCAGTGCTAAGGGCGATTGCGCGATCGCGGTTAAGCCAAAGGTCAAAATCGGGATCGAGATAGCACGCTTGTTCAAGAGCGTGCGTGAGTGAATGGACACGATTTACGTCAAAAAAGAAATCAAACTCCAGAAAAGTATCCACAACCAGGCTGTGTGCTCGGTTGAAAGTTCGAGTGTCACTGGGATCAAAAACCCAGTCATGGTAGGACGCGCGCACGTTCCACAGTAAACCGGCAATCACACAATCGATTTTCTCGTAACTAGACAAGTCAACCAAGAGTCTCTGCCAGCGTTTGTGGTCGATAACAGCCAATGTCCAGGCTGCATCACGTGCAAGCGCAGCAAAATCTGACTGTTCCGCCAATTCTGAGAGTAACTCGACCAGTTGGCTCGCTGTCCATCCTTCCTGCCATGCCCTAATCAACCACGGGCTCAGCGCCGAATCGAAACATACGGAGTCTGCGGTCAGCGGCTGATCCTTCACCCAATCTGGTCGAATGTATAGCGCCTGCAGAATGCCTCGCCAAAGCGGTTGTTCCGCCAGGGCGTTCGCGGTCGTGCGGTCGGCCAACAGACTGCGTAAAGGAGTGACTTGGTTGTCGAACGCATACGGTTTGTCTCGTACTTGTTGCCACAATGCGGCACGCAGCGCATATGTAGGTTCTGCATAATCGCGCACAGCTGTTAACAGCGGAGTAGCCAGCACACTGTCTACCCAATCGGTCACCAAAATCAGATCTGCAGCGGCTAACCGCTGAACAGGATCTTCACTCAACAAGGCAGTTATAATCGCTTCTTGTGCTCCCTTCTGTCCGTGTAGAAGCCGCACCGCCCGCTCGATAGTCTCGCGGAGAGCCCACGAAGGTCGCGTTGTCTCGTTGACCGGCCAGGAACGATCAGCATACGCTACAATTAACTGACTGACGCTTTGAGCCACCAAATCGCCCGGTAGCTGATGCTCTATCTCTGGCAGGCAAGCCGCGATAAAGAGTGCATTGCGCGGCAGTAATCCGGGTGCTGGCTCTGGTGCAGCCAGAATCGCCTTCACAATGGCTGGAAGTATCCCCCGGTATTGCTTAGCGCTCTGAGCGACCGATAGTAGCAGGGGTTCTCGCCAGTTTGGGTCATCAAGGTGCAGGCACACACTGCTAGCCACCATGTTCGGATCGTGGGTCAGAAAGAGCGCAACGAAATACTCCTGAAAGGTGCGGTGGATAAATCCGTATGCGCCGTCCCCACGTTCCAGTAGGAAGCCTCCTACGTCGGCTGCACTGGCAAAAAGCAAATCAGCTTGTTCACGGTGCGCCGGCACGAACTTACCGTCAAAATCACGCAGTGCTTGGCGCAGCCATTGTTTGATGTCTACTTCGCCTGCCAACCCGTTAGCAAAACGAGGATCGGAATTAGCGTGTAGTTGGGCCGCCACATGACCCATGGCGTAACGGAAACGCTCATCACTCAACCCTTGCGCGCGCCAGGCGTCATGGCGCTGACGAGTGAAAGCCTTGACGACTTGGTCATAGAGTTCTATGCGCCGCTCCGGCAGCTTGCCCTTTAGTGTATAGAACAACCCGGCCAGGATAGTCAACAGCAGAGGGTTGCTCGCGATTTCTCTTAGCGCGTGTCGGTTAGGGTCTAGCACGGTCTTGCTCAGTAACCTGGCGTCGGCAGCTGGGTCACCCAGGCCGGTCTGCTCATGAACAGCTGCGGTCCACGCCCAACAGAAGTGGCCAATAGCATGCTCGCTCATCTCCTCCACTGTATAGTGGGCCAGGGTGCTGGGCAACGGTGCCAGATAATAGCCAATCGGACGGCTGGTGATTAGTACTTGGTTACCACCCTGAGCCTGAGGGCGTTCCTCAGCCCGTCCCTGCCAGGGCGCATAGCCTTCTTCAGCAGCGCAGAGACTCGAGATCGGGTCGCGCACCCAGGTGCGCAGAAAATGAGCGATGGCGTCCACCACCTGGCCGCGGCGATGCTGGTCTGTGATCTCGTCCAGCCCATCGAGCAGGACCAGCGCCCTACCCTGGTGCAGAGCATCCTGGATAATGGCCTGTGCCACAACCGGATCGATATGCAGGGGTCGTCCCAACCAAGGTTGTCTTCCGAGGTACTGAAACAGGGTCAGCGCCGTATCACTATCTCCCCCCCATCGGGATGCCGCATAATCGGCCAGGCGTAGTGGTACGGGCAGCCGCGCAGGCCCAAGGTCGATCCACTCATTGGCGGCCTTCTGATGAACATCAGCCTGCACCTGCTCAGCATGTGCCTGCACTCGCTCCTTTCCTGCTAGCAGGGAACGGGCAAACTGCATGGCCAGCCAACGTATTAGCGTGGTTTTGCCTGCACCGGGGTCGCCCAGCAATACCGCCCAGCGCTCCTGGCCAATCAACTGGCCCAGATCTATTCGCGTTGCAGCCAGGGCCAAATAATCGCCACGCTCCGCGTTGGCACGTTGACGCAATGCCAACGTCAGTCCCATGGGGTCTATACCACGAGCGACGGCGCGCCAGATCTGCCATCGGGCACGTTCATCTAGGTCTGACCGAGTGGCCAGTTCCTCCTCGTGCTCCGCAAGATCAGCTAGGAACTGCTCATGATTGGCCCGCCTCTCCGCTGCATTGCAGGTGTCAGCCTTGAGTGCGACGTAGACACGTTCAAGCGGCAGCTTCTCCACCGGGCCGCCGGCGCTACGCAGGTCCAGCGTCTGGCACTGCTCAACCACGGTTTGCAGGTAGCTGCGCAAGTCCTCCTGGCTATAGGCCAGCGGCCGGCGCTGGGCGTTCAACTCCCGCACGGCGTTCAGCACTTCGGCTAAGACAAGGCGCACATCGTCGGGGAACTGGCTGACCGTTGCGCCGTCGCCGATAGCCACTCCCGTGGCCTGCTCGATGATGATGGTTCTGGCTGTGGCCTGGGTTTCCATCCGCTGGAGAAGACGGCTTATCTCACGCAAGCTGTGTTGCTGGCCGCGCAGCAGTCCGTGGATGGTCAGAATGCGATCCACGCTGACCTGGTTGTAGAGCGGGCTCTTGTCGGCGCTGGCCTCATCCAGCAGCGCAGTCGTCAGCCGGCTGTGGAAGACGGCCAAGGTGCGGGTGACATCAATGGGGGGAACGCTGTCGTCGCTGACGAGGCTGGCGTGGCGCTCACTCAGAAGGTCGAGATCGGGCACCAACGATCCGGTCAGGGCCATGTCCAACAGCGTGCTGGCCACATCCGGCAGGTCGAGGAAGCGCAGCAAGTGGCCGGCGATGCGACGCGCCTGGTCTTGGTCCGCCCCAACAACGCTGGCCCGCAAGGCAGCTTCGAACGCGGCCTGATACACCCGTTGCAGGGCCTGCTGCTGAGGCGTGCCGAGTGCAGCCTGGCGCAAGCGAGCCGCGCCTGCCTTGAGAAGTTCAAAGGCCAGGCTGGCTGCCAGATTGACGAAGAAATCCACTGGGATCGACATCGGGGTGCTCCCGTCTGTGCCGCGGTGGTTGACAACGATGGGGCAATTGTAACCTCAATCTTGGCCGCGGGCAAGTGTTGTCTGCCGGTTCGATCAACGGGTGGTGTGCAACGCGCTTCTCGTCTTCCTCGGGCAAGGGATCGCGCCCAAAAGCGTTCGCCGCGCGATCACATTTGTGAGCGGGAGGGTAATGATAAGAGGGTAGGTCGAAAGTGAACCTACCCCTCTGTCCCCTGGCCCGCCTCTCGCCCTGCGCCTGGTTGCCTGCGCCCGTGTAGGCAGGGGGAGGGGCGGTGGCTGGGGCCCTGTCATCGACCCGGCGCGCCTGCCAGCAGCAGACCGCGGCCGGGTCGTCTCGCGTCCCGGTGGCTGGCCGGTACTGACAGCCAAGGGGGCCTACCCCTGTCCCATCGCCCCGGTGCGCGCCTGACAGCAGGCCGCGACCGGGTCGTTTCGCGTCCCCGGCCATGCGCCGGGCAATCAACTCTCGGAGGTGTGTGATGAAGCTCAAGCATCTGGCCCACTCGTGGGGCGAGGAAGTGGTCATCGGCGAAGGCGCACGCGTGGCCCGCGTCTACGCCAGCGCCAAGAAGGTCACCGTGGACTTGTCGCAGGTGCGGGATGAGACCTGGGACAGGTTCGTGAAGGTGCAGGCCAAGTACCCTGGCTGCACCAAGATCAAGTTGCCGCCCGATGCGGATGTCGAGGCCATCATCCGTTTCTGGCTGGGCTAGCAGGCTGCCCCTGTGCTCGCTGTTGGGTGCAGGGGCCTGTCACTGTGGAGGTGTGCGATGATCGTAGTCGAGTTCGAGGGTGTCCGGCACTACGGCAAGCCGGGCTGGTCTGAGCGCCCTGTCAGAGTGCGTGAGGACTTTGGTGAGTGGCGGCCTGTCAAGGATCGGGACGGCAAGCGGATTGCTGCCTGGCTTGTCAAGCACGGCTACCGGGTGCTCAACACGGTGGGCCGCAGCCACGACCATAGCTCCTACCGCGAGTGGTGGGGACTGGTCGGCGTGTTCCCGATGGAGACCAACGAGCATGGGGCGCTGAAGCTGATGCCCCCTGAGGCCATTCGTGAGACGTTCGAGGCGTTCCGCTCTCAGGTGGAGGCGGCCGCCACAGCCTAGAAACCCCCAGCCCAGGGCATGTCCCTGGGTGCGGGTCTTCCCACGATTTCGCTCTCTCCCTGGTGGGAACCGACGACGGCAGGGAGAGCAACCCTCATCCTGGAGGCTGGCCAGGTATCAACAGCTGTGGAGGTGTGTCATGTCCGAGTTCCTGTTGGTGGTAGAGAGGCTGATGGCGGACGGCGCCGACGCTGCCATGTTCGTGTCCGAGGACACCTACAAGGGTGCGATGTTCGGCTGCGTCTTCGCCGAGGCAGTGCATGGCTATGTCTGGTGCGACAGGCATGGCTGGGTGCGCAGCGACGAGGCCTGTGTCTGTGACAACTGCGTCTGGGAAGCGTTGCAGGCACAGGCAGAGGCCCTTCGGGAGCAACACGCCGCCGAGTTGGGCGAGGACTGGCTTGACGAGGGCGACCGCGGCGAGATGGCCTATCGCCGCATCAACGCCCGCGAGAAGGCCGAGTTCCCCTGCGGTGAGTTCGACGACGGTGCGCACTGGCGCGAGCCGGCGCAGGCCCTGTGCTCGCTCTCGCCTGGCCAGTGGGCGTCTGAGCCCTGCGCTGATCCGGAGTGGACTGAGGAAGCTCTGGACGAAGCCGTAGCCTGCATGGACGAAGTCGAGGAACGCGCTCAGTTGGACACCGAGCGCGCTGCTGAGTAGGCAGTGCAACGGTTCGTCAGCCAGCTACCCTGCCCCGATCCGGACGACTGGCGGGATCGCCACGCCCCCGACTTCGATCCTGTGCCTGTGGGCCGCTGCCGCTGCGGTGGCCTCGTGGTCACCCAGCCTGGCACGACCCGGGTCGTCTGCGTCGAGTGTGGCGCGGACTACCCCGAGTCGCCGGGGTGGGAGTAACCCTCACCCGCCCGCCCCTGTGCGGGCACCCTCTTGGCGCGGAGCCGGAACCGGGTTCCGCGTCAGGCGGGTGTCCACCACGGACGCCTATCCCCAACCCTTGCCCGGCCACCGCGCCGGGCTTTCTGTTTCTCGGAGGTGTATCCATGTTCGCACTGTTCGTCGTTCTCGTCTACCTGGCCGGCATCCCCTTCGCTGCCGGCGTCATCGGTGAGAAGTGCGGTAAGGGCGATTGGGCCTTTGCTGCCTTCATCGGTCTCATGTCCTGGGTGGGTACAGGGCTGTTTGTCGGCATGATGCTGGCGATGTTTGCAGCAACCAAGATCTACAACGCCGGCATGTGGGCGTCCGAGCGCCTGGGCGATTTGGATTGGTAGCCGCAACGGGCGGCATATCCCGTGAAGGGCCTGTGCGATAGGCCCTGTGCCGGTGCAAAGCCGGCGTCTATCTACCTTGCCTGGCCTATGCGCCAGGCTTTCTGTTTCCGGAGGTGTACCCATGTTTCAGCAGACAATTGTCATCGGCAACCTGGGCAACGATCCTGAGGCCCGCTGCACGCCCACTGGCAAGTGGGTGACCCACTTCTCGCTGGCCGTCAACGAGCGCTACGCCGAGCGCGAGACTACCACCTGGTTCCGCGTCGAGGCCTGGGGCAAGCTGGGCGAGCTGTGCCAGCAGTACCTGGCCAAGGGCAGGCTGGTCATGGTCGTCGGCCGCGTGAGCGCCAGCGCGTTCACCGGCAACGACGGCAAGGCTCGCTGCTCGCTAACCCTGACCGCGCAGACGGTGAAGTTCCTGGGCGCGGGCAAGGGTGGCCAGGACGTGGAGGCGCACGCCGACCAGGCCGCCGAGGCCACCGAGGACTGCCCCTTCTAGGGCCTGCTACGACAACTGAATAGACAACCGAATAGGTGTAGGCGTTGGCCCATGACGCTCGAGCCGGGTGCGAAGCCGGGCATTTCAAGTTGCACGGCCGCCAGTCGTGCGAGGCCCTGTGGTTGGGGCCTACTACCGTGAAGTCGGTAGCACCCGCGGTGTGCGGGTGGGCGTGGCGGTTTCCCACTCAGGAGGTATATCCCATGAACTACCGCAACGAGATCATCAAGATGCTGGGCAAGCTGGACGCGAACAAGCACCTGGCCCTGCTGTCCAGCAACACGTTCCAGGCCGGCCTGGATGCGCTCGATCCCGACTGCCCCTGCTTCGTCCAGGACAGGGCGATCCAGGAGTGCATCTACCTTGGCCTGCGCTACCAGGTGCTGATGGCGTAATTGTCCAGCCCTGACAACCGCAGCGGGCGGTATAACCCGCGAAGTCCCGGTCTCTGCCGGGGCTGCGCCGGTGCAAAGCCGGTGATCCCACCCGAAAGGAGGGCCACCGCCATGGCCCCACTGCCACGCGCTGGACCCGCCGCAAGGACGACCCAGCCGCCCAGCACGCCTGCACCGCCGGCCGCCGGCCACGTTCAAGGCGACGCCACGTCCTGGTGGCTGTCCAGCGAGCGCATGACTGTATGCGTCGACGTGGACGCACGCGGCATCATCGTTGCCGCCCCACCCATCGCGCGCAAGTTCATCGGCCAGCCCAGCGCCAACTTGGGTCGCTGGCTACGTCGTCAGCCTGGCTTGCGCTGCCAGAAGCTGTAGGCCCAACCGCTAACCCTGGCCGTTGATCGTGTCCAGCACCAGCTTCACCCAGCGGCCAGCCTTCCACTCTTCCGCGCGCCACTGGGCCTGCGTCTTCTCTGGCCACCGCGCCACGATGTCGGCCAGCCGGTAGGGCGGCTGCGCAGGGGAGGCTGCTGCCGGCGCTGCGGCCGGCGGCTCAGAGACGGCCGGTTGGGCGGCTGCCGGCGCACCACGCACCAAGTCTCCAACCACCCGGCCAGGGTTCGGCCGGCCGCGGTAGGCATAGCCCCGGGCCGCCGCCATCTCGGTCAAAGCGGCCCACACATCATCGTCCACCCGTATCATGTGACCTGTCTTTGTCATGGCTTAATGATATCACTAAAGCCCCAACAAGGCAATTAAGTGATATCACTAAGCCCCGAAACAGCCTGAGTTATATCACTAAACGCCAGGCAACACCGCTGATACACGTGTTTCAACTTGCCAATGGGCGACTTGAAACTGCTCTGCGGCAGTCCTTTGGCGGACGGGGCCGCGTCGACCGCACGCTGGCGCGGAGCATCCAACGGCGCGCGACTGCGTGTTCGTATGCGACGTCAGCTGACGCGGGACCGCGCGACTGCGGTGTGCTGTCGCAGGCGGCCGGCCGCGTCGACCGCGCGCCGGTATGAGACGGCAGACGACGCGGGACTGCGCGACTGCGGTGGCTTTTGGGGGCGGGCGAGGCTGCTCTACTGCTGTCCCTGTGTCCCCTGCCGAGCTCAACGTTATGTTTACCTGTTACCCACACATACTCAGCCGGCACCTGCGTTACCATCTGCTAGACGACCCCTTCGCGATCTGCGGCCGGCGCTGCCCGGTCTACGCGTACCACACCGGGCCGCTGGCTGTCAAGGACTGGGTAGCCTGCAACCTGCCGTGGGCGCTGACAGTGCGAACGCGCTAGTGCGGCGAGGTGGGCACCCTTCCTCTTCAGTTCTACTTCACTTCTACTTCAGTTCTACTCGCGACATCCACACGCGCTGGGCCTCAGTCGTCGCGGTCTACGACTGAGGCGCTCTTTCCCTGCTTCAGTTCTACTTCAGTTCTACTTTTCCACGTTTCCCTATCCCAGCCGGCACCTGGGTCACCAACTGCTGGAGGTGTATCCATGTCTCGCTATGCAACTACTGTTGAGGCGCGCTTTGTCGAGCGGGCCTTTCAGCGGGTAGGCGTGTCTCTCTCGCTGGAAGATGAGGACGTCTGCCTGTTCTTCGGCTACGACTATCCGCTGGCTATGTACTTCCTTGACGTGGAGGATGGCACAGACTACCACGAGTTCGGCTACGGCGGCCGCGGGTTCGTGCCAGGTCAGCGTCTGACCAAGGGCCAGATGCTGGAAGTCGCCGGCGTCATCCTCACCGAGGTTTGCTGCCACCGGCTGATGGCCTTCCAGGACGCCATTGCCCTGGACTTGCCGGTGTAGGAGGCCGCCATGCCATACGTTGTTCGGGTTGTTCCAGGAACGCTGGGTCGCCGCATGATCGTCGCGCGGGAAGATGGCGGCCCTGTGCGCTGTGGGTGGGACACGTTGCAGCGGCTCAAGAACGAGTACCTGGGAGAGGACGTGTGTGCAGTGGAAGTCTTCCCACCGCAAAGTGAGGTGGTTTACGAGCGCAATTGGCGGCATCTGTGGGAAGTGCAGGTCGCGCCATCGCTGTTGCGGCGTTCTGGATAGGAGGCTTTCCATGGCAGATATCACGTTCACTGTAGCTGATCTGCCCATTGTCGAGTTTGGCTGTGAGCAGATCAGCTACGCCCAGTTGGTGCAGTTGATCGGCGAGGATGCGGCCGGCGACCTGCTGCAACGTAGTCACCGTGCGTTGGGGTGGATCGTAGACAGGTACATGCTGTGCGGTCGCTGGCTGTGGGTGGATGTCAGTTGGGAGGGTGGAGTGCAGCCGACCGTCCGGCATTACTATGGGGAGTAGCTTCCTTGCCCGGCCTACCGAAGGGCCGGGCGCTTCTCTGCCAGGGAGAGGTGTCCCGTTAGTCAAAGAATTGACTAACGGGGAGGATCGCAACCTGGGAGAGCAGAACGGCCTGCACTCGACCGAGGCACGCTCTTCCTGGCAAAGGAGCGCCCGTCACGGGGTGCTGTCGTAGCCCCAGAAGGGGCAATTGTTCCCAGTCTTCTTAGGAGGTACATCATGATCAAGAACGACATCGCCATCATCAGCGCGACCGGCAGTCGCACAGAGCCGGGCGAAGACTTCCCTGGCTGCGGGCTGCTGGGTAAGGCCGTGATCGTTGTGGCTGAACTGTTGATGGGAAGGCGAGAGCCTGTCCCTTACGTGAAAGGGCAGGTTGTCCGAGTGTACCCTGAACGCGGGATCGCTATCGTCCAGCTCGAGAGTGGTGCGATTGCCGCCTACTTCGACGATCTTCAGGAGGCGCCCCATGAAGCCTAATCGCATCATCGTGGCCGGCGGGAGAGACTTCTCTGACATCGAGTTGATGGAAGAGAAGCTCAATTACCTGATGCAGAAACGCTCGCCGGAGGATACGGCAATCATCTCCGGCATGGCCAACGGCGCCGACACCCTGGGCACCCACTGGGCCGAGCAGCATGGGTTTGAGGTGCTGCGTTTCCCTGCGGACTGGACCATGTATGGCAAGTCCGCAGGGTACAAGCGCAATCATGAGATGCTGGCGGCTGCCACTGGTCTTGTCGCCTTCTGGGATGGCCGATCGCGCGGCACAGCTCACATGATCCAGGTCGCGCGCGAGGCGGGCATCAAGGTCGTCGTCATCCGCTACTAGCCGGAACCGGTTCCGAGAAAGTGAGGTGTATCGTGTCTCTCGTCGTCCACTGCCAGCGCGCCCACTACGACGTCTACGTGGGTCGCGGCAACGGTTCGATCTTCGGCAACCCCTTCACCCACAAGCAGGGCACGCAGGCTGCGGTGGCTGTAGGATCGCGCGATGAGGCCATCCAGGCGTTCAGGGACTGGCTGGCCGGCGTGGCTTACCAGGAGATCGAGCCTGAGCGCCGGCAGGCCATCCTGGACGCCATTCCCACGCTCAAGCGCAAGGTGCTGGGCTGCTGGTGCGCGCCGCTGGCCTGTCACGGAGATGTGCTGGCCGAGCTGGCGAACGCGGGACCCGGTTCCGCGCGGCCCAAGCTGCCCATCGTGCCCCCTGGCAACATCTTCTCAGGTGAGCGCAGCGCGCGGACGGTGCTCACCAACCCCACCGAGTTGGCCCGCAAGAAGGGCAACCTGCGCCACAGCTACCCGGTGGAGATCGACGGCGTCGCCTACCCTGACGCAGAAGAGGCGTATCAGCGCCTCAAGCTGGGCCTGGGCCACTTCGCCGGTATGGCTGAGCGCGAGGCGCTGTGCGCGCGCGTCATCGAGGCCAAGCTGCGCCAGCATGGGCAGTTGATCGAGTTCATCACGGTCAACGGCGGCGTCCAGTGGCTGGCCCAGTGCCGGCACTTCACCGGCGCGCGCACCCAAGCCTTCTCTGAATGGGAGGGTGTGGGGCTGGAGAGCGCGTTCATCCGCTGCCTGGTCAGGGCCTATCGGACCGTGACCAGCTAACCCATCCCTATTGCCCAGCCTCGTGCTGGGCGCTTCTCTGTCCGTGAGACGCGTGCTCGCGGCCAGAGAAGCGCTCTGCAAGCACTGTCGTAGCCCCGGCCCAGAAGCCGGGGCATTTCGCGTCAAGCCGGAACCGGTTCCGCGACTGTCTCTTGGCCTGTCAATGGCCACGCCCCGATCCAGCGCCAAACTGCCAGAGAAGACCTGACGCACAGGAGTAGCGCTGGTGGCAACCCCGATCACGGATGGGCGCCTGGGTCTGCCAGGAGGGATGGTCCCGGAACCGGTTCCGCGTTTCCAGTTCAGGAGGTGTCCCCATGCCCCAGTCCACGTTCGATGTCACCGTCCACACCGACGGCGCCTGTTCCGGCAATCCCGGCCCCGGTGGGTGGGCCGCGGTGCTGACTTCGCCATTAGGGTCGCACCGCAACTACAAGGAGATCGCCGGTCACAAGCCCCACACCACCAACAACGAGATGGAGCTGATGGCGGTGCTGGAAGCGCTCAAGGTCCTGAAGCGCACTGGCCTGTCCGTGGCCATCTACACCGACAGCCTGCTGGTAGTTGGCTGGTTGTCCGGCGAGTACCGCGCCAAAGAGCCGCACATCGCCCAACTGGTTGCGCAGATCAAGACCGTTGTCGAGGGCAAGTACCTGGCGCTGGACCTGTTCCACGTCAAGGCGCACTCCGGCAACGCGGGCAACGAGCGGGCCAACCGGCTGGCGCAGGCCGCGGCTGCCCAAGCCAAAGCCCAGTTGTTGGCTGCTGACCATTCCAGCTTGGAGCAGCTACACGACGCATTGAAGTCACTGTAGCGGGCCAGGCCCGCAAGTGATAGCAGATCGGCATCCATTGCCACCCATTCACGCAAAAGGAGCACACTCTCATGCCTCACAACACGACGATGCAGCGCCGCCTGGACAACGTGGTCAACGCCATCGCCTCCCGCACCTGGCTGGAGACCCAGTACCAGAGCCGGGACAACGACGGCAACCCCGTCACCATCGCCCGCCAGATCCTGCCCTTCAAGCTCTACAAGAGCCGCGAGGGCCGGCTGGTGGTGGACGGCTTCGACACCTACCGCGGCAGCGTCCGCACCTTCCGCCTGGACCGCTTCAAGCGGCTGGCGCGCGGCGAGCAGCACCAGGGCGAGGACCCGGCTGTCCTGCGCACACGCGGCGGCGAGATCACCGTCTACCCGGCTGCCTGGCCGCTGGTGCAGGCGCGGCCGCAGACCATCAGCCCCAAGGCGCTGGACCGCTTCCTGGCCAGCGGCTGGGCCACCCAGCCCTTCGCCGGGGTGATTGAGCCGGAGGTGCACTGATGGCAGTCCCGGCCGGCCACGTGACCAACCTGGAGACCATCTACCGCGCGGCCCGCAACAACGACCTGGCGGTGATGGAAGTGAACCGCAAGGGCAGCGGCGAGCCTGCCCATCTGCTGGTTGCGGTCGCGCGGGATGGGGACGAGTTCAACATCACCCCGCTGGCGCAGCTGTTCGACGACAACCCCTACGAGCAGTTCACGCCATGAGCGACCTGCACCAGATCCTGCTCATCGGTGTGCTCACGTTCCTTGCCCTGGCGTGGGCACACCGGGCATCACTCAGACGCTGAAGCCGTGAAGCGCAGGCGCTATCCCGGGCTGCCAGTCCCCGAGGGCAAGGCGCGCCAGTTGCTTTCCAGCGCGCTCATGCTGTCCGATGATGCCCAGGCCGCCTGGATCGACCGCGCGGTCAAGAGCGGCCAGGTTGTAGGCAGGCCCGAAGCCATCGAAGACCTCAAGCGGCGGCTGGACGAGGTCATGGAGCCCAACCAGCCGCCCTGATCACCGCCCGCCCAGTGCGGGCACCCCTCTGCGCAGGTTGCGTGTCTGCCCAGGGTGGTGCTCACAACGGAGCGCCATCTATCCACCAGCCTCCTGTATGGCCTGTGCATGGCCCGGCAGGAGGCTTTTCGCGTTTCATGGAGGTGTAACGTGAAGGTTCAGATCAAGTACCGCGGCCAGGTACTGTCGACCACCATCCCCAACCCCACCATCGGCCAGTTCGTCACCCTGACGGCTGGCGACACCCGCATCTCCCTCTACTGGGACGGCAAGCGCTTCGTACTGCCGCAGGCCCACGTCGTGGACACGGCCCAGATCGTTGCTGCTGCTGTGGAAGAGGCCCAGGAGGACGTCGCCTCGCGCGACCTGCCTGACTGGGTGTATGAGAGCCGCGACCCGCTCATCGTCACCTTGCGCGAGCAGTCAGGGCCGGACTACATCGCCTTCCAGGAACTGCGCGGCGCAGGCGCGTGGCAGCAGGCCCTGCTGATGCAGGAGATGCGCGCCGAGCGCAAGGCCCGCACCGGGGCCGGCGACGACCTGGAAGCGCGCGTCTTTGCCGCCTACGCCGACCACGCTGCCAACCGCAAGGTTCCGCTGCCCTCGCAGATGGAACTGGCTCAGTTGGGCGGCGACTGGGAGCCCTCGGGCGAGGACATCAAGCTGGCTCTGGAGCTGAAAGGTGAGGAAGAGTGGGCCTCCACCTTGGTCAGCGAGGATGCCGAGCGCGCCGACGACTGGGGCTTCGAGAAGGCGGCCTGGATGCCTGATCCCATTGGACAGCTGCTGCTGCACGGTGGTAAGGAGACGATCCCCGCCACACCGGCGCTGGCCCAGGCCTACCAGCATCTCGACAATCTGGTCAAGCAGCACGGCGATCTGCTGGACGCGGCTGCCTGGGCCCACGACTATCTGTACCAGCACCTGGGCGCGGTGGACGGCGACCTGCTGGCCGACATCATGGCTATCACCGCCAAGGCTGACGCGCTGGCCCGCCAGATCGACCAGGCGCGCGCCGCGGTGAAGCGGCTGGAGCAGCGCTTCGGCGGCCTGCCCACCAAGCTGGAGCTGCCCATCGTCCTGGCCAACATCGCCGACCAGTGGGCGGGCATGACCGCCAAGCAGCGCGCGCTGGTGAAGCAGGTCATGCCTGAGACCAAAGCTTGGGAGGAGGTGGCCAAAGGCCGTGAAGGCAAGCGTGCAGGGACAGTGCTCAAGCGCTGCCGCCGCATCTTCACCCTCTGGGAGCGCAGCCAAATGGCCGACGTGCAGGACTTCGTCGCCGAGGCCCTCGACCAGTGGGAGAACCGCCGCGCAGCCAACGACGAGCTGGCGCACCCTGATGGCGATGAGCCCAAGGTGGAGGTGGCCCTGGACAACCAGACCCGCTTCCTGGAGTGGGTGGCCCAGGGCGCGCTGAACGCCGCGGCCGAGGCCACGGACATCAAGGCCGACAAGGCCAAGAAGCCCTGGCTGGGCCGGCCCACCTACCTGGTGGTGCTGGACAGCGCGCTGAAAGCGGGCGCCAACATCAACCAGGCCAAGAACCGGGCCTACGCTGCCGACACCCTGCGCCTGCCCGACCGCGTGCTTGATTGCACCGGAACCGGGTTCCGCGTCAAGCTCAATGGCAAGGGGCAGGAGGGCGTGGTGCCCTTCGAGGACGCGCGCCTGGCCTTCCCCCACCTGCCGGCTGCGGCTAAGGCGCGGCTGAAGCAGGTGCATGGGATGGTGCAGTAGCGCCTTGCGGCGCACGAAGCAGCAAGAGCGCAGCGGGTGCGCGGGGAGCCGCATGGGCGGCGTAAACCCGATGATCAGGGGATGCCCGCCGAAGCTGCGCTGTTTGTGCACAAGCGAACCGTCCGTGTTAGCTCACCTGGACTGGTGGCACGGATGGTTCGCTGTGTGTAGCGCCTTGCGGCGCAGTGGGAAACGAGGGTGGGGAGCGATGGACATAGAGCAAGCGGCCTCTGCGCAAGCAGGAACCGCCTGCTCTGCGCCCATCGAGAGGCAGTAGCGCCGAAGGCGCAGTGAATGACAAGCCTGCAGCGAGCGGGCGAATGCACAAGGGCTGGCCTGGCGCCTGAGTCCAGGCAGGAGAACAACCATGTACGAGCAGTTGCTTATCGTCGGCAACCTGGGCAGCGACCCGGAGTTGCGCTACACCTCCAGCGGCGCGCCGGTGGCCACCTTCAGCGTGGCCGTCAATCGCAAGTGGACCAACGCCGACGGCACGCCCGGCGAGGAGACCAAGTGGTTCCGCGTCACCGTCTGGCGCAAGTTGGCCGAGACCTGCAACCAGTACCTGGCCAAGGGTCGGCAGGTGATGGTGATCGGCCGCGTCGCCGCCAGCGCCTTCACCGGCCAGGACGGCAGCCCGCGCGCCTCGCTGGAGGTGACCGCAGACAGCGTGCGCTTCCTGGGCGGCGGCCGCGGCGACGGCGCTGCGCCGGGCGACAACGACCACGGTGCCAGCGCCCACATCAGTCCGATGGAGGATGAGGAAATCTTCTTTTAGGTGCATGAAGCCCAGGGTGGCCGGGGGTGAGACCGGCTG
>JBAQCH010000363.1:0-5365 GCA_049294015.1 Anaerolineae bacterium
GCGTCGGCGTGGGCGGCGCGGGGGTCGGCGCCACGCGCTCGGCGGCCTCGCTGATGGCGATGGTCTCGATCACGTCGCCCATCTCGACCTGCCCCAGCACGTCCAGCCCTTCGATCACCTGGCCAAAGGCGGCATAGACGCCATCGATATCCGGCACTGCTTCCAAGGTGATGTAGACCTGGCTGCCGTTGCTCAACCGCTCCGGGTTGACCTGGTCAGGAAAGCGCAGGTAGCCCATGGCGCCGGCCAGGTTGGCGATGCCGATCTCGGCGGGCAGGTCATAGCCGGGGCTGCCCTGGCCGTCGCCGGTCGGGTCGCCGGTCAGTACGGCTTGTGGTGGCCCAACGGGGTAGAGGGGCATGGCGTCGTAAAAGCCCATCTCTGCCAGCGCCACGAAGTTGTTGACGGCGATGGGGGCTTCCTGGCCGTAGAGCTCTACGACAATATCGCCCTTGGCCGTCTTGATGGTGGCCAAATAGATGGTATCCGGGTCGATGGCCATTTCGGGCGCTTGGGCGAAGTAGCCACTGCGCTGCTCCACGGGCACGTCAGCCAGCGGGCGCGACCCATCGGTGGGCCGTTCCGGCTGTACGGCCGAGGGCGTCGCTGCTGCCGGCGGGGCTTCGATACCCTCGGTCGGCTCAGGGCTGGGAACCTCCGTGGGCGGAACTGCGGTCGCCGGGGCCTCGGTGGGCGTCGTTCCAGCCGGCGGGGCGGCACAAGCCGCGGCCAGCGCCAGCACGACCATCAATCCAATCAGCAACAAGGATGTGCGTAGTCTAGGTTTAGACAAGAGAAAGGTACCTCCGATACATGGTTTCTACAAGGGTTCCTACGAGACTTTTCAGCCGCGAGCCGGCTTCTCTGTTTCAGCCAGGAATTTCCGCTCCTGGCTCTTTGCGGGTGGCATCATACTCTACTTCGGCTGTGGAGTCCAGAAGCAGCCATGTCGTTACATCTCATTGCGGAGTGAGCGCCCCCAGGTGCGGCTGGCGGGCGCAAAACCCGCACGTAGGGCGTGCTCGACTGCGCGGAGATCGCGGAGTGAGCACCCCCAGGTGCGGCTTGTGGGCGCAAAACCCGCACGTAGGCGTGCTCGACTGCGCGGAAATTGTGAAGCTCCAGGCGCCAGGCGATGAACCATGCCTGAAGTCTGCGCTGCGCTATCATTCATAGCCCACTTTGATCTCCAGCCACCAGAGCGCGTAGGCGACGATGCCGGCCACGGCCAGGCCGACCAGATAACCCTCCAAGACGGTGGCGGTGGTGATGAAGATGCTGACCATGCCGAAGACGCCGCCGATCAGGTAACACATCAACACGGCCTCGCGCTTGGATCCTGTGAGCCGGGCCAGCCGGTGCGAGACGTGGTCCTTGCCGGGCGTGGTCAGCGGATTCTTGCCCCTACGCAGCCGGGAGATGACCACCAGCGTGGTGTCCATGATCGGTAGCCCCAGCGCCAGCGCGGGCGCCATCCAGGTGACGATATTGACGTTGTCCGGGAAGCGCAGCTTGATGCCGATGGCCGCCAGCACGAAGCCGATGAAGAGCGAGCCGCTGTCGCCCATGAAGATGCTGGCCGGGTTGAAATTGTAGAACAGAAAGCCAATGCAGGCGCCCAGCAGCGCGGCCGCCAGCGCGCCCACCAGATATTGGCCGCTGAGCGCCGCCAGCAGCAGGAAAAAACCGGCCGCTACGGTGGCCACGCCAGCCGACAGCCCGTCCATGTTGTCCAGGAAGTTGAGCGCGTTGGTGATGCCCACCACCCAGACTATCGTCACCAGCACGTTGATCCACTGGGTGTGGAACATCTGCACCTGCACGCCGCTGAAGATCAGGATGCCGGCGGCCAGGGCCTGCACGGCCAGCTTGGGCAGCGGGTTGACCGGCCGGCGGTCATCGATGCCGCCGATGATGGAGACCAGCGTGGCGCCGACCATAATGCCCACCAGCTCGTTGATGCGGAAGCGGGTGCCCAGCAGCAGCAGCGCCACAATGAAACCCAGGTAGATGGCCACGCCGCCCAGGCGCGGCATGGGCGTGGCGTGGACCTTGCGCACGCTGGGCTGGTCGACGAAGCCGTAGCGCCAGGCGACGCGGCGCACCATCGGCGTGGCCACGGCCGCCAGCACCAGGGCCGTGATGGCCACCAGCACGTAGACGGTGGTGGGATGGACAGCAAGGAAGGCGATCATCTTATTGCAGTTGCTGGATCAATTCCTCCAGCGCAGCCCGGTCGTCTGCATTCTGCACAACCTCCAGGGCTGCCTGGGCATAGCGCAGCGCGCTGGGGTTGTCGCCCGCCCGCGCGTACAGCAGGGCCAGGTTTTGCAGCGCCCCCACATCGGTCGGCCGCAGGTCCAGCACAGCCAGGTTCTGTTCGATCGCCTTGTCGGTCTCACCCCGCTCGGCGTAGAGGAAGCCCAGCAGGCTGCGCAGCGTGACATCGCGCGGCGCCACCTGCAGCCCCTGCTGATAGGTGCGGATCGCCTCGTCCTCCTGGTTGCTGTTGCGGTAGAAGTCGCCCAGCCGCCGGTAGGTCTCCACGTAGCGCGGGTCGATGCGCAGCGAGACGAGGAACTGGTCCAGCGCCTGGCTGGGGTCGCCGGCCATCTGATAGGCCGAGGCATACTCGTTGTGCAGGTGCGCGGCATTGGGGCTGAGCCGGGTGGCGACGGAGTAGTTGTCCAGCGATTTTTGCACCCACTGGCCGCGCTGGTCGGCGCTGGCCAACTGCGCCCAAGCCAGGTAGAGGCGGCCCAAATTGGCGCTGTGGTCGGTGTTCATCGGGTTCAGTTGCCGGGCCCGCAGCAAAGAGCGTTCGGCGTCCCGCAGATATTGCTCCCGTTCGCTGCCGCTGGACTGGCGGGCGCGCTCCAGTTGGGCGCGTCCCAGGAACAGGTAGTAGTAATCCTCGCGCGGCTGCTTCTCCAGCGCCATCTGGTACAAAAAGATCGCTTCGTCGTAGCGGCCGGCCGAGTCGTAGGCCTGTCCCTGCTTGTAGATGATGTCAGCCCGCACCAGGTTGGCGTTGACGTTGAAGATGATGAAGAGGGCTACGATGGGCAGCACGATGGCTGCGGCCGCGGCCAGCCAGCCGCCCGGACCCAGCCAGCGAACGCCATCGCGCACCAATTTGTTGCCGCCCGACCGCTGCCACCACAGCACGACGGCCAGCGCGCTCATCAGCAGCAAGATGACCACGTAGTAGGTGACGATGTGGCCAGCCGACATGGCAGCCAGTTGTTCCAGGGTGACGCCGCTGCCGGGCTGCTGGACGCGGGCGTCGCGCGCGATGCTGGCGGCGTGGATCAGGCCAAAAACCAGGAAGATGCCCAGGCTGATGGCTGAAAAGACCAACGCGCCGCGCCCCAACCAGCGGCCTGAGATGCTCTGCCGGCTGCGGGCGATGTCGAACAGCGCTACCGCCATGCCCACCAGCCAGACGAACAGCACCATCCACAGCAAGCCCAGGCTCGCGACGCGTTCTCCGTCGACAATGCGGGTCGTAAAAGCGTAGAGTAACACCGCCAGTGGGTTAGACTGGCGCAGCGCCAGCACGTTGGGGTTGATGATGTAGTCGTAGGCCAGGGTGAAGAGCACGATGCCCATTAGCACGGCATAGACCACGACCTCGGCCCAGGGGAAGCGGGCCTGGCGCTCATTGGGGGCGGGCGCTGCCGCCACGGTCGGGCGGCGTTTGCCCTTGCCAGCGGCCGGCTGGCTGCTCTTGGCTGCAAGCGCGGTTGCCTTAGCTTCGACAGCCGCGACCGGCTCCGGCGCGTCCAGGCGCAGCCAGTTCATGCCCAATACCACCAGCACGGCGCTCCACAGCCAGAAGTAGGTGCGGGTGGCGACGATGGCGATGCCGAAGTGGATCTCGATGAAGTGGGCGATGATGGTGGCCAGGATGGTCATCACCAGCAGCTCGCGCTGGCCCAGATGAATAGGCAGCCCGCGCCGCTCGTTCCAGATGGCCGCCACTGTGATGTAGATGATCACGCCGGCGATCAAGCCGGCCGGCAGGATAATGCCCAGCAGCAGCCAGTCGCCGCGCAGCAGCGCGGGGATCAGCGCGCCCAGCGCCGCGCCGCCCAGCGTCAGGGCCAGGAAGCCCAGGCGCTGGCGGGGACTGCGGATCAGCCCCAGCCACTTCAGGCTGTAGTAGAACAGGCTGATGAACAAGGCCATGTAGGCCACGAAGCCGAACACGCCGGTGATCACCAGCGAGTCGAAGGTCTCGTTGTGCGAGCGGTCGGGCGAGGCGTTGCGCGATTCGTGGTAGGCCAACTGGGGCGGGTAGAAACGGTTGAAGGCGACCCACATGGCCTCGGGCCCGTAGCCGATCAATGGCCGCAGCACATTGACTGCGTCGGGCTGCATGGCGGTGACGGATGTATCGCCGCTGAGGTTGGGATGTTGCAAGGGCTCGTGGGGCGCCACCAGTTGGCTGGCGCCCTGCCAGATCAACGTGCGCACGCGGGCGGTGTTGGCCTCGAAGTCCAGCGCGGTACCTAGCCGGCCGATGGTCGGGTTGCTGCGCAGCGAAGCCAGCGGCGAGTTCGGCAGGTTGAAGACCACCAGAAAGGCGACGACGGCCACAGCCGCGGCCATCATCGCCAGCCATCCATAGCTCAACACGGTCCTGGCGCCGCTGCCCAGCCGCTCCGTGTTCCTGGCCCAGGCGCGCAAGCCGAGCAAGCCCACCAGTCCAAAGACGTAGAGGCCGGCCAGCAGGCCCAGGAAGGGGCCGCGGCTCTGGGTGTAGAGGATGGTCAGGCCCTGGATGGCCAGCACGAACAGATAACAGCCAGCCAGCACGGCGTCGGCCAGGCCGTTTCTGCTCTCTTCATTGCGCAGCACGCGGCCAAAGTGCAGCAATGTGCGCTGCAATGTCAGGAAGAAGGCCATCAGCAGGTAGGCCGCGACGAAGATCGCGTTGCCCATGTTAGCAGCCACGCGGCGCTGCACGTCCCCGCCCCAAGGCAGCGGGTCCAGCCCGCTGCGCTGCAAGATGCCGTAGATGGCGATGGGGATGCTGGTCAGAATGATGGCATAGGCCAGCCGGCGCCACTGCTCCGGCCGGCGCAGGTGGCCCAGCACCAGGAAGAAAATGACGATGTAAGAGAGCGTGGTGTACGTGCCCTGCAAGCGCTGGTAGGAGCCCAGCAGGCTGATGCGCGGCGTCAGCGAGAAGACCGTGCTGACGAGGTAGGCCAGCACCAGCAGCAGGGTCGGCAGCACCAGCGGCGTATGGACGATGCGCTGCCACAGCGACGGACGCGCTGCGGCATTATCATCAGCGGGCTCGGTCGGGAGGCCGGTCCGAGCGCGCTCCTGCTCAGGCCGGTCTCCCGACCGAGCC
>JBAQCH010000364.1:0-35473 GCA_049294015.1 Anaerolineae bacterium
CGGCAGCTCGGCGAGGGTGCGCGCGTCGTGGCGGCCTTCCAGAACATCTCGGCCCACCACCTGGCCGACCCCGACCACGCCGTGGACTGCGACGTGCTGGTCTGCGGCGACGACAAGGCCGACAAGCAGGTCGTGATCGACCTGTGCGCGGCCGCCGGCATGCGCGGCGTCGACGCCGGCCCGCTGCAAAACGCCAGCGTGGCCGAGGGTCTGACCGCCGTGCTGATCGGCATCAACATCCGTCACAAGGTCAAGAACGCCGGGATACGCATCACCGGGATCGGCTGACTCCCAGGCTACCTGGAGACATCGGGCCTGCAACGTGAAACGTGAAACGTGACCGAGCTGCGCCAGATTCATCACGCATCACGTTTCATGTCGCAGCGAGAAACCCCAAGGGTCGGTGTCCAGCTTGCGCGTTCATTCGCTACAGTGTACACTAGCGCAAGTCCCCGCCGGGCGCGGCGCGTCATCCTGACGACAGCCACGCCTGACCACCTGGCTGGTTTGCTCTCAGCGACCCATCCGGGCTTTGACTTCCTGGCGCCCAGACATGGCTTTCACTCTCAGAGGCTGTGTCGCCATCACGACCTTGGAGGCTACCGATGGAGTTTGTCCTCAACGGCCACGGCAGACACTTCGACGGCGACCCTGATCTGCCCCTGCTGACCTATCTGCGCGAGCACGAGGGTATCATCTCCCCTAAGGATGGCTGCGCGCCGCAGGCTGCCTGCGGCTGTTGCGCCGTGGACCTCAACGGCAAGGCCGTGCTCTCCTGCGTCACGCCCATGAAGAAGGTGGCCGGCGCCAGCGTGGTGACGACTGAGGGGTTGGACGAGTTCCGCCAGCAGGTCTACGCCCATGCCTTCGTGGCCAAGGGCGGCATCCAGTGCGGCTTCTGCATCCCCGGCATCGTCATGCAGGCCAACAGCCTGCTCAATCGCAACGCCGAGCCCAGCCGTGACGAGATCGAAAAGGCGCTGACCCCCCACCTCTGCCGCTGCACCGGCTATAAGAAAATCGTCGACGCCATCGGGTACGCGGCCGAGGCCATCCGCAGCGAGGAGGAGATCCCGGAGCCCAGCAGCCCCGGCCGGGTCGGCGATCGCCACCCCAAGTACGACTCGTTTGCGGCAGTGCTGGGCCAGCGCCCCTACGTGGACGATCTGCACGTCGATGGCCTGCTGCACGGCGCGCTGCGCTTCAGCGATCACCCGCGGGCCAAGGTGCTCAAGATCGACCTCTCCCAGGCTGAGCAGGTGGCTGGCGTCGCCCGCATCGTTACTGCGGCCGACGTGCCCGGCCAGCGCAGCGTGGGATTGATCCAGCAGGACTGGCCGTTGTTCGTAGCCGAGGGTGAGGAGACGCGCTACGTGGGCGACGCGCTGGCGCTGGTGGTGGCCGAGAGCGCGCTGGCCGCGCGCATGGCCGTGGAGCAGATCACGGTCGAGTACGAGGTGCTGGAGCCGTTGACCGACCCCTTCGAGGCGCTCAAGCCGGACGCGGTTCGCATCCACCCCAGCGGCAACGTGCTGGCGACGACCATCGTCAAGCGCGGCGACATGGCCGCAGCGCGCGCTGCTTCGGTCTACACGGCCGGCGGCCGCTACGAGACCCAGCGCATCGAGCACGGCTATATGGAGCCGGAGGCGGCCGTGGCTGTGCCGGGCAACGACGGCTACGCGGTCGAGGTCTACTCGCAGAGCCAGGGCATTTACGAGGACCGCATCCAGATTGCCAAGCTGTTAGGCGTCGCCGAGGAGCAGGTGCGAGTGATCCTGGTGCCCAACGGCGGCGGCTTCGGCGGCAAGGAGGACCTGTCGGTGCAGGGCCACGCCGCGCTGGCCGCCTACCTGCTGGACCGGCCGGTCAAGGTCAGGCTGACCCGCGACGAGTCGATCCGCATGCACCCCAAGCGCCATCCCATGTGGCTGGACTACGAGGTGGGCTGCGATGCGGACGGCAAGCTGACCTTCGTCCATGCGCGCATCGTCGGCGACACCGGCGCCTATGCCTCGGTGGGCGCGAAGGTGCTGGAGCGGGCCGCTGGCCACGCCACCGGCGCTTACCACGTGCCCGCGGCCGACGTGGAGGCCGTGGCCGTCTACACCAACAACGTGCCCTGCGGCGCAATGCGCGGCTTTGGCGTCAACCAGTCGGCCTTCGCCATCGAGAACCTGGTGGACGACTTGTGCCAGCAGGGCGGTTTCGATCGCTGGCAGTTCCGCTGGGACAACGCCATCACCGAGGGGCGCATGACCGCCACCGGCCAGGTGATCGAAGGCGGCGCCGGCCTGCGCGCCACGCTGGAGGCGGTGAAAGAAGAGTTCTACGCCGCCAAGATCGCCGGCCTGGCCTGCGGCATCAAGAACACCGGCATCGGCAACGGCGTCAACGACGCGGCGCTGGTCAGGATATCGATCCTCGCCCCGGATCAGGTGCTGGTCGACCACGGTTGGACCGAGATGGGCCAGGGCGTACACACGGTGGCTCTGCAGGCGCTGTGTACCGAGACCGGCATCGATCCCGCGTTCGTCCGGGTACAGGCGGACACGGCCTCGGGCCAGGAGGCGGGCATGACCACCGCCTCGCGCGCCACCTCGCTGGTGGGCAACGCCACCATCGACGCGGCCAAGAAGCTGGCGGCTGATTTGCAGACGCACACGCTGGCTGAGCTGGTGGGACGGCGCTACGAGGGCAGTTGGATCTGCGACTGGACCACTGCCGTAAAGCCGGAGGCCGTCACCGACACGCCCATCACCCACTACTCCTACAGCTACGCCACGCAGCTCGTGATCCTGGACGACGACGGCCAGATCGAGAAGATTGTGGCTGCGCACGACGCGGGCAAGATCTTCAACCCCACCCTGTTCGAGGGCCAGATCGAGGGCTCGCTGCACATGGGGCTGGGCTACGCCATCAGCGAGGACTTGCCCATGGAGGGCGGCCACTTCAAGAGCACGCGGCTGCGCCAGTGCGGCATTTTGCGGGCCAAGGAGATGCCCGAGATGGAGGTGATCGGCGTCGAGGTGCCCGACCTGTACGGTCCCTACGGCGCCAAGGGCGTGGGCGAGATCGGCCTGGTGCCCACGGCCGGCGCGGTGGCGAATGCCCTCTACCAGTTCGACGGCGTGCGCCGCACCAAGCTGCCGATGGCGTTGCCCAAGAAGAAGCGCACCTCGTAGGTCACGTTATCAACGTGACTGTCCGTTGACAACCGGACTTGCCCGGTTGATAACTGTCCGGTTGATAACCGGACCTACATTCGGATGAGAGATTTCGTGCAAAGGAGCACTTGACCGATGAAGTTGTCGCAGCGTATGTCCCGTCTTGGCACTGAGACGGCGTTCGAGGTTCTGGCCAAGGCCAAAGCGCTGGAGGCCCAGGGCCGCGAGATCATTCACCTGGAGATCGGCGAGCCCGATTTCGACACCCCGTTCAACGTGGTCGAGGCCGGCGTCGCCGCCTTGCGCGGCGGGCACACCCACTACACCCCGGCTGCCGGCATCCTGCCGCTGCGCCAGGCCATCGCCGACGAGGTCGCCAAGACCCGCGGCATCCCCGTCCACCCCGACCAGGTGGTCGTCGTCCCCGGCGGCAAGCCGATCATGTTCTTCGCCCTGCTGGCCATGGTCGAGGCCGGCGACGAGGTGATCTACCCCAACCCTGGCTTCCCCATCTACGAGTCGATGATCCACTTTGCGGGCGCCAAGGCTGTGCCGATCCCGCTGCGCATGGAGAACGAGTTCGGGTTGGACGTGGACGAGCTGGCCGGCCTGGTCAGCGACCGTACCCGCCTGATCATCCTCAACTCGCCGGCCAACCCCACCGGCGGCATCATCACGGCCGAACAAGTCGCGCAGGTGGCCGAGATCGCGTTGGCGCGCGGCATCCCGGTGCTCTCCGACGAGATCTATGGCCGCATGTTGTATGAGGGCAAGTTCGCCAGTATCGCCAGCGTGCCCGGCATGGCGGAGCAGACTATCATCCTCGACGGCTTCTCCAAGACCTACGCCATGACCGGCTGGCGGCTGGGCTACGGCGTGATGCCGGTGGAGCTGGCCCGCCAGATCACCAAGCTGATGGTCAACTCCAACTCCTGCACCGCCGCGTTCACCCAGATGGCTGGCGTCGAGGCGCTGACCGGCCCGCAGGACTCGGTGGACGCCATGCTGGCCGCGTTCCGCCGCCGCCGCGACATGGTCGTTGATGGGCTGAACAGCATCCCCGGTTTCCGCTGCCTGACCCCCAAGGGCGCCTTCTATGTCTTCCCCAACATCGAGGGCACGGGCCTGAGTAGCCAGGCGCTGGCCGACAAGTTGCTCTACGAGGCCGGCGTGGCCGCGCTGGCCGGCACCTGCTTCGGCGCCTATGGCGAGGGGTTCATCCGCTTCTCCTACGCCAACTCCGAGGAGAACCTGCGCAAAGCGCTGGAACGCATTGGCGACGTGGTGGCGAAGCTCTAGCCCTCATCGCCAGGTGTCCTTGCGAAGCCCGCCGCAGTGGACGCCGGGTCCGACCGGGCGAGACGCCCTTGAGATCATGACATGGAAATGTTTCAGGAGAGTTGCTTGTGAAACCGAAGGTGCTCATTACCCGCCGCGTTCCCCAGCCCGGCATCGATCTGGTGGCCGCCCAGTGTGACGTGGAGCTGTGGGACAGCGACCTGCCTATCCTGCGCGCAACGCTGCTGGAGAAAGTCGCCGACAAGGACGGCATCTACTGCCTGCTGACCGAGCGCATCGACGACGAGCTGCTGGACGCTGCGCCGCGGCTCAAGGTGGTCAGCCAGATGGCCGTCGGCTTCGACAACATCGACGTCCCTGCTTGCACCCGACGCGGCATCCCCGTGGGCAATACGCCCGGCGTGCTGACCGAGACCACCGCCGACTTCACCTGGTCGCTGCTAATGGCGGCCGCCCGGCGCATCGTCGAGGGGGTCGAGTACGTGCGGGCCGGCCACTGGGTCACCTGGGGCCCTATGCTGCTGATGGGGCCGGACCTCTACGGCGCGACCCTGGGCGTCGTGGGCATGGGGCGCATCGGCCAGGCCGTGGCGCGGCGGGCGATGGGCTTCGGCATGCGCATCCTGTACACCGACGCTCAGCCCATCCCCGACGCCGAGAAGGAGTTCGGCGCGGTGTACGTCAGCATGGACCAACTGCTGGCCGAGTCCGACTTCATCACCCTGCACGTCAACCTGACGCCTGAGACCTACCACATGATCGACGCGGCCGCGCTGAAGGCCATGAAGCCGAGCGCGATCCTGGTCAACGCGGCGCGCGGCGGTGTGGTGGACCACGACGCCCTGGTCGACGCGCTGCGCACGGGCGAGATCGCCTATGCCGCGCTGGACGTGACCGAGCCGGAGCCGCTGCCGTCTGACCATCCGCTGGTACACCTGCCCAACTGCATCGTCGTGCCGCACATCGCCAGCGCCAGCATCGCCACCCGCACCAAGATGGCGACCATGGCGGCCGAAAACCTGCTGGCCGGCGTGCGCGGCGAGGCGCTACCCAACTGCGTCAATCCGTAGAATCAGGACTGGCAGTCCTTCCGAGGACTGCCAGTCCTAAACCGTAGCGTCCTGGCGCCGCTACACTGCCAGACTGCGGCGAATGGCGCGATTGACCTCTTCCATCCGTTCGCTGCTCAAAACGCCTATCTTGCTGCCGAGACGTTGTTTGTCTACCGTGCGAATCTGGTCGAGCAGCGCTTTGGATGCCTTGCCAAGGCCAGCCTCGCCGACCGGCAAGAGAACCTCGAACGGATAGATCTTGTCCGTGTTGCCAGACGAGATTGGAGCGACGATGACCCGGTCGGCATACTGATTGCCAACGTCGTTGGAGATGATCAGAGCCGGTCGAGTCTTGGAGATCTCCGTACCGACAGTCGGATCCAGCTTGACCCAGTAGATTTCGCCGCGATGCGGAATGCTCATGCCGGCCATCCTTCGCTATCCAGCGCCTGCCAATCTGCGTTCAAGGCTTGACGCTCGTTGCGCGTGGCAAGATAACCTTCCCGCATGGCTGCTTCGATCTCGCCCTGCTCCAACTGCCGCACTCGCTCATCCAGTAGTTCGCCCACCAAGGAGCTTAAGCCGCGCGGCGAAATAAAGCGCCGCACTCGCTCCAGGAGCGATTCGTCCAGATAGATGGTTGTTCGTGTCGTCATAGTAGTCACCTCTGGTTGACATACAAACTTGATGACATTATTGTACGTTTTTCCGGTTGCACTGTCAACCGCGACATCTTGCCAGCAAGGAGAAACCCACCATGTCACCTGATCGAATGGCGCTCTATTTGCAGGATGCCCACGAGCTGTCCGAGGGCATCGAGCTGGCCAAGTACGCCGAGGCCAAGGGCTTCGAGGCGGTGTGGCAGGCCGAGAGCCGGCTGGTACGCGACGCCATCGTGCCTATGGCTGCCTTTGCCGCCCACACCACCCGGCTCAAGGTGGGCAGCGGCGTCATCAACAACTGGACCCGCAACATCGGCCTGCTGGCCGCCACCTTCCTGACCCTGGACGACCTGGCGCCCGACCGGGTGATCTGCGGCATCGGCGCCTGGTGGGACCCGTTGGCCAGGAAGGTGGGCATCGAGCGCCGTAAGCCGCTGCTGGCCATGCGCGAGACCGTCACCGTGTTCCGCCAGTTGATGACGCTGCAAGAAGTCACCTTCCATGGCGAGTTCCACAACGTGGACGGCATCCGCCTGGACGTGGTGCATGGCCGCACCACGCCGCGCAACGTGCCGATCTACATCGGCGCTACCGGTATGCAGATGATGGAGCTGACCGGCGAGATCGCCGACGGCGCAGTGCTGAACTACCTGGTGGCCCCCAAGTACAATCTGGAGGCCATGGACGCGCTGGAGCGCGGCGCCAAGAAGGCCGGCAAGAGCATCGACGACATCGACCGGCCGCAGTTGATGATCTGCTCGGTTGACACCGACCGCAAGAAGGCATTGGACGGCGCGCGCAAGATGATGGTGCAATACCTGGGCCAGCAGCCGCACCTGATGAAGGCCAGCGGCGTCAGCCAGGAGCTGCTGGACGAGATCCACCAGGTGCTGACCTGGCCGGCCACCGACGAGGAGATCGAAGGCGCGATGCACCTGGTGCCCGACGACGTGGTGCAGATGTGTACCGCCAGCGGCTCGCCGGAGGAGGTCAAGGCCAAGGTGCGCGAGTACATCGATCACGGCTGCACCTGCCCCATCCTCTACCCGCTGGGCGATCCCAAGTTGATGATCGATATCTTCAGCGAGGGCTATAGTTGACCGCCCACCTCAGACCCTTCGGGTTTGCCGCAAACCCGAAGGGTCTGGATGGCTCACCCAAAGGAGCATCCGCCCATGAGCAAGAAGAGCTCATCGGGACGCGCAACGTCGGACCGCTTGTTTGATATCCTGTTGCCGGTGCTGGCGACGTTGTTGGCGCTGGCTTTTGGCGCTGTCCTGCTGGCGCTGCTGGGCAAGAACCCGCTGGAGGCCTACGGCGCGCTGTTCCAGGGCGCCTTCGGCACGGTCAGCGGCATCACGCAGACGCTGACCAAGGCGACGCCGCTGCTGCTGGTCGCGCTGGGCATCTGCATCGCCTTCCGCGGCGGCGTGATCAACATCGGCGGCGAGGGCCAGATCATCGTCGGCGCGATCTCGGCGGCCTGGGTGGCGCTGACCTTCGCCAGCCTGCCCGGCATCCTGTTGATCCCACTGACCCTGGCTGCGGGCGTGCTGGCCGGCGCGATCTGGGGCGGCATCGCTGGCGTGCTCAAGGCCCGCTTCGGCGTCAACGAGATCCTGACCACGGTGATGTTGAACGCCATCGCCTTGCAGTTGATGAACTTCCTGCTGCGCGGCCCAATGCTTGACCCCGAGCAGCTTGCGGCCGGCACCAACGTGCCCCAGAGCGCGACGCTGCCCGACCAGGTCTGGCTGTTGCGCCTGGTGCCCCGCACCCTGCTGCACACCGGCCTGATCCTGGCCATCGTACTGGCGGTGCTGGTCTACATCTTCCTCTGGCGCACCATCATCGGCTACCGCATTCGCGCTGTCGGCCTCAACCCCTCGGCCGCGCGCTACGCCGGCATCCCCGTGCGGCGCTACGTGGCGTTGGCCATGATCCTCAGCGGCGCCTTTGCCGGCCTGGCCGGCGCAGTCGAGGTGACGGGCGTCCACCACCGCATGATCGAGGGACTGTCGGGCGGATATGGCTTCAGCGGCATCGTGGCCGCGCTGTTCGGCAAGCTGCACCCGCTGGGCGCGATCCCGGCCTCGATCATCTTCGGCGGCTTGCTGGTGGGCGCGGACAAGATGCAGCGCACTGTGCAGGTGCCCAGCTCGCTGGTGGTGGCCGTCAACGGCCTGATCGTGCTCTTCGTGGTGGCCAGCGACTACTTCGTCCGCCAGCGCGCCAAGCGTCGCGGCCGGACGGTCGGCGAGCGGGAGCTGTCGGGACCCCCGCAGCCCAGCTTGGCCATGGAACAGGAGGCCTTCAATGATCAGTGATCTGCTGCAAGGTTCGGTGCTGATAGGCATCCTGTACAGCGGCATTCGCCTGGCCGCGCCCTATCTCTTCGCCGCGCTGGGCGAGACTGTGTCGCAGAAGTCGGGCGTGCTGGACCTGGGCGTGGACGGCATCATGCTGATGGGCTCCTTCATCGCCTTCTACGTGGTCTTCGAAACGAAGAATCTGTGGCTGGGCGTCGGGGCGGCGGTTGTCGTCGGCATCCTGATGGGGCTGCTGATGGCCGTGGTCAGCGTCACCTTGCAGGCCGAGCAGGGCATCAGCGGCATCGGCCTCTACCTCTTCGGCCTGGGTCTCAGCAGCCTGCTCTTCCGCACGATGATCGGCTCGGTGCAAGGCATCACCGGTTTTCAGGTGCTGCGTATTCCGCTGTTGAGCGACATCCCCGTCGTCGGCGAGATCTTCTTCAACCACAATATTCTGGTCTACCTGGCCTATCTGATGGTGCCGGCGATCTGGATCCTGCTCAACAAGACCACGCTGGGCCTCAAGGTGCGGGCCGTGGGGCAAAATCCGGAGGCGGCCGACTCGTTGGGCATTCACGTCAACCGGGTGCGCTACTTCGGCGTGATCTTCGGCGCAGCTATGGCTGGCCTGGCTGGCGCAACGCTCAGCACCGGCCTGCTCTTCGTCTGGCAGGAGAACATCACCAACGGCCTGGGCTTCATCGCCGTGGCCCTGGTTTACTTCGGCGGCTGGCGGCCGCTGGGCGTGCTCTTCGGCTCCCTGCTCTTCGCCACCGTCAACGCCTTCCAGCTTTGGGTCCAGGTCAAGGGCATCGACATCCCCTCCGACCTGGCCGTCATGCTGCCCTACGTGTTGACCATCATTGTGCTGGTCTTTGCGTCTGGCCGAGTTCGCCAGCCGGCTGCGCTGGCCAAGCCTTTCGAGCGCAGCGGCTGATCAAGTTGTGATAAGGACTGACAGTCCTGCTTCGTTCAGGGATTTGCTCCACGTGTCAACGAGCTGCTCCACCTACGGACCAGGACTGTCAGTCCTCAAGCCTTCCAAATTCCACACAAGGAGAGACTCTCATGCATCGCACAGTAACCCTTTTCGTCCTGCTGCTCGTGGCCGTACTGGCGTTGACCGGCTGCGGCGCCGCCGCCACGCCAGCGCCTGCTGCGCCCGCGGCTGCGCCCACTGAGGCTCCGGCTGAGGCGCCTGCCGCCCCGGCCGAAGCTCCCGCCGCCCCGGCTGTCAGCGGCGAGCCCTTCAAGATCGCCTTTGTGTTGCCCAGCTCGGTAACTGACCTGGCCTGGGGCCAGGCCATGTGGGATGGCCTGAACGCCGTCCAGGCCGAGATGGGCGCGGACAACCTGCAGATCGCCTACTCCGACGGCATGTTCCAGGTGGCCGACGCAGCCGCGGCCATCCGTGACTATGCGTCCGAGGGCTACGACCTGGTCATTGCCCACGGCACCCAGTACGGCAACTCCATGTTCGACGTGGCGGTGGACTTCCCGGAGACCAGCTTCGCCTGGGGTACGGCCACCGACACCGGCGCTGACAAGGGCCTCAACAATGTCTTCGCCTACGAGGCCCTGGCCCAGGAGGGCGGCTACGTCAACGGCGTCATCGCCGCGTTGATGAACCAGTCAGGCGTGATGGGCGTGGTGGGACCGGTCGAGGCCGGCGACGCCAAGCTCTACATCGACGGCTTCAAGTACGGCGCTGAGCAAACCAAGCCTGACATCAAGGTCAACGTGAGCTACACCGGCTCCTTTGGCGACACGGCTTTGGCCTCCGAGGCCGCCAACACCCACATCGCGGCCGGCGCCGACATCCTGACCGGCTCCGCCCAGCAGGTGGTGGGCGCGATCACGGCGGCCAAGGACAAGGGCGTCAAGTGGTTCGGCACCCAGAGCGACCAGTCGTCGCTGGCGCCGGAGAACGTGGTGGCCACCCAGGTCTTCGACTGGCGGGACACCATCAAGGACATGATCGCCCTCAACAAGGCCGGCACCTACGGCGGCAAGGCGTATTCGCTGAGCCTGGCCAACGGCGGCCTGAAGATCGTCTACAACCCCGGCGTCGAAGTGCCGGCGGAAGTGAAAGCTGCGGCTGACGCGGCCATCGAAGGCATCAAGTCGGGCGCGATCAAGCCGTTGCCGTAACGAGAAGGGTCATTGGTAGAGCGGTAGATTGGTAGATTGGTGGTCCTCGCCCTTGGCGCCGCCAATCGACCAATCTACCAATTTTCCAATCTACCAGTTTACCAACCTACCCGTAAGGAACCACCCATGACCACCAACCTCCTCCCCACCGGCCTGGCGCGCATCGCTTCGCTGGAGATGCGCGGGATTGTCAAGCGCTTTCCGGGCGTATTGGCCTGCGACCATGTGGACTTCGACATCAGGGCAGGTGAGGTTCACGCGCTGCTGGGCGAGAACGGCGCCGGCAAGTCGACGCTGATGAAGGTCCTCTATGGCCTCTACCGCGCGGACGAGGGCCAGATCCTGCTCAACGGCCAGCCGGTGGAGATCCACACCCCGACCGACGCGCTGAAGCTGGGCATCGGCATGGTGCATCAGCATTTCATGCTGGTCGATACGCTGACGGTGGCCGAGAATGTGGCGCTGGGGCTGAAGTCCAGCCGCGGGCCGTTGATGGACCTGGACCGGGTCGAGGCGCGGGTGCGCGAGCTGTCCAAGGCCTATGGCCTACAGGTGGATCCCAGGGCCCCGGTGTGGTCGCTGCCGGTGGGCGTGCGTCAGCGGGTGGAGATCATCAAGGCGCTCTACCGCGGCGCGGCCCTGTTGATCCTGGACGAGCCCACGGCCGTGCTGACGCCGCAGGAGGTGGACGAGCTGTTCGTCACCCTGCGCCAGATGACCAAAGACGGCCACAGCCTGGTCTTCATCAGCCACAAGCTGAGGGAGGTGTTGGCGCTCAGCGATCGCATCAGCGTGCTGCGCATGGGCGCGCTGATCGGCGCCGTGCCCAACGAGAACATCACCCGCGAGCAGTTGGCGCGCATGATGGTGGGCCGCGAGGTGTTGCTGGAGCGCGACAAGACGGCTGCCCAGGTCGGCGAGGCGCTGCTGGCGCTGGAGGACGTGGAGGCCTACCGCATCACCGGCACGCGCGCGCTGCACCACCTGACGCAGCAACTGCGCGGCGGCGAGATCCTGGGCATCGCTGGGGTCAGCGGTAACGGCCAGCGCACCCTGGCCGAGGTCATCGCGGGCTTGCGCGAGGTGCGCGATGGCCACGTCACCCTGCTGGGCACCGACATCACCAAATGGGGCGTGGACAAACGCATCGAGGCTGGCCTGCGCTATATCCCCGAGGAGCGCATGCACGACGGCGTGATCCAGGACTTCTCCATTGCCGAGAACATCATCCTGCAAGATCACATTCGGCGCCCCTACAGCAAGGGCATCTTCCTGGACTTCAAGGCGATTGCCAAGCGCAGCCAGCAGTTGGTCGACGACTTTCGGGTCAAGACCCCCAGCATCGACACGCCGATCAAGAGCCTGTCGGGCGGCAACATCCAGAAGGTGATCCTGGCGCGCGAGATCTCCAACGCGCCCAAGGTGCTGATCGCGGCCCAGCCGACCCGCGGCGTAGATATCGGCGCCACCGAGTACATCCACCAGCGCCTGATCGAGCAGCGCGACCTGGGCACGGCCATCCTGCTGATCTCCGAGGACCTGGACGAGATCCTGGCCCTCAGCGACCGCATCGCCGTGCTGTACGAGGGGCAGATCATGGGCGTCGTCGATCGCAAAGACACCAACGCCCAGGAGCTAGGCCTGATGATGGCCGGCGTGCGTCAGGAGCAGTTGGCGGAGGCGGTAGCCGCGACCAACTGATCAGCAGCTTCGAAGGTGTGAAGAAACAACTGGGACATGCCGATGCTCTGGCATGTCCCAGTTGCGTTTTGGCAGGACTAAATCCAGTCGTTGTCAGCTTCGGGCATAGCCTTACAGCCATCGTTGCGAGTCAAGTCGTTTAGCCATACAGCCTACGCAAGATCGTCGTAGAAGCCCGGCGTCTTCTTGCCTGCCTTAAGCACCTGGACGATGGCGATGTCATCCTGTATCCAGTAGACGATGCGGTACTGATCGAGCTTGATCTTGTAGCGACCCTGCAAGGGTCCACGGAGTTCGATGGCATGGGCGGGACGCGGGTCAAAGGCCAGTTGGGCGATCTCGCGCTTGATCCGCTGGCGCATATGGCCCGGTAACTGTTCGATCTCCCGCCGTGTCTGCTTGGAGATGTCAATCTGGTAGATCATCGTCGCCGAGCCATTCTTCGATCTCTTGTGGCGTCAAGCGCTCGAATTCGTCCTCACCCCTGGCAACGGCTAACTCGGTCTTGAGGGCCTCGATGCTGCATTCCAGATCATCGATGTACTCGGCGATGGCATTCCATCGCTCAGGCAACACCAGCACGGCTGCCGGCTGGCTGCGATTTGACAACACGACCGGACCCTCTTTCAGGCGCTTGAACACCTCCAGGTGGCGATGTTTTAGGTCAGAGACGGCTGCCATTTGGGGAATTGGATACATCGCAGACTCCTTCATAGCCTAATCGTGGTACTTCAAAGGCTATCTTATACTAGCTGTTAGGCCTTGTCAACTCGAAGCGGTTCATCCACCAGCGCAGTGTTGCCCAGCTTGCTTGTGCGATAGCCCCGTGGTAAGATGCGAGCCGTTCCCTGGCTATGAACCACCGATTGCGCTCCCTCCTTCTTGGCTTGACCATGGCCTTATTCAGTCTGGCCGCCGCGCTGCTGCTGCTGGAGGGTCTGACGCGCCTGTTGGGCCTGGCTGCGCCGGCCGAACCAACAGGCAACTTCTGGCGCGCCGACCCGCAGACCGGCTGGTCGCTGCAGCCGGGCGCAACCGGCCGCTGGTTCAATCCGCCCTATGAATACGACGTGGACGTGGTCATCAACAGCCAGGGCCTGCGTGATGTGGAGCGGGCTGGCTACGACAAGCCGGAGGGCGTCTTTCGCATCCTGCTGTTGGGCGATTCTTACGTGGAGGGGCTGCGCGTGCCGCTGGAGCAGACCTTCGGCAAGGTGTTGGAAGCCGCGCTGAACGCCAACGCGCCGGCCGGGCTGCGCTACGAGGTGGTCAACGCTGGCGTCAGCGGCTGGGGAACCGACCAACAACTGCTCTGGCTGCGCAGCGAGGGCGCCAAGTATCAACCTGATTTGGTGCTGTTAGCCTTCTTCCCCGGCAACGACTTCCAGAACGTGTCCGAGGCGCTGGAGGTAGCTAACATGGGCCGGGTGCAGAAGCCCTTTTTTCATCGTTCAGAGAACGGCCTGGCGCTGCGCTACCATCCCTTCGACCCTAAAACCGTCCCTCAGCCCGCTCCCTCGGCGGATTTGGTCGAGACTGTCCCGACCCGCGCCGCCCAACGGCTGGCCGGCCTGCGCGCCTGGCTGAGCCAGCACTCGGCGCTGCACCGCTTTGTGGCGACGACTGTGGACGAGGCTGCGCCTGCCCTCGCCCTGCGGCTGGCTGGCTGGGGTCTGATCGACGCACCCCGCGCTGCCGCCGTTGCCCGCATGGGCCCACAGTACATCCCGGTAGCCTATGGCATCTACCGGCAGCCGCTGGAGGCCGACTGGACCGAGGCCATCGCGCTGGCCAGCGATCTGGTGACGGCATTGCGGGACGAGCCGGCCGTGCTGGGCAGCGATCTGGCCGTGGTTAGCGCGCCTGCGCCCGAGCAGGTCAACCCGGAACGCTGGCAGCGCGCCGTGCAGCGCTACAGCGCCATGCAAACCGGCCAGTGGGATTTGGAGCAGCCCAGCCGCGCCGCCCAGCAGGTCGCTCAGCAGGCTGGCGTTCCCTTCCTTGACCTGCTGCCGATCTTTCAGGAAGCCGCCGCGTCGTCCGAACCGCTGCACCTGCGCGTCGACGGCCACTGGACGCCAGCCGGCGAGCGGCTGGCGGGCGAAGCCGTCGCTGACTTTCTGCGCGCCGCAGAATTACTGGCTCCCTGACAACAGCAACCTGTGCCTTACGGCGGGGTTTCACAGCGCGCCAGCACGCAGTACCCATCCCGCAGCAGCGGGTTCTCCGTAGCCGCCCGCCACAGGATAGGCTTCATATCCTGCCGCTCGGCCAGATAACGGCCCCAGCCCAGCGTCTGGAGTGCCAGGTTCCAGGACAGCTTGCCGTGGTTCCACACCACGCCGCTCCCGTCACAGGGCGCGCCCTCGGGGAACATCAAGCTCTCCACGTTGTTCAACGGGGTGAACAGGCCGTTGGCGATCAGCCACTTCCAGATCGTTTCGGCTTCATCAGAGCGCAGTGAGGCAATCAAGCCCGCATAGTGCGGCGTGAACGCCGGCGCGCCCAACGTCTCAGCCCCGGTTTCTGGCGGCCGGTCGCTTCCTCCGACGCCGAGGCTCAGGTAGGCCCCATTGGGCATCTCGCCCGCAGACAGGCCAAACAGACCGAGTTGGGCGAAGCAGGATGTTGGATCGTTCTCTGGATAGAAGCCGATCTGCTTGTCAGCCGCCTCGTTGCGGTATGCAGTCCAGTCGGTGCCCCAGATGTCGGGCGCATCTGGCGGCGGCACAAAGAGCCATGCCAGCTCGTCGATGAAGCCCGAACCATTGACGGTCGGCGGCGTGGGGCGTGCCATGGGCGCCGCCTGGCCGACGGCGCTGGCATAGGCGAGTTCGACTAGCCAGCTTTCGGCGCCGAACACATCCCACACCGGGCACTCTCCCGTCTCTCCGCACTCATATCCCATCGAAATGCCATCGGGCTTGACTAGGTTCTCCCAGTCGACGTCGCGCAGCATCTGCTCCGTGGCGGCGGTGTCCAGCCCCAAACCGTTTTGCGCCGTCAGCAGGCCGATGGCGGCGATCACCGTATCTACCGAGCTCCATTCAGTGCCGGGCGCTATCGTGATTGCGCTCTCTGGCGACACTGTGACGAAATGGGGCCACAGCCCGTGGAAACGCGGCATTTCGGCCAGCAGCGCCTGGCCGATCTTTTCGACGATCTGGCGGGCATTGCGCTCCGAGATGATGCCAAGCTGCGCAGCCTGCGCCGTGGCGGCCGCCAGGCTGCCGGTGGCCTGGATGGCGTCGAACGTGCCGCTGGGGTCGCTTCCCTTGTCGCGCACCAGCCCGGTCTTGGGGTTCCAGTTGTTGAGGAGCTGGCCGTAACTCCAGACGAAGGCTTGGGTGGCCGTGTCCGTGATCTGGGTCGTGGCCGTGAACGTGATGCTGTCGAGAACGACCGCGTCGCCGGGGGCGCCGTCCAGGATCCAGAGCAACTCGTCGACGTTGCCCAGCTTGGGCAGCGAGAAGCTGACGATCTGCTCGCCGCCGTCGAGGGAAGTCTCGTCCGCCCAGAGCCATTGGCCCCGGTTCTTGAGTTCCAGGCGGAGGGTGTTGCCGGGCGCGCCGCGCACAACTTGTGCGGTGACGCCCGTGATCTGGCTCTGGTAAGGGCGTAGAATCTGCCGGGGCAGGAGCGCCGAGAAGTTGATGGGCAGAGCCTCGGCCAGCGGGTGGTTGAGGCTCATCTGGCCGCCACCCCAGGGCATCTCCGCGCCGAGCGTCGCCGTGACCTGCCCAGCAGCCCAATCCAGCGTGCTGACGACGGCGCGGTGCTCGCCATCCAGGCGGTTGATGGTGTCGCCCTGCGCGCGCTGATAGGAGTGCGAAGCAAAGTCGTCTACCAGGATGCTGAACGACTGCGGCGTTGGTGTTGGGATGCGCGTGGGCAGTGGCGCGTGTGTGGGCGTGGGCGTGATGGTTGGCTCATCTGCAGGCAGAAGGGTTGGTGCGTTTGTCGGTTGGGTGATTTCCGCCGGTACCGGCGCTGGCGTCGGCGTCGGTGCTCGGCAACCAGCCAATACCAACGCTGCAAACAGAATGAACAGGATGTAGCCCAGTTTCCTTCGCATGGTAGCCTCCGATGTCGGCAACAGATCTCGCGTTTGATGAGGCGTGGCGATCGTCAGGTGGAAGCAAGGCGCTCAGAGCGAAGAAGTTCGACTTCTCGGAGAAGTCGAACTTCTCAGCCGACCAACCGAGCTTGAAGACACCCGAAGCACTTTCGTCGGGCACAACATCATCGTTCGCTGCCGGTCTCGCCTGGAACGCCTTGCCTCCACAACATCCCTTATCGACCTTGGTTGTACAGCGTCAGTACCTCCTGCTGCGTCAGGCTGCGGTCGTAGATCGCAAGTTCGTCCAGGCTGCCCTGGAAATTGTAGCCTGAGAACATCGGCCAGGCGCCTACCGCCATCGGCAACCCTGCGCCGATCGCTGCGCCGGTGGTCGGCCAGTCGTTGATCAACTGGCCGTTGGTGTACTCCTTGACGTGACTTCCATCGTAGGTGATCACTTCGTGATTCCATGCGCCGGCCAGGAAGGGGTTGTCGTTGTTGACGATGCCTGGCAGATAGAGGCCGACCTCATCGTCGCTCCAGAACTCAGGGATGTGAGTTCCGATGATCCAGCCAGAAGCACGGAGATCCCAATTCGACCAAGCTGCGCTGGCCAGCTTGTAGTTCTCTCCCGGTTGATCGGTTTTGAACCACAAGGAGAAGGTGATGTTCGTTTTCCCGGCGGCCGGATTGCTTGCCGCTTGGATATAGCTGTTGCCGTCGAAGGATATCCCCTGGCCGCCGGAGACGCCAGCGGCCGCGGCAACTTCACCCATCGCCTGCGCATCATGCCCATTGCCGGAGCGATCGAGGACTGTGCCGGAGGCCAGGAAGTCGTCTTCGAAGTCATACTTCACGATGAGTGCTGCAGGAGCTTCTTGGATCGTCAGGCTCTGATCAACGGCCACATCGGTCAGGGTCTGCACAACACCGGAGGGCCATCGAACCGTCAGGGTATCGACGACGGTCGCATCGCCCAGGCCGAACTCCACGTCCAGGCTGTTCTGGTTGTACATGCCCGTCTGTCCCGACACCTCCTGCACCTGCTGAACGGTGCGGCCGCCGATGGTTGCCGCCGCCGTGATCCTGGCGCCGATAGCCGAACGATTCGAGCCAACGCCGGTCAGCGTTTGGTTTGATGCCGCGCCGATCAGTTTGAGGTGGAGCCAATGGTTTTGGCTCCCATCATTGCGGTACAGATGGTTGTTGCCATCCCGGTCCACAGCCACAAACAGGTCCAGATCACCGTCATTGTCATAGTCGCCCCACAGTCCGCCGGACGCGCCGCTGTCTTGGACGACCGCGCCATTGTTCAGCCGGGTGAAGGTTCCGTCTCCATTGTTCTGATAGAGACGCTGAATGAGAGGCGCCAGCCCGGCGAACAGATCCAGGTCGCCATCGTTGTCGTAGTCGCCCCAACTACTGTTGTGCCCATCGCCGTCGGTGACAATCACCCCCGTTCGAATCGCGGTGAATGTGTCACCCCCGTCATTCCGATACAAGACATTGTCTTGGTTCTCACCTGAGTTGCCGATGAAGAGGTCTAAGTCGCCATCGTTGTCGAAATCAACCCAGTTGCTCGTACTCGACGATCCGATGTCGGTGACGACTGGTCCCGTGGTGACTTTGGTGAAGCTGCCGTCGCAGTTGCTGCGATAGAGCAAGTTGGCCTGGTCGCCCGTGTTGGCAACGACGAGATCCGCGCACCTATCTCCATTGTAGTCGCCCCAGCTAGCCGAGACCGAATAGCCGCCGTCATTAACTACAGCCCCTTCCTCGATCTTGTCGAAAGTTCCATCTCCTCGGTTGTGATAGAGAAGATTATCGGCATTAGTGTGCCTGGCCACGAACAGGTCGAGCCAGCCGTCGTTGTCGTAGTCGGCCCACGACGCGCCGTAGCAGTTGCCGTCATCGCTGGCGATCGGGCCGGACAGAACCCGGGTGAAGGCTGCGCCATCTTCGTTGTGGTACAGGAAGTTGCCGCCTCCGTCGTTGCTGACGAAGAGGTCGAGGAAGCCGTCGTTGTCGTAGTCGCCCCAAGTGCAGCTTCTCGACCAACCGCCGTCGGTCACGATGCTGCCTTCGGTGATCTTCGTGAAGGCGCCGTCGCCGTCGTTGTGATAGAGGAAGTTGTTCTCGCCTTCCCAGTTGGCCACGAAGACATCGTCATGTCCGTCGTTATCGTAGTCGCCCCAGCAGGCGCCAGAGGAGTAGCCGCCGTCGTTGACGATAGCGCCGGTAGTGATCTTGGTGAAGGGATGGCACTTCTCCCCAGTCCGCCTCAGATCAGGGATGCCAGCCAGCCAGACTTGGAATTCGCTACTGGACGGTTCACACAGGTTCGTATCGTTGAAATGGAACCGGTACAGGTTGAGTTGTCGTAGACTGTCTGGCAGGGGCCCGTTTAATTGATTGTGGCCTAGTTGAAGCGCCCGCAAGTTTGCCAGGTTGCTCAGTTGGGACGGGATGGTTCCACTCAGTTCGTTGCTAGACATGACAATCCTGTGCACATGTCCTGTTTGACAAGTGACGCCATACCAACTGCATGGCGCGTTGGTGATCAGCCAGTCGTCGTTGTACGTCCAACCAGGTCCGTTGGTGTTGTTGTAGAGCGCGGCCAGGGCTTCGCACTCATTCCGGGGAATTTCGGTCACGGCATCGCAGATGGAAGGCGTGGTGATCGTAAGTAGGGGTAGGAAGACCAAGGAGCCTGGTACATCTGCGTCTTCAGGCCCTGTACTTGTCCAAATATCGCTCCGGGCCGTAACACCAGTTGCCAGGCCGGCGCAAAACAGGACGAAGACACCGCCGAGCAGGGCTTTGAGAAGAGTCGTTAACGGTCGCATGGTGAGTATCCTCTGTTGAAAGGCAAGAATCGTCTAGGATGATTGACCAGAGGGAATTGCAAGGACCAGCAGGTTTTTTCAGTAGCCTTCTGTCATCGCTCCAACGCGATGTTATCCAGGTACACCACCCCCGTTCTACCCGACTTGGCCGCTTCGAAGACGAATACCATCTCCTCCACGCCCTTGCGGCTGGCGAGCGGTGGATTGGTGCCTGTGGGACGGAAGTCGTCTAGATTCACGCGCACGGTCTTCCAGTCCGCCCCAATGTCTGCCACGTAGAGGATGACAATCTCCGCGCCCGCCCGGCGCTTCAGTTCGATCTTCATCTGGCCGGTGAAGCCTGGCTCAGGATCGGCGCGCACGTCGAAGCGCAGCACCCGGTATGGCCGGAGGTCCGCCTCTTCGAGCTGGAGCCAAAAAGCCGACCAGCCGGAGATATCGAAGTCCAGCCGGGCGACACAGCCCCGGCCGGGCTCTTCGATGTAGCTCTCGTTCAGCCTGTCGGGCGGGTTATAGGCAGCCCCCATCTCGCCGTCGAGGTTGTTCGTGCGCTCACAACCGTCGAAGTCGGCTACCACCAGCGGCGGCGTATTGCTGATCCATTGGGCGGACACGCAGGAGCTACAACCCAGCAGCAAAATAATCAGCCAGGACAGCGAACCCAGGAACGCCACGCCGAACTTCCGGCCGTTCATGACAGCATCCTCCTTGATCTCTCGTTCGACCATCCAGGTTGTCGAACGTTCAGCCGTTCATTGGCTTGCTCCCAGTATACGGCATCTCCCTGCGCGATTCTTTTCAGGTTTGTTACGGTTCTCTAGCAGTTCTATGGCAGATCCCCCCCGCCTGGCGCTGTCTGCGTCATCAACCGAATGGCTTGGATCTATCTTGGCATCTTGAAGCGGTAGCCGACGCCATGCACGGACACGATGTAACGGGGATGAGCCGGATCGGGTTCGATTTTGGACCGCAGCCGGGCGATGCAGGAGTTCAGCGCCGCATCGGAGACACCTTCCTCGGAGCCCCATACGGCATCGATCACGTCAGCGCGCGAACAGCACTGATCCGGGTGTTGCGCTAAGTAGCTCAGAACGGCGAACTCCTGCCGGGTCAGTTGCACCTCGCGCCCGCCCGCAATGACCCGCCGTTGCTCCAGGTGGATGCGCAAGTATTCATCCACGACCAGGCAGCCAGGCGCTTCGTCGTGCGTGCTGCGCGCCTTGACGGAGCGCACGGTCGCGCGCACCTGCGCAAGCAGCACTCGAGTCTCGAATGGCTTGAGCATGTACACGTCAGATCCCACTTCCAGGCCCACCACCTGGTCGAGCATCTCCATCTTGACCCCAGAGATCATGATGATACCAACAGTCTGCCCCACCTGTTGTCGGATAGTCCTGCAGATCTCTAGACCGTCCTGATCAGGAAGCTGTACATCGAGGATCACCAGATCGGGGCGGGCATGAGCAAGCGCTGCCAAGGCTGCCGCGCCGTCTTCGGCAACGGTCACGGCAAATCCCTCGCGTGCGAAGTAATCCCGGAGGGATGTCCTCACGCTGTCGTTGTCATCGACAATGAGCAAGTTCGCTTTCATAGGGAACCTTCACCTCTGATCCTGCCCAGGACAAAGGAAGGTCAGGGCGACTCGCCACAGATCAACCACGAGTCCGCCGCATGCGTCGTGTAGAGCCAGCGGCCGCCGCTCAACCAGATGCAGCCATCGAGCAGCGAAGCCGCCGCGGCCTGCGCTCTGGGCTGCGGCAGCTCGGCTACGACGCGCCAGGTGTCCGCCGCCGGATCATAAACCTCGACCGAACGGACGAAGGACTCGCCAGTCCAGCAGCACTCCCAGTCGCGCGCGCCGCCGAGAACGACCACCTGACCGTTGGGCAGTGGAAACATGAAATGCGAGTAGCGCGGCTGCGCCATGGCTGCGGCCGCCGACCACGCGTTGGTTGCCGGGTCAAAGGTTTCCGCGCTGGCCGTGAAGGCATTAGCCGGCATGTCCTCCAACGCCATGCCGCCCGTCACCAGGACGCGACCGTCCTCGAGCCGCGCCGACTGCGCCCAAATGCGCGGCTTCACCATCGGTCCGGTGGCGGTCCATGCGTCCGCCTCGGGATCGTACACCAGCGCGTCGCCGCCAGCCAGGCCCTTGGCATCGGTCTGGCCGCCAGCCACCAGCACACGCCCGTCGGTCAGAAGTTGCGCGGTATGATCGGCTCGTTCAGCAGGTAAGGACTGCGCCTCAACCCATGTGTTGGTCCGCGGGTCGAAGATCTCCGCGCGTGCGGTGAACAGGCCGCTGCCGATGTTGCCCCCAACCACCAGGACCCGGTCATCTGGCAGTAACGTAGCGGTGTGGGTAACGCCGTGGGGATACAGAGGCGGCGTTTCCGTCCAGGTGTCTTGGACAGGATCGTAGACCTCTGCGTCGTCGAGCCATTGCCCGGGAAGGGCATACCCGCCGACCACCAGCACGCGCCCATCCCGCAGCAGCGTGGCCGAGTGCGCCTGGCGCGGCCGGTGGAGCGAGGCAGCAGCGCTGGTCTGGCCGCTGACCGGGTCGAAGACGTCGACATCGGCCACGAATTCATCCACGGCCTGGCTGCCGCCAACCAGCAGAACCCGGCCATCGGCCAGGCTCGTCGCCGTGTGCCACATGCGAGGCGAATGGAGCAAGCCCCCTGGTCTCACGGTGTAGGGCTGTGCATCGGACTGCGGGAGTTGCGTGATGGCCTGTGCAGCGCCTGTAGCCTGGGGTAGCGTCGTAGTCTGCGTGGCCTGCGAAGGTGATGTGTCCGTCGGCGAAATCCATCGGACTGAGACGGGTGACCGCCGTGTAGACGTTCCCGGGCGCAGGGAAACGCACGAGCTGATCGTCAACGCCGCTACGAGCAGCAGCGAGATCGCAACCAGGTTTATCGGCAAGCGCGTTCGGGGGTTCATGCTTCCGCCCTGGCTGGATCGTAGATGGGCAGATCGAAGAAAACCGTCGTGCCTTCGCCGGGCTGGCTCTGGATGCGCAGTTCACCGCCGTGCTGCGTGACGATCCCTTTGGCGATGGCCAGCCCTAACCCGCTGCCCTTGCGCTGGAAGCTGGCGGGGTCGGGGACCCGGTAGACATCGTCGCCGACATGCTCCAAGGCCTCTGAAGGAATCCCGACGCCGTCATCGGCCACGCGCATCTGTAGCCGCGCCCCGTGTTCTTGCACGTTGAACATGACTGCGCCTCCGTCCGGCTTGGCATACTTGATGCTGTTGTCGGCAAGGTTGAGCAACACCTGACGCAACTGATCGCGGTTGCCCAGCACCCTGGCCGGCCGCTCCGGGCCGATGTAGCTCAGGCGCACACGGCGCTGCTCACCCTCCTCGGCCAGCGCCATGATGACATCCTCGCTGACCGCCTTCATGTTGACAGGCTCGCGAACAAGGGGTGTGTTGGGCGTCTCCAACAAGGCCAGCAGGCGGAGTTGGTTGGTCAGTCGGGACAGGCGACGCACTTCTGCGGAGATCGCGGCGTGATACTGCCGCCAGCGGCCTGTCTCTTCGGGGGTGCAAAGCGCCATGTTGTCCAGGTTCGTCTGGACGCTTTGCAGTGGATTGGAGATCTCGTGCGAGATGTTGCGGATGAAGTTACGATAGGGGGCGCCCATCGCGCTGGTCTGATGCGGTGCCTTGGCCAACGCCGCAATCTGCTCCCGTGCTGCCAGCAGTTCATCAGCAGTCCGTTGCCGGCGCGCTCGCTGGCGCCGAACCGCCAGCGCCGCGCCGCCCATCAAGCCGATCAGGACGACAACGACTATCGGTAAGAACCACACCGGGATGAAGATAGTGATTTCCAATCCGTCCGTGGGCCACATAGCGATCTCTACATATCTCTACCAGGATTGGCCGAAATGCAGACGAACCTGTAAGGTGGTTCGCTTGTGCATAAGTATACCAGCGAGAACTTCAGACAGCAAGCAGTGATCGCGCTGCGTGATGACCTGCTGGATTGGCTTCAGATCGTGCGCACTATGCACGGTGCAGGCCGGCACCCCACACCGGCAGCACTTGGTCGATCAGCATCTCAAGCGTAGTCAACCGTGGGAATCCCCCGCAGTCGAGCATGAAATAGTCCACCCCCAACTCGACGAACGGACGCATCTGCTCGATCACCCGCTCTGGCGTGCCGACGAAGCCGAAGTCGTCGTCGTTGTCGGCGCTGATGCGGTCGCCGGCCAGTTCCTCAGCCTCGGCCTGTGTGGGCGCGCAGGCGCAGCCGCCGGCCCACGTGCGCCGCACGGTGGCTGGATCGCGGCCAACTTCGACGCAGGCTCGCTCCAACTCGGCCGCCATGCGCCGGTATACCCCCGGTCCGGTCGACGAGACGTTCCACCAGTCGGCGTGTCGGGCTGTCAGCCGCAGCATTAGCGGCTTGAACGCGCCAACCATGATGGGCGGCAGGGGAGTGGGCTTCGGCTCGCAGCGGGCCTCGTGTACCCGGTAGTGCTTGCCGTGGAACATGGCGCTCTCCTCGGTCCACAGCGCCTTGACGATGGTCAGCGCCTCGTCCAACTGCTCGACCCGCACGGCAGCAGGCGGGAAGTCATAGCCATACGCTCGATACTCCTCCTCGTGCCAGCCCGCGCCGATGCCCAGTATGAAGCGCCCACCGCTCAGAAACTGCAAGGTCGCGCCCATCTTGGCCAGCAGCGCCGGGTTGCGAAACGACTGGCACAGCACGGTGTGGCCGAACTTGAGCTGCGGATGGCGTGCGGCCATGTAGGCCAGCGTCGTGAAGCCTTCCAGCACGTCCTGATCGTCGAACTGCAAGTGGTCGATGATCCAGGCCGAGTCGAAATGCCCACTGACCAGCGACAACGCGCGGTCCAGATCGTCGACGAACGTAGCTCGCCGCGTCTTGTCGAGCTGATCGGCAGGCATGACGAAGCCAAACCGAATCCTGTTCACGCGTCCTGTCTGCCGCAGTTGCCAGTCCGCTGGTGCTCGGAACATCTCCAGCAGCAACCCTGGATGTTCGGCCACTTCAACAGAGGAGGTCTTCAAGACGGACATAGCCATGACGGTCTTCGACCACGCCGTCAGCCTAAGCTGATTGACCGGCAACTTGCGCCCAGGCATTCCCCATCTCATACCAGGCTAAGGAAAGGTCGTCAATTGGTACCGGTATCGGCGCCTTATCAAAGGCCGGATCATGCACCCAAATGGTAGTTTGGTCCATGCCTACAACGAGCACGGCATGGGCCGTGTCATCCTCCCAGTATGGGAGCTCGCCAGTGCGAACAAAAAGGATGGAGATTTGCTGCCTATCAAGACAACGCCCAATGCCCTCGAGCGATCCTTTTGCCGTATAGCTGATCTCGATGCCTGGGACGACCAGCCGTGTGACATTGCGCGCAGGTGTGCCAGCCCCAGCGATGTGTCCAATCTGGCTGGCAACCTGTTTCTGTGAGCGATTCACCCCGAAATACGCCAACGCCATTTGCAGGCATGCCGGAAGACAAGCGCCCGCAAAAGCCTCAGTTCGGTGCGGAACGGCTAATAGCAAATTGGACATGGCTGAGTATCTGGCCAGGCGTAGTCTCGTTGATCAAGAGCTCACCGCTGCGCGCGTCCACGTGGATGTTGCCAGCCAGTTGATCTGGGCTGCCAGCTACAAGCACTGGCACCCGCCACATCGGTTGATCGCCGGGCAGGAATTCAGGTTGGCCTCCCATCAGCAGGTTACCCACCTCGCGCACTAACCACGCACTCACCTGACGGCGGGCTTCTCGAGCGCTGATCGCACGTGGCTGCTTCTCGATCAAGAACTCAGCGAATTGCAGGAGCAAACGACCATCATCGGGCGGCAGCTTATCATATACGCTAGCCAGGTAACGTGCGGTGCTGTCCATTGTCCATCTCCATCGATACCTCAATCACGACATGGGGCGCCATCGACCTTGCGACGGCATTGTAGCATCAGTTCTACGGCGCAGCAAGCGGTATTGCGCGGTTAGTGCGCGAAAACCACAGCTCAACTTACGGCCGCGGGTCCAATCAGATATGACTTGCCCGCATAGCCTTCCAGCCGAATGCGTAGCTCACCTTGTTCGTTCACTGGCCCTGCCACGACGTCGCTGAACATATCGACCGCCTGGCCCGGCTGCACGTGCTTCAGCCGCACCACCTCATCCACCGGCTCCGCGCCGAAGTTGATGGCCGTCACCTGCGTGCCCAGCCCCTCGGGCAGCTCATGCACCATGACCAGCAGGCCGGGACTGTGCGTGTCGGGGACGTCGAGCTGGTACGCGGCATACAGCTTGTAAGCTCGGCGCACCTGCAGCATGGCCTTGAGCTGGCTGGCGAAGGAATCGGGCCGCCTGAGCTGCTCGGGCAGCGGGCCGTAGAGCGCCACGGCCTTGGGCAGGCCGGCGGCTGAGCCGGCCGCGTCCGGGTTGACGCCCAGTAAGTCGTAAGCGCCGCGGTTGATCCAGCGCGTGTCGCCGTCGGCCATCAGATCCGCCACCAGGTCGTGGGCCAACGGCAGCGCGCCCACCAGGTCCCAGCCGGAGAGGGCGAAGACTCCCGGCTGGAAGGCGTTATACATCGCCAGCAGCAGGTGTAAGCGCTGGATCTGGCCCACCTGCTCGTCGGACAAGCCGGTGATGTCGCGGATGTTCAGCGCTGCGGCCGCCACGCTGGCCATGGTGCAGGCCGCGCCGTTGGTGACGAAGCGCAGGTTGTAGGGTGCGTTCGGGCCGCTGATGCGGTCATACATCACGCTGCGCACCCGCTCGCGCAGCTCCAGCCCGGTCAAATCCTCGTTGTCGAGGGTGAAGTGGTCGGCCGCGTGCAACGTCCAGAAATGCACCAACTCTAGCGTTAGTTCGTCGTGGTTCTGCAAGCCGTGGATCAGGTAGGCCGGCTCCACGTCGTGGGCCCGCATCTCGCGCAGCATCAGGCGCAGGTAGGCCACGTTGCCTGTGACCAAAGCGTGCTGGCAGGCGGGCCGGGTCACGAAGTCGTAGGCCAGGTCGGCCCCGCCGTGGCTCATGGCCGCGATGTCGTCCACGGTCAGGTTGAGCTCCTGAAAGCTGAAGCCGCCCAGCTTGCGCACCATGCCAGCGATGACCTGGTTGGCGGTCAAGGAGAGCGGATGGCCTTCGGACCAGGCCGGACCGCCAGGCCGCTTCTCGACGCCCAGGAAGCCATTGGCGTCCAGCCGCACCATGCGCGCGCCCAGCACACCCAGCGAGTGCAGCGCGTCGCCGATCACCAGCCGCGCCGCGGCGAAGCTGGGATCCAGCCAGTTCAGGCTGGGCTGGCCCTGCTTGAAGTAGTGCAGGTAGACCCAGCGCCGCGCCACGCCGTCCACCCCCTCGACCACATCGGTCGCGCTCCAGTTGCTCTCCTTGACGCCCGGCTCGTAGAAGATGATGCGCTGCAGCTCGCCGACGATGTAACCCTTCTCGGCCAGGCTGGCCACGACGGTCTGATCGAGATTGACAGAATCTTCGCCCGACGGCACAGCAGGCAACAGATCCCAGTCCTCCGGCGCGATCTCGACCATGTGGAACAGGCCGGGGTAGTCGCCGTAGGCCCGCTCGGCCAGGCGGAAGTCGGCGCCTTTGCCCAGGTGGGCCGGGATTACGTCGTCGATCACCACTGCGCCGACCGCGGCCGCGGTCTGGCTCATGGCCGCGTATTCCTCGGCCGTGCCGAACTGCGGGTCGATGGCGATGCCGATGCGGTCGAAATGGCCGTCAATGGTGGGCGTGAATTCTGTCCCGCGCAGCCCGCCGGCCTGCTTCATCGGCCCGGTGTGGATGGCCTGGATGCCGATGTCGGCAAAGGTGCGCCACAGCGCCGGGTCGCCCAGCGTCGCCAGCACCGACTGGCCGGCGCGCGTGATGATCGCGCCGGGGTAGGCCGTGAACCAGACCGACGCCGTGGCCGAAGCCGCGCGCGGCCCCGCTTCGGCGTAAGGATAGCGCCACTGGCTGCCCTGGCCGGAGTAGCGCGCCGCGATGGGGCGGACGGCTTCGAGCATGGCGTGGTCGAGGAGCCAGGAGATGTAATCGTTGGATGTCGTGGACATGGTGCTATCTCACAGGGTGGTGGTTGGGGTCGCTGTTTGCAGCCAACCCTCGGCTTGCAGACGCTGCGAAGCCAACTCGATCTGGGAATCGGTGAACTGCCATTTGCCAGGCGCCCAATCGTGGACGGCCTGGGCCGTCGCTGGCAGGGATTGTGCGCCGTCGTGCGCCATGACCCAGTGAATGGTCGAGAACAACAATCGATCGCTCTGATCGGGTGTCAACTCAGCAAACGTTCATACTCATCGTGGCTACCGATCCAATACCAGATAACGGTGTCCCCTTCCATGAGGCCGAGCGCCCGATAGTCGTCGCTGATCCGAACAGAGTAGATGGGTTCCTGGTCGTCGACGCGCTTGAACTGTAAGCTCGGATGGCTGGGATTTGCTCGCCAAAGCCGATAAGCCTTACGGGCGCGCTGCTGCATACTGTGTGGCAGATGTCCATAGAAACGCCAGAATTTGGGAGTCGCTCGCGATTTCATCCTGACGTCAGCCGTCCATCTTCCGTCTCTGCAATCTCCGTTGCACGTCCCGCGTGATAGTCAGCTTGTGCTTCGCGCGCCATCTGTCGCATCAACTGTTTGGCCTCAGGTCGAGCAAACAACTCATCCCAACGCCGCTCGGCGGAGGCGGCTTGCTCGCTCTGCGTCTCTACCCAGTCCTCGTAACGTTCTGTGGCGCGAAACTCCAGAAAGCGAGCGAAGTCTACTAGCTCGGACACGCGCTCAGGCGGCAGCTTGCGCATGATCTGAACCACCGTCTGTTCTGGTGTTGCAGAGCGATAGGTCGTCTGTGTCTCCATATCTCACCTTCCTGATTATGCTGTCAACAGCAAGTCGTATAGCAGATCATAACATGGTCGCGCGCTCTCGTCAACTGCCATTCGGCCGGCACACAAAAACACGCCCTCCCAATCCGACCAAGCCAGAAAGGGAGGGCGCTGGAGAAGGGGGACCCGTCAGCAATATTTTCGCAGTTCAGTTGGCGGTCAGCCGACCTGTTCCAGCCGCACGGCCGTCACCTTGAACGACGGTATCTTGGCCACCGGGTCGAGGTGCTCTGCGCTGGTCAGCCAGTTGGCGGCCTGGTCAGGGAAGTGGAAGGTGGTGAAGACCAGGCCGCGGCTGACGCGGTCGGTGATCCAGGCTTTGGCCTCCACTGCGCCGCGGCGCGAGACTAAGCGCACCATGTCGCCGTCGGCCACGCCCAGCCGTTGCGCATCCTCCACGCTGACCTCCACCAGCGCCTCCGGGTAGACGGCCAGCAGGCCGCTGGCCCGCCGGGTCATCTCGCCGCCGTGCCAGTGGTAGAGCACGCGGCCGGTGGTCATGACCATGGGGTACTCGTCGTCGGGGCGCTCACCGGGCGGCACGTGATCGACGGCGGCGAAGCGGCCCAGCCCGCGGGTAAACTTGCCGGCGTGCAGGATCGGCGTGCCGGGATGCCCCTCGTCGGGAACCGGCCATTGCAGCTGTGCGCCGGCCTCCAGCCGCCGGTAGGTGACGCCGGCATAGCTGGGGGTCAGCGCGTTGATTTCGGCCATCACGTCCTGCGGCGTCTGGTAGCTCCAGCCAGCAAACGGCGCGTCGGCGTTTGGCTCGGCCGCGCCCAGGGCCAGCAGCCGGCGGGCCAGCTCGGTGACGATCCAGGTGTCCAGCCGGGCCTCGCCGGGCGGCTGCACAGCCTTGCGCACCCGCTGGATGCGCCGCTCGGTATTCGTGAACGTGCCCTCCTTCTCGGCGAAGCTGGCCGCAGGCAGGATCACATCGGCGTAGGGCGCAGTCTCGCTGAAGAAGAGCTCTTGCAGGACGATGAACTCGGTCTTGTCCAGCGAGTGCCGCACGTGAGCCAGGTCGGGGTCGCTGGTCATGGGGTTCTCGCCCACGATGTAGAGGCAGCGCACGTCGCCCCGCTCGGCCGCGTCGAGCATCTCCGTGACGGTCAGCCCCACCTGGTTGGAGAGCGGCACGCCCCAGGCAGCCTCGAACTTGGCCTGGCTGGCCGGGTTGGTCACCGGCTGGTAGCCGCTGTAGACGTTGGGCAGGCCGCCCATGTCGCACGCGCCCTGGACGTTGTTCTGGCCGCGCAGCGGGTTGACCCCGCCGCCCGCTACGCCCATGTTGCCCAGCAGCATCTGCAGGTTGGCGCAGCTCATGACGTTGGCTACGCCCACCTTGTGCTGGGTGATACCCATGGCATAGACCAGCGCGCCGGGCCGGTGCTCGGCCAGCATCTGCGCGGCCCGCTCGATGTCAGCCGCGGGCACGCCGGTGATGGCGCTGGCCAGCTCCGGCGTGTACTTGGCCACCATGGCCGCCAGCTCCTCGAAGCCCTCCGTGCGCTGGGCGATGAAGTCGGCGTCCTGCCAGCCCTCGCGGATGATGACGTGCATCAGGCCGTTGAGCAAGGCGATGTCGGTGCCGGGGCGGTGGCGCAGGTGCAGGTCGGCAACCTCGGCGATGTCGATCTGGCGCGGGTCGGCGACGATCAATTTCGCGCCCCGCTGGCGCTTGGCGCGCCGGATCTTCGTGCCGATGACGGGGTGCTGCTCGGTGGTGTTGCTGCCGATGATGAAGATGGAACGGCTGTCGTTGGCGATGTCGCGGATGCTGTTGGTCATCGCCCCGCTGCCGAAGCTGGTCGCCAGACCGGCGACAGTGCTGCTGTGTCAGAGGCGGGCGCAGTGATCGATGCTGTTTGTGGTCATCAACTGGCGGGTCAGCTTGGCGAAGAGGTAGTTCTCCTCGTTGCTGCACTTGGCCGAGGCCAGCATAGCGAAGCTCTGCCCGCCGTGCAGCTTCTTCTCAGCCGCCAGCTTGCCCGCCACCACGTCCAGGGCGGTATCCCAGTCGACCGCGATGAAATGGTCACTGGTCAATTGCCAATTGCCAATGTTCAATGCCGGAGCGTCGGTCAGCCTCTGATCGCTGGTCATTGACCATTGACTATTGAGCATTGACAATTGACCATTTTCCGGCTTCTGCGACCTGCGACCTGCCACTTGCTTGACCTGCCACCTGCCACTCGCCACCTGCCGCTCCACCTCCGCCGGGTCCAGCCACTTGGCGCGCACCAGCGGACGGGTGAGGCGTTCGGAGTTGTGGACGTAGTCGTAGCCGTAGCGGCCCTTGACGCATAAGGCCAGGCCGTTGACGGGCGCGTCCTGCGCGCTGGTGACGCGGATCACCTTGCCGTTGCGCACGTGCAGGTCGAAGTTGCAGCCCACGCCGCAGAAGGAGCAGGTGGTGCGCACGGTCGTGGTCTGGCCAGCGCGGCCCTTGCCAACGCTCATCTTGTCGAACAGTGCGCCGGTGGGGCAGTAGGCCACACACTGGCCGCAGCTCTCGCAGCGCGCATCGAGCATAAACTGATCTGCGCCGGCCACCAGCTTGGTCTCGAAGCCGCGCTGGGCGAAGCTCCACACGTCGCGGTTCTGCCGCTCGGCGCAGGCCCGCACGCAGCGGCCGCACAGGATGCACTTGTTGCGATCGATGAAGATGAAGGGGTTGGGGTCAGGGTCGATGGCGTAGGTGTGACGCCGGCCGCTGTGTTCGGGCCAGGGGACGTCGTAGTCGTAGACTAGGTCTTGCAGCTCGCAGTCGCCGTTGACCTCGCAGGTCATGCAGGCGTTGGGGTGGTCGCTGAGCAGCATCTCCAGCACGAAACGGCGCGTGGCGACAGCGTCGGGCGAGTTGGTGGACACCACCATCCCCTCGAACACTGGCGTGGTGCAGGCTGTCTGCACGCCCCGCGCCTTCTCCACCGACACCACGCACATGCGGCACGCGCCGACGTTGCTCAGGTCGGGGTGGTGGCAGAGGGTGGGGATGTGGATGCCCGCGCCGCGCGCCGCTTCCAGGATGGTCGCCCCGTCGGGGGCGCTGACGCGTTGGTTGTCGATGGTGAGGGTGGGCATGGGACAAAGTACCTCTATTGCTTGCCGGAGAGACGTTGGCGAAGGAGCTGGTGATAGGCCTCCTGGCTCAATGGGCAGTTGACGGCATCGTCAAACTCGGAAATCCTCAGTCGGATCTGTTTGGCTATCTTGTCGGCCAGGAACGGGCCAAGCTCTCGCTCACCATGCGAGATGAAAGTGCGCACCACGAGCTGTCCGTCCAGTCGAAGTCGATAGACATGATGGTGGGTGTCGTGTTTCTCGAAGCCAAGTTTGCCAACCAAGGCCCGATCAATATCGCGCACCTTGTATCGCGTCATTGACTTATCCCTGTCTCCGTCACGACGACTTTCCTTAAGAACTCCAGTTGTTCTTCAAGATAAGGCGCCAGATTGCCCTCGTTGACGGACAGGTCTTCGTAAGCCTCTTGAGCCGCCATCCAATAATCGGTCTGCGCTTCGGCCAAGGTGGCGCCAGTTCCGTAGAGATCGACAATCTCATCGTCCACGAAGTACCGGTCGCCGTCGAAGCGGATTCGCACCGGGATGCCATGCAAAGTGGTCTGAACCCCTGTCTCGCCGAGCAGTTGCATCAGTTGTCGGTATTCTTCGGCGTTGACAAGAGCAGCCAGGGGTTTGCCCCGGCGTTCTACAACGAAACGCTCGCCTCCAAACGCCGCTCGATTCACCAGATCAGAGAAGCCTTCGCGCGCTTTAGCGATGCTGATAATACTACTTTGCATGACCGTTACTCCTTTTAGGGCGAATTGTACAGTCTGGTTGGTTCGTCATGCATTGTAGCATCTTCCTGCCTGATCTGCAAAGCCGGGCCAGGTGGCTATTCCGGCCATCCCTCGATAGCCGCCTCTGTCAGCGCCTGCAGATCATGATCCTTGCGATAGACCTCCGCATAGAGATCAGCCGACCCAAGAAGAATCTCAAGTTCGATCTCGCGGCGCAGGCGCTGTGCGTCGCTAGGTGCCAATTCGTTTGGGTCATGATGGCCGCACATCGTGTCTTCGCCAACAGGAGCAAGACCATCGAGCCCATTGACCCGGTCGTCGCTGGACGTCATCATGATGGCTTGGTCAATCCCTTGCGAATGTAGATGAACCAATACACCAAACCCACCATCACTGCGCCGCCGATGATGTTGCCGATGGTCACCGGTAACAAGTTGGCGATGAAGAAGTTGGCCCAGGTCAGGTTGCCGTAGTCGGCTGCGGTCTTGCCGATGGCGGTCCAGAACTCGGGCGCGGCCGTGGCCTTGATCAACAGGCCGATGGGGATGAAGTACATGTTGGCGATGCTGTGCTCGAAGCCGGCCGCCACGAAGGCCGTAATCGGAAAGATGATCGACAGGATCTTGTCGGTGGTGGAGCGGGCGCTGAAGCAGAGCCAGACGGCCAGACAGACCAGCGCGTTACACATCACGCCCAGGGCAAAGGCCTGCACGAAGCCCAGACTGCACTTGGCATTGGCGATGTTGAGCGCGTTCAGCCCTACCGCGCCGCCGCCGAAGGTGTACTGCAGGGTGAAGATCATCATCACGACGGTAGCGATGGAGCCGGCGAAGTTACCGGCATAGACGATGGCCCAATTGCGCAGCACTTTGCTGAACGGAAGCTGGCGGTCGGCCCAGGCCATGACGATCAGGTTGTTGCCGGTGAACAACTCCGCCCCGGCCACGACGACCAGGATCAGGCCCAGGCAGAAGGCGAGGCCAGCCGTCAGACGGATGGAGCCGTAGGGCATCTGGCCGGCCGCGCCGGCTGTCGCCGTGGTGGAGAAGATGGCGCCCAGGGCGATGAACGCGCCGGCCAGCACCGCCAGCGCGAAGGTGTTGCGCCAACCCATGGTGGCCTTCTTGACGCCCACGTTCTCGGCCTTGACCGCCATCTCCGGTGGGATGAACGCATCGACGCTGAAAACAGGAGGCGGTGGCGTGGCTGGGCCGCTGGCTGCTGGATCAGACTGGGTGCTCATGGGTGTTAGGTCTCCTGAAGATGGATTGTTGAATTGTTCGATCAGAGCGGAGCAAGCCGCGGGCTCTGCCATGCTCTCATCCGCCAACGGTTGCCTGGCGGCGACAGGCCGGACACAGGCCCCAGACGTGATCGATGTCCGGCACGTGCTCGCGCACGAAGCCCATCGGTTCGGGGGTGAAGGGCCGGCCGCAGGCGGGGCAGGGCTGCAACGGCACCTCGGTGTGCCACGTGGTCAGCACGCGTTTGCCGTCGACCTCTTGCATCTTTACGGCGCCGGTGGGGCACACCGCCGCGCAGGCGCCGCAGCCGATGCAGGCCTCCGCCGGCAGGCCAAAGGGGCTGCCCACCTTGCGCTCCGAGCCGCGGCCGATGAAGGCCAGCGCCGCCGCGCCCACCAGGTCACGACACACGCGCACGCACAGCCCGCACAGAATGCACAGCTCGTCGCGATTCGGGTTGAGCGGAAAGCGGGTCTCGGTCACGCCGGCCTCGTCGGCCAGGCTTCGGATGACCGGGGAGTTGGGGCAACGGGCCAGCATGAACTCCAGCATCATCTTGCGCATGGCCACCGCGCGCGGGCCGTCGGTCGCAATCACCAGGCCATCCTCCGCCGGATAGGAACAGGCCGGGATGGTCAGGTGGCGGGGCGCTATCATCTCCACGATGCACAGCCGGCAGGCGCTGTAGGGTGGCAGCCCCTCCCAGTAGCACAGGGTGGGAAAGCGCACGCCCACATGGCGGATGGCCTGCAAGACCGTCGAACCCTCCGGCGCCTGAACGGTCTGGTTGTCGATGGTCAGGGTGAGCATGTCACACCTCTGCGCTCATGGGGCACTTGCCGGCGGGACAGCGGTGATCGACCACGTGGGCCTCGTACTCCTCGCGGAAGTAGCGCAGGGTCGAGAGCACCGGGTTCGGCGCGGTCTGTCCCAGGCCGCACAGCGACGCGCCTTTGACCGTGTCGGCCACCTCTTGCAGCAGGGTCAGATCGTCCAGCGTGCCCTGCCCATGGCTGATGCGGGTCAGGATATCATACATGTGGCGCGTGCCCGAGCGGCAGGCGGTACACTTGCCGCACGACTCCAGCCGGGTGAAGTTGAGGAAATAGCGCGCCACGTCCACCATGCAGGCGCTCTCGTCCAGAGCCACCATGCCGCCGGAGCCCATGATCGAGCCGACAGCGCTCATCTGCTCGTAGGTGATGGGCATGTCGAACAGGCTGGCTGGCAGGCAGCCGCCCGACGGGCCGCCCGTCTGCACGGCCTTGAGCGCGTGGCCGTTGCTGCCGCCGCCGCCGATGCCCTCGATCAGCTCGCGCAGGCTCATGCCCAGCGGCACCTCGACCAGGCCGGTGTTGGCTATCTGGCCCACCAGCGAGAAGACCACCGTGCCGCTGTTGCCGGGCGCGCCCAGCGCCGCGTACCAATCGGCGCCGCGCGCCATGATCACCGGAATGATGGCCCACGACTTGACGTTGTTGATCACGGTGGGCATACGCCACAGGCCGGCCACAGCCGGATAGGAGGGCTTGGGCCGCGGCTCGCCGGTGCCGCGCTCGATGGAGGTGATGATGGCCGTCTCCTCGCCGCAGACGAACGCGCCCGCGCCGCGCACGATCTGCAAGGAGAAGCTGAAGCCGGAGCCCAGGATGTCCTCGCCCAGCAGGCCGTGCGCCTCAGCCTGGGCGATGGCGCCGGCCAGCCGCTCGATGGCCAGCGGGTACTCATCGCGCACGTAGGCGTAGCCCTGGCGGGCGCCCACGGCGTAGGCGCCGATGATCATGCCCTCGATCACGCTGTGCGGGTCGCTCTCCAGCACGGTGCGGTCCATGTACGCGCCGGGGTCGCCCTCGTCGCCGTTGCAGATCAGGTACTTGATCTTGCCCGGCGAGTCGTGGGCCACCTGCCATTTGCGACCGGTAGGGAAGCCGCCGCCGCCCCGCCCTCGCAGGCCAGAGTGAGTCACCTCGTCGATCACCTGCTGCGGGCTGAACGTCGTCAGCGTGCTGGCCAGGGCCTGATAGCCGCCGCGGCTGACGTATTCCTCCAGGCTGGTGGGATCGATGAAGCCGCAGTTGCGCAGGACGATCTTGCGCTGGCTGGCGAAGAAGGGCTGCTGGTCGTAGCCCGGCACGCTGGCCAGCTCCGGCGGGCGGGCAAAACGCCTGACCTGGTGCGCCACCAGCGCCTCCTCTTGGTCGATCACTGCCCAGGCCCGCTCGGCCGGCAGCGCGCCGCGCGCCAGGGCGTCCACCAGGC
>JBAQCH010000365.1:0-8217 GCA_049294015.1 Anaerolineae bacterium
GCCCGACGGCGACGCGGCCGGCCGCCTGCCGGCCGGCGCGCTGGCCATCATCACTGGCAGCCGCGGCGATTGGCTGGAGATCATCTTCGGCGACGCGCCTGGCGGCCATGGCTGGATCCCTCAGGCCACCGTCAGCTTTGCGATTCCAGCGCAACCCGTTGAACCGGCTCCGGTCGTTACGTCATCGGCCGATCCGACCCCGATCGGTCAGCCTGCGCTGCCAGAGCAGCCGGCTGCGCTGGTTGCAGCCGCGCTGCGCGCCCCGGCTGCCCTGTCAGGGACGCTGGTCTTTCAGGACAGCAACGGCGGCAACATCTACCTCATGAAGGCCGATGGCAGCGGGCTGCGCCGCCTGACCTACGGCTTCGAGCCGGCCCTCAGCCCCGACGGCAGCCAGGTGGCTTTCACCCGCTGGGACGAGCCGCGCGGCCTGTGGGTGATCAATGTGGATGGGTCGGGCGAGCGCCTGGTCAGCGGCGCCAATCGCGCCCGTTCGCCTACCTGGACGCCCGATGGCCGGGCTCTGGTCTTTGAACGCGACCGCGCCAGCGTATCCTGCCTGCAGTCTCCTTTTGGATGCCTGAGCGCCGACGAATTGCAGGCGCTGTTTGGCGGACAGCCCTGTCTGACTACCCCCTTTGGCAGTTTTTGCGTTGCCGATTTCGCGCAGGTTAGCTCCAACCTTACCGGGCTGGTGCGCTATGATTTGGACAGCGGCGTCGCCAGCGATCTGCCGGCCAGCGAGACAGCCACGTCGCCCCGCCACAAGCCGGACAGCGCAGCGGTGCTCTACCTGGACAAGCAGGGCCTGGCGCTGACGCAGGATGAGGGCGATGGGCCTTCGCAACGTTTACTGTCTGTGCCGCCATTGCTCGCGCCGGCCAGCTTCAGCCCCGATGGCCAGTTTATCTTTGCGGCGCGCAACGCGGGCAATCGCTGGGATCTATGGCGCTGGCGAGCCGATGGTAGTGAGCCAACGACGCTGACAACGCCTGATCCGTTGGCCGCACGGCCGGCCAACAACGTGGCGCCCGCGCCCAGCCCGGATGGCCGCTCCATCGTCTTTCTGACTGACCGCGCTGGCCCGTGGCAGTTGTGGGTGATGAACAGCGACGGCAGCAGCCCCCGCCCGCTGGCGCCGCAGGCCTTGGCAGGCGTCGATTTCCGCTACGATTTCAACGCCGAGCGTGTGGTGGACTGGGGGAAGTAGCAACAGCGTCCAACGACCGCGCGGCAGCTTGCGCATCATTCGCTGTGTGTGTATACTAGCTTTCCTGAGAATCTGTGCTCCATATATGATCTAGCTCATACTTTTTTTCACAATTTCGGGTTATACTGGCCCTATCAACCGAATAACAGGCTTTTGTCGTACAGAGGCAGACCAAGTAGGCTAGCCCGATGGGCTACTGAAAAGAGTCTGCCTTTGGCTTGAATCGCCCTTTTGACGCGATGCGCCATGTCATAATCGGGCGTAGTGCTGCTGGCACTTATCTTTCACACGCATATCGATGGAGGTAGAGCACCATGGCTGGATTAGATCGCAAGGAGCTCAACCAGGCGCTGAGCGCCTTGAGCAAGTACGCTGAGAAGCGCCTGACCAATGATTATCTTCTTGAACTGGATCACAAGGACGAGTTCCCTCAGGAGGTCCTGGACGAGCTTTACCAGGACATCGGTCTGCATTTGTTGTTCATCCCCGAAGAGCTAGGCGGCATGGGCGGCGGGGCCTATGACATTTATCGTGTGTCCGAGGTCATGGCCGGCATCGACCTGGGCATCGCCACCGGCGTTCTGGCCACCTTCCTGGGCAGCGACCCCATCACCGTGGGCGGCACCCCGGAGCAGCAGGAGCGCTGGATGGGCCGCATCGCCGAAGAGGGCCTGCTGGTGGCCTACGGCGCCACCGAGCCGCAGGCCGGCAGCGACTTGGGCAGCCTCAAAACCAGGGCCGTGCCGGTCGAGGAAGATGGCAAGGTCGTTGGCTACAGGATCTCCGGCCGCAAGCAGTGGATCAGCAACGGCGCCGTGGCCACGCTCTACACCATCCTGGCCAATGCGCCGGGCGGGCCGACCTGGTTCGTGGTTGAGAAAGGCGCCGAGGGTTTCTCCCAGGGCAAACCGGAGGACAAGCACGGCATCCGCGCCAGCAATACGGCTGCGCTGTTCCTGGAAGAAGTCTACGTCCCGGCCGACGATCTGGTCGGTCTGGTAGAAGGCCAGGGATTGGTTCAGGCGCAGGCTGTCTTCGGCTACACCCGCCTGATGGTGGCCGCGTTCGGCCTGGGCGGCGGCTGGTCGGCGCTGAAGCGGGCCATCCCCTATTCCCAGTTGCGCATCCAGGGCGGCGCGCCGCTCAGCCAGAAGCAGGGCCACTCCCACAAGCTGATCGTGCCCAACGCCGTCCGCCTGGAGGCCGCCCGCGCCTACATCGAGTGGACCGCGCGCCGCATCGACGGCGGCGAGCCGGACCTGCAGACCGAGGGCGCGGTCGCCAAGTACCTGGCCACCGAGGCCGGCAACAAGGCGGCCGAGGACAGCATCCAGGCCCTGGGCGGCTACGGCTACACCAAGGAATACATGGTCGAGAAGGTCAAGCGCGACGTCAAGATCACCACCATCTACGAGGGCACCTCGGAGATCATGGAGTGGACCATCGCGCGCGATCGCTGGCAGCAGCACCTGAAGACCAAGGGCGCCTACTACAACGACTGGGCGGCCAAACTAGACCAGGTGCAGCGCGCGGAGCCGAACAACGGCGCAGGGGCCGCCGCTATGGCCATGCGCGCGCTGGCCCAGGTGCTGGAGCGCTGCCGCATCGACCGGCTGACCCGCAACCAACACATCCTCTTCCGCCTGGGCGAGCTGATCGCCTACGCCGAGACGGCGGCTATCTTCGCCGAGACCGTCACCAGCCATCCCACCGAGGCGATCCCGCTGGACGTGCCCACCCGCCAGGCCATGGCCCGCATCCACGCCCGCGACGCGGCGCTGAAGGTCGCCGCCGAGGGCCTGCGCTGGGCCATCGGCGCCGGCCAAAGCGACCCCAACCTGCCCCAGTCGCTGAACCTGCCCGGCATCTACGCCGCCCAGGCCGGCCTGATCGAGGACATGGACTTCGCGGCGAAGAAGTTGAACGAGGCGTTTCCGGCAGAATGATGAAGCAGGAACGATGAATGATGAACGATGAATGATGAACACCAGACCAACGATGTCGCCAGGCCCTCCGGATTCATCCTTGATCGTTCATCATTCATCATTCCCCGAGGAGTTTGACCCATGAGTGACACCGTCCAGCGAGCCATTGCCATTGTCGGGGTGGGGGCAATTTTGCCTGACGCACCCAATGCGCCGGCCTTTTGGCAGAACATCAAGAACAAGCGCTACAGCATCTACGAAACGCCGCCAGAGCGTTGGAGCCTTGCCGACTATTACGACCCCGACCCGAGCGCGCCCGACAAGACCTACAGCAAGATCGGCGGCTGGGTGCAGGGCTTTCAGTTCGATTGGAAGAAGCACCGCATTCCACCCAAGGTGGCTGGGGCCATGGACGAGGGGCAGCAGTGGGCTGTGACCATCGCGGCCGAGGCGCTGGCCGACTACGGCTACCCCGACCGGCCGCTGGACACCGACCGCACAGGCGTGATCCTGGGGACGGCCATGGGCGGTGAGATGCATTACATCACCACCATGCGCATTCAGTTCCCCGAGTATCGCAATGCGCTGGAGTCGGTGACGGAGTTCCAGCAACTGCCGGCCGCCGTGCGCGATGCGATTCTATCCAAGTGGCACGAGCGCATGGACGCGACCTTGCCGCCCATCACCGAGGACACCATGCCGGGCGAACTGCCCAACATCGTCTCCGGCCGGGTGGCCAACGTGCTCAACCTGCGCGGCCCCAGCTTCATCACCGACGCGGCCTGCGCCTCCAGCTTCGCCGCCATCAACGCGGCCGTGGAGTTGCTGACGGCCGGCCAGGTGGACGCCGTGGTGACCGGCGGCGTCGACCGCAACATGGGCGCCAGCATCTTCGTCAAGTTCTGCAAGATCGGCGCGCTGAGCGCAACCGGCAGCCGGCCCTTCGGCGACGGCGCGGACGGCTTCGTCATGGGCGAGGGCAGCGCGGCCTTCCTGCTCAAGCGTCTGTCCGACGCTGAGCGCGACGGCGATAAGATCTACGCCGTGATCCGCGGCGTGGGCGGTTCCAGCGACGGCAAAGGCAAGGGCATCACCGCCCCCAACCCCATCGGCCAGATTCTGTCGGCCCAGCGCGCTTGGGCCAACGCCGGCCTCGATCCGGCCAGCGCCACCCTGCTGGAGGCGCACGGCACCAGCACCAAGGTCGGCGACGTTGTCGAGTTGGAGAGCCTGGGCCAGGTCTTCGCCAGCGCGCCGCGCAGCAGCATCGCATTGGGCTCGGCCAAAAGCAATATCGGCCACCTCAAGGCCGGCGCGGGCGCGGCTGGTCTGCTCAAGGCCGTGATGGCGGTGCATGAAAAAGTCCTGCCGCCTACCCTCAACGCCGAAAGACCCAACCCCAACGCCGATTTCAGCAACTCTCCCTTCATCCTCAACCATGACCTGCGTGAGTGGGCCAAGCCCAACGGGTTCCCCCGTCGCGCCGGCGTCAGCTCCTACGGCTTCGGCGGCACCAACTTCCACGTGGTGCTGGAGGAGCACGTGCCGGGCATGTTGCGCAGCGAGCGGACGCTGTACTCGGGGGTGCAGGTGGAGAAGGAAACAGGTAGACAAGTAGACAAGGACACAGGTAGACAAGGTGTTCAAGGCGACGACTCTGGCCTTGTCTACATGTCTACTTCTTCCTTGCCTACTTCTTCCTTGTCTACTTCCAAACACCCTGTGCGCGGCATTCTGGCCATCGGCGCCGGCAATCCCGTCGCGTTGAAGGATCGGCTGGACGCCGCCTGGCAGCAGGTCGAGGGCGGCTGGACTCCGCCCATTGCCCCGCCAAGCCCGGCTGAGTTGAGCCAGCCTGAGCGCCTGGTGATCGACTTCGGCGACCACGACGAGCTGCTGGACAAGCTTGCCAAGGCCCGCAAGGCGGCTGGCTTCGACAATCCCCAGGCCTGGAAGGCGCTGAGCGCGCAGGGCATCTTTCGCGGGAGCGGTACACCCTCTGGCAAGATCGCCTTCCTTTTCCCAGGCCAGGGCAGCCAGTACAGCAACATGGGTCGCGAGCTGGCCCAGCTTGAGCCGGTGGTGGCCGAGACCTTCCGCGAGGCTGACGCGGTGATGACGCCGATCCTGGGCCGCTCGTTGACCAGCTACATCTTTGTGGACAACGCCGATCCGGCGGCTATGAAGCAGGCCGAGCGCGACCTGATGCAGACGGCCATCACCCAGCCGGCCATGCTGACCATGGACACGGCCTTCTACAAGCTGCTGGGCGAGTACGGCATCCGGCCTGACATGGTGATGGGCCACTCGCTGGGCGAATATGGCGCGCTGATCGCGGCCGGCATCATGCCCTTTGCCCATGCATTGGAGGCCTCAGCCGCGCGCGGCGCGGAGATGACCAAGGTCTCCATGGACGACAACGGCTGGATGGCCGCGGTCATGGCCCCCTACGACGTGATCATGCAAACGTTGAGCGAGATCGACGGCTACGTGGTGGCGGCCAACATCAACTCCTATAACCAGTGCGTGGTGGGCGGCGCCAGCAAGGCCGTGGAGCAGGCCATCGAGCGCTTCACCGCCAAGGGCTTTCAGGCCATGCGCATCCCCGTCAGCCACGCCTTCCACACCCGGATCGTGGCCCCGGCCAGCAAGCCGCTGCGCAAGGTGCTGGACCGGCTGAGCATCTCCGAGCCTGCCCTGCCGCTGGTGGCCAACGTCACCGGCGAGCTCTACCCCACGACGGTCGAGGGTATCAAGGACATCCTTGAACTACAGATCGCCAGCCCCGTGCAGTGGGTCAAGGGGCTGGAGACCATGTATCGCGAGGGCTGCCGCGTCTTCATCGAGGTCGGCCCCAAGAAGGCGCTGAAGGGCTTCGTGGACGACGTGCTGGGCAGCAAGCCCGACGTGGTCTCGCTCTTCACCAACCACCCCAAGTCCGGCGAGCTGCCCAGCTTCAACCAGGCGCTGTGCGGGTTGTATGCGGCTGGGTATGGGCTGCGGGCGGAGAGGGCGGCGGAGGTATCACAGCGGATGGAGAACAGCGGATATCGGACGGCCGCTGCAACTGCTACTTCCGCTCGGGCCGGTCTCCTGCCCGAGCCCGCTGCACCCGCTGCGCCCGCCGCTGCGGCTCGGGCCGGTCTCCTGACCGAGCCCGCAGTGCCCGCCACACCCGCGGCGCCGACCAATTTACCAATTTCCCACTCTACCCCAATTCCTTCCAAGGAACCAGCCATGCCCCAACCTTCTCTGCCGGCTGACGCTCTTGGTCAACTCGCTCAAGTGCTGCAACAGGCTATGTCCAACCTGCAACCTGCAACCTCTCACCTGCAACCTTACGACCGCAACGAGCCACCGCTCGGCTCGGTGGTGGTCAGCGGCACCGGTCTGGGCCTGCCTGGCCCCAACAAGCCGCTGATGGACCCCGACAACGCCCTGCGCATCTTGCGCGGCGAGCAGTTCATCGACCTGATCCCTGAACGCTTCCGGCAGCGGATTCTCGACAAGCGCATCACCCGGCTGGTCAAGAGCGAGGACGGCAGCGGCAGCTTCCAGGTCATCGCCGACCCGGCCGAAGTGCTCAAGCTGGCCGGCCGTTCTGGCCACTTCGACCTGGCCGAGGAGTACGGTGTGCCGGTCAAGCTGGTGGAAGCGCTGGACATCACGACGCAGTACTGCTTCGCGGCTGGCCTGGACGCGCTGCGCGAGGCGGGCATCCCGCTGGTGCAAACCTGGCGCAAGACCACCACTGGCAAGTTCCTGCCTGACCGCTGGCTGCTGCCCGAAGCCCTGCGCGACGAGACCGGCGTGATCTTTGCCAGCGCCTTCCCCGGCGGCGACCGCTTCGCCGAGGAGTTCACCCGCTACTACCAGTGGGAGAACCGGCGCATGCAGTTGGCTATGCTGGAGGACCTGCGCTCGTACACCAGCGACATGCAGACGCTGCAAGAGATCAGCCGCCGCATCGCCGAGCTGCGCGAGCAGATGGAGCGCGACCCCTACACCTTCGACCGCCGCTTCATCTTCCGCATTTTGAGCATGGGCCATAGCCAATTCGCCGAGTACATCGGCGCACGCGGCCCCAACGCCCACGTCAACGCGGCCTGCGCCAGCACGGCCCAGGGTGTGGCCCTGGCCGAGGATTGGATCCGCAATGGCCGCTGCCGCCGGGTGCTGGTGCTGGGCGGCGACGACGTGACCAGCGACCACCTGATGGAATGGGTGGGCGCAGGCTTCCTGGCCCTGGGCGCGTCGGCCACTGACGATCGGGTGGACGAGGCCGCGCTGCCCTTCGACCGGCGCCGCCACGGCACCATCCTGGGCATGGGCGCCTGCGGCCTGGTGGTGGAGAGCGAGGACGCGGTGCGCGAGCGCGGCATGCGGGGCATCGTCGAGCTGCTGAGCAGCGAGACCCGCAACAGCGCCTACCACGGTTCACGCCTCGACACCGACCACATCAGCCAGGTGATGGAGAGCCTGGTTGCCGCGGCCGAGCGGCGCTTCGGCCTTAACCGCTACGCCATGGCCAGCCAGACTGTCTTCATGTCGCACGAGACCTTCACGCCGGCCCGGGGCGGCAGCGCCGCGGCCGAGGTGATTGCGTTGCGCAACACCTTTGGCGAGGCGGCCAGCGACATCGTGGTGGCCAACACCAAGGGCTTCACTGGCCATCCCATGGGCGTGGGCGTGGAGGACGTGATCGCGGTCAAAATCCTGGAGTACGGCATCGTCCCGCCCGTGCCCAACTTCAAAGAGGTGGACCCGGACCTGGGCGTGCTCAACCTGAGCCGCGGCGGCCGCTATCCGGTGCTGTACGCGCTGCACCTGGCAGCCGGCTTCGGCTCGCAGATTAGCCTGACCCTGACCCGACGCATCCCCGGCGGCCTGGATCGCATCGACGATAAGCTGCGCTACCAGCACTGGCTGGACAGCGCCAGCGGCTACGACCGGGCCGAGCTGGAGGTGGTCAAGCGCAACCTGCGCATCAAGTCGCTGGACGGCCCCGGCCGTGCGGCGGCTCCCAGTCCATGGCGCTACGGCCTCGGCCCCAGCGTGCGCGCGGCGGCGCCGGGCGACGGC
>JBAQCH010000366.1:0-5034 GCA_049294015.1 Anaerolineae bacterium
TCTCTTGTACAATCTGTTCGGTGTTGAACGACATGGCTTCTCTCCTTCGGTTGCGTTGGATTTCTTGGTCGGAACCCAACTATACCTCAGATAGAGCCTGTCGTTCAACCCATTTCAAATACACCCATTTGATATGCTAAGCGAGTCTGCTCAGTTGTGCTTCGCGCTCTCCGCCAACGCGACCTTTTGCGCAGAGCGGGCGGCAGTCGGGTCGCCAATACTTCTCGACCAGATGATGCGCTCCCTGTCGCGCTCCTGGCTCATGCGCTCGTCCATCTCCCACCACGGCAGCCGGCGCTCGTAGCCGATCAGCTTGAGGCCGGTGATGGAGGCCGTCTCGTAGTCCATGGCGCGCAGGTCTTCCTCGCTCAGGTTCTTGATGTCGTCGTGGCCGGAGAGCATGGTCAGGATCTTGACCTCCTCGGCCGTGGCGTGGATGAAGTTGGCCAGGCGGTTGCCGGCTTCCTCAGGGATCAGCCGGGCGCGCAGCCGCGGGTCCTGCGAGGTGATGCCGTAGGGGCATTTGCCGCTGGAGCAGGCCATGCAGGCCCGGCAGCCCATGGCGATCTCGGCTGCCGCGCCGAAGCCCACGCCGTCCGCGCCCAGGGCCATAGCCTTGTACGCGTCCAGCCCGCTGCGCAGGCCGCCCATGGCGAAGAGCTTGACCTTGCGGTGCATGCCCATGTCCTTCAGCGCGCGCACGGCCGGCCCGATGATGGCCACCGTGGGAATGCCCACGCCTTGGGTGACGATGGCCGGCGATGCGCCGGTGCCGCCCGCCAGGCCGTCGATGCAGATGGCATCCGCCCCGGCTTCGACACAGGCCCGCACGTCCTCGTAGGGCCGGCTGGGGCCCAGCTTGAAGAAGATGGGCGACTTGTAGTCAGTCACGTCGCGGATGAAGGCCACCATGCGCTTCATGTCTTCCAGGTCATGCACGTCGTAGTAGCGGCAGGGCGACAGCGCGTCGGAGCCCACCGGCACGCCGCGCACGGCCGCGATCTCCGGCGTGACCTTGGCGCCCATCAGGTGGCCGCCCATGCCCGGCTTGGCCCCCTGGCCGATCTTGATCTCCACTGCGTCGCCGGCGCGCAGGTAGTCGGCCGAGACGCCCCAGCGGCCGGTGGACCACTGCACGATCAGGTAGCCGCCCGGCTCCCAGCGCTTCAGCGTGCGCCGCTCGTTCTCGTAGCCTTTAATCAGCCAGGTCTCTTCCTTAACCAACCCGCCCTCGCCGGTGTTGTTGGCGATGCCGGTCTGGGCCGCGCCGATGGAGAGCGCCATGCGCGCCTCCTTGGACAGCGCGCCGTAGGACATGCCGGGGAAGAGGAAGGGCAGCTCCAGGCGGATCGGCCGCTCACACGTGTCCTCGCCGATCACCACGCTCAGGTTGCACTCCTCGCGGTACTTGTCGCGCGGCGGCGCCGAGGCGATCTGCGACGGCACCACGGTGATGCCCTCGAAGTCGGGCGTGCGCCCCATGGTGCCGAAGCCGCGCAGGTCGTATTTGCCGGTCTGCGCCTTCTGGTGGATCTCCTCCACGGCCGGGAAGGTCCAGGGCGAGCGCACCATGATCTCCGACTCGGCCGGGTTGATGCGGATGGCGTCCTCGGGGCAAAACTCGGAGCAGATGCGGCAGCCCACGCAGGCGTTGTAGTTCTGCACGTGCACGTGGCCGGTGGCGTCGATGGCGTAAACGTCGTAGGGGCAGACCTCGACGCAGGTCGCGCACTTGCCCGGCATGGCAATGTTGATGCAGCGGTCCTTCATCACGGTGACGCAATACGTGCCGTTTACTGGTGGCATTTTGGTTCTCCTTGTCACGTAGCCGGGGCTTACGCCAGAGTCCTCTCCGCTGTCATGCTGAGGTCCGCCGAAGCATCTCGGCGTTTGCCAGCTGGGGATGCTTCGCCGCAGACGGCTCAGCATGACACCACGGGCGAGTCTTGGAAGCCCTGGCTGCTATTTGTAGAACGGCTTCTCGGACCGACGCACGATCTTCTTGAAGGTGGCAGGGTCTGCGTCGATGCCGTACTGGTCGAAATAGCCGCGCAGCTTGGCGGTGTCGTCCGGGGACATTTGCTCCAGCAGCGTGTTGTGGCCCAGGCTCTCCCATTCGCCGCCGATGTAGATGTTGCCGCGAATCAGATAATTGCCCAGGTGCTTGCCGGCGTTGCCCACGATGACCAGATCGCCGGCCAGCATGAAGGTCGCTACGTCGTCGCCCACGTCGCCGTTGACGATGATGGTGGCGCCCTTGTTCATCACGGCCGTGAAGTCGCCGGCGTTACCCTTGACCACCGCGCGACCGCCGTAGCAGTAAGCGCCGACGCCGTAGCCCGCATCGCCCTCGACCACGACCTCGCCGCGCGTCATGCTGTCGGCCAGGTAGCGGCCGGCGTTCTTGGTGACCCGAATGGTCGCGCCGTCGTTGAGCACGCCCAGGTAGTCGCCGCTGTCGTCGTCGATAGTGACATCGCCGCCCTTGAAGCCGGCCGCCAGGCCGTGCAGGTGGATCGCATCTTCGACGATCACCGGCCCTTCGCCGATCGCTTGCTTCAATTCCGTGTTGACCGAGCGCAGATCGCGCCCTTTAGCATCCACCACACGAGACATAGCCTACCTCCTTCTTGCCGGCCGGCGTTTGCGCCGCGCCGTAGAGACCGGCGAACAGCTTGTTGACCCGGCTGCGCTTGGCGGGATCGCTCAAGGCGTCCAGCATCAGGATGCGGAACTCGTCGAAAGCCTGGGCGCGGGCGCGGCGGTCCTTGGCGGCCTTGGCCGCAGCCAGCGCCTCCTCGTCCACCTCGGCGACCGTCTCCAGCAGGCCGAAGTTGCGGGCGTTCTGGACGAAAAGCTGGCCGACGGCGGTGCGGGCGATCACCGCGGCGTGCTCTGCCAGCGCGCCCATGGTCCCGACCGCGATGTCGGCCGACTCGCCCAGGTAGTCGTCGCAACTGCCGCAGCCACGGCGGGTGAACGGCTCCACCTCGGTCAGCGGTATGGTTAGCTCAGCGCCGTCCCACTGCGTGACGGTCAACGCGCTGTCGCTGATGGAGGTGGTTAGGCTGCGGATCTGGCGGCGGTCGATGCCCTTGCCCCGCTCCAGCAGGTCCGCCACCATGTCGGGCGTATACATCCCCGTGCAGAAGGTCGAGATGGTCAGGCGGATGGCGTCGCGGTAGGGCCACAGCCGGTCGTGCTCCGCGTTCATCATGCGCCGCGCGCCCTCGGCCACACAGGGCGGGCCAACCACGGCCAGCCGCGTCAGCTCGCGCTCGAAGATGGCCTCGTTGAGCGCGCTGAGCAGCGGCGCCCACAGGTACTGCATACCGACGCTGTTGACGATCTCGTGCACCGTCGCGGCCACCCTCGCCACCGGCTGCAAGGTGTAGCGGTCCATGTCCAGCATCACCACGCCGTCGATCAAGTCGGCCGAGCGCGCGGCCACCAGCAGCGCCTGGATCACGTCGTTGGGCGCGCCGCTGTGGATCACGCCCGACGACCGGGCCGAGACCATGCTGCGCGCCTTGATGGGCGTCCACTCGACCAGGCGCGGGCAGCTCAACTCGCAAAACTTCTCGCACACCTCGCACGCGCGCAGGCGGATGCGCGTCAGACCCAGCGCTTTCTTGCGCTCCTCCAGCAGCGGATGCTGCTCCCCGTTCCAATACAGCACGCCCTTGGAACACGCCGCCACGCACACCCCGCAGCCGGAGCAGCGATCCAGGGCCCAGACTTCTTGTTGTAGTCTCGTGGACATATGTCCTTCTCCTTCTAGAGGAGGTAGATTGGTAAAGTGGTAAATTGGTCATCTGCGCGCATGACCAATTTACCAATCTACCAATTTACCATCATAACTTCGCCACCAACTCCGTGAACCCCGACACCTGGCGCACGAAATCGCGCGGGTCGTCGGGCGTGATCCAGGCCAGGCGCAGGCGGCGGGGGTCGAAGCCGTTGGCGGCCAACAGCTTGCTCAGGGTGGCGATGCGCTCCTGGGCGTAGCGATTGCCGTCGATGTAGTGGCAGTCGCCCGGCGCGCACGCGCCGAGAAAGACGCCATCGGCGCCGTTGTACAAGGCCCAAAGAATATGAAGCGGGTCGAATCGAGCGGAGCAGCGCAGTCGAATCAAGCGCGTCTCCACCGGATAGCTCAATTTGTTGGCCCCAGCCAACTCCGCAGCCGCATGGCCGCTCCATTCACACCCAAACACCAGGATACGCACCGGTCCGCTGCCAGCCCCATTCGTGCTCCTGACCCTCCGATCCGCGCTCCGACTATCCGCGGTTCTCACCGCGGCCTCGATCTGCGCCAACACCTGCGCGTCGCTGTCGATGGGCTGGCTAATAGCCTTGACCGGGCAGACCACCACGCAGTTGCCGCAGCCGGTGCACAGCAGTGGGTCGATCTGCGCCAGGTCTACGGCCTCGGCCCGTGGGTGCATCGTAATGGCGTCGAAGGGGCAGGGCTCCACACAGTTGGCGCAGCCGGTGCACAGCGCCGGATCGACGCGGGCCACCGGCGCCTGGTTGACCACCTGGCCGGCCCGCAGGTGGCGCAGCGCCTTGAAGGCCGCGCTGATGGCCTCGATCTCGGCCTCGCGCGGGTCCACCGGGTGATGGGCTGCGCCGCACACGTAAATGCCCCGCTCGGCGTAGCCTTCGGGCCGCAGGCGATAGCGCACCTCTGGGAAGTAGCCCTGCTGGTCCTGACGCAGGCCCAGCAGGTGCGCCAGCACGCCGGGACCGGGCTGGGCCGCCGCCGGCTCGCCGGTGGCCACGACGATCGCACCCACGTCGAACAGCTTATCGCCGAGGCTGACCGTGTAGCGCCCGACCGTGCCGGAGATGTCGCTCACCTGGCTGTTGAGCGCTACTGCGATGTTGGGATGGCGGCTCACTTGCTCGATGCGGCCGCCCCAGCCGTTGCGCCGCTGGGCATCGGTCAACGAGCCGCCCAGGGAAGATGCTCGCTCCACCAGCGCCACCGGCTGGCCGGCGTTGGCCAGGGTGAGCGCGGCCGTCAGGCCC
>JBAQCH010000367.1:0-11135 GCA_049294015.1 Anaerolineae bacterium
CTGCTGCCGCGGCCGCAGCGCCCCGACGGCCCGCCCATCCTGATCGGCGGCAACGGCCCGCGGCGCACCCTGCCGCTGGTCGCGCGCTACGCTGACGAGTGGAACGCGGTCTACATCCCGCCAACGCGCTTCATCGAGCTCAGCGCCCGGCTGGACAGCCTGCTGATCGAGCAGAACCGGCCGGCCAGCGCCGTGCGCCGCTCGCTGATGACCGGTCTTTTCTTTGGCCGCGACGAGGCTGAATTGCGAGCAAAGCTAGAGAACCGCGATCCTGCCAGCCTGCGCGAGCGCGGCGTCATCGTCGGTACACCCAACGAGGTGCTGGAGCAACTGAACACCCTGGCCCTGGCCGGCGTGCAGCGGGTGATGCTACAATGGCTCGCGCTGGACGATTTGGCTGGGCTGGAAGCGCTGGCCGAGGCGGTGCTGTAGGTCACGTTACCAACGTGACAGCCCCGTCCGGCGTAGGTCACGGTACCAACGTGACCGCCCTGTCCGGCTGGTAGCCGGACCTACGTGTTACGCGCCTCCCGTTTTTGCGCCTTTGCCAACCGTGTGCTACACTCCTGCTCGCGATCCCCTTGCGGGGATCGTTTTGTGACCCAAAACCATGCTTGGTGATGCCAGTGGTGCGCCCGGCCGCAATTGGTCGGGCCTTTTGTTGCAACAGGAGACTCCTGCTTTGGGACGAGTCGGCTGTTGCTGGGCAACAGGGCCGCAGCCCGTGAGGGCTGCGAAGCGCAGTGGACTCATCAAAACCAAAGAGGAGCTTTACCTGTGACAACCGAATGGACTTCGTTGGAGCTGCGCCCTGAGCTGGTGCAGGCCGTAACTGAGCTTGGCTATGCCGAGCCAACCGCAATTCAGAGCGCCGTCATTCCGCTGCTGTTGGCTGGCCAGGATGTGATCGCCCAGGCCCAGACGGGCACCGGCAAGACGGCCGCCTTCGCATTACCGATTCTCCAGAACCTGCAGGGGGGCAAAAAACAGGTGCAGTGCCTGATTCTGGCGCCGACGCGCGAGCTGGCCATCCAGGTCGCCAGCGCGATCCATGGCTATGGCCGGCTCAGCCGCGTGGGCGTGCTGGCCGTCTACGGCGGGCAGCCCTACGAGCGCCAGATCCGCCGCCTGCAGCGCGGCGTCGAGGTAGTGGTCGGCACCCCCGGCCGTCTGCTGGACTTGATTCGCCAGAATGCGCTGGACCTGAGCGCCGTGCGCACCGTCGTGCTGGACGAGGCCGACGAGATGCTGAGCATGGGCTTCATCGAGGACATCGAGACGATCCTGGGCGAGACCCCCGAGGTGCGCCAGACCGCGCTGTTCTCCGCGACCCTGCCGGCCGAGATTCGCCGCCTGGCCGAGCGCTACATGGCCGATCCCCAGTCGGTGAAAGTTGGCTCCAGCCACGTAACCGTGGACGGCCTTGCCCAGCGCTATTACCTGATCCACGAGGCGGACAAGCTGGCCGCGCTGAGCCGCATTTTCGAGATGGACGACATCAGCAGCGCGCTGATCTTCACCCGCACGCGCGTCGCCACCGGCGAGCTGGCCAGCGAGCTGACCGCGCGCGGCTTCCCGGCCGAGGCGCTCAACGGCGACCTGAGCCAGGACGCGCGCGAGCAGGTCTTGCAGCGCTTCCGGCGCGGCCAATGCACCGTGCTGGTTGCCACCGATGTCGCCGCGCGCGGCCTGGACATCGACGACATCTCGCACGTCTTCAACTACGATCTGCCGATGGATGCCGAAGTCTACGTACACCGCGTGGGCCGCACGGGCCGGGCCGGCAAGACCGGCATCGCGATCTCGCTGGTGACGCCGCAGGAACAGTGGCGCATTCGCCGTATCGAGTCCTTTACCCGCCAGCCGATCGAGCGCGCCACCCTGCCGACCGTGGACGATATCAAGCAGCGCCGCGAGGCGCGCCTGCTGGAGCAGATCGAGGTCTGGCTGCGCCGCGGCCGCAGCCGCCGCGAGCGCGAGATCGCAGTTGCGTTGGTGGAGGCCGGCCACGACCCGTTGGACGTAGCCGCGGCCGCGCTGAAGGTGGCCCGCGCCGAGGAAAAAGAGCGCCCGATCGACCCGATCAACGAGGTGCAGGAGTTCCGACCGCGCGAGGAGCGGCGCGATGTGCGGCCTTGGACGCGGCGCGATGCTTCACGGCAGGAGGGCCCTCGCCAGGGCCGCGGCGGCGAGTCGCGCGAGCCAGGCATGGTGCGCCTGACCATGAGCGCGGGCCGGGTACACGGCATCCGCCCCAACGATGTGGTGGGCGCCATCGCCTTCCATGCCAATATCCCCGGACACACCATTGGCGCGATCCGCATCCAGGAGGACCGCACCCTGGTCGATGTGCCACAGCAGTACGTGACGCAGGTGCTGGCCAAGGGCGACGGCTACCGCATCCGCAAGCACGTGGTGCGGGTGGAGCGGGTGTAGGGGGAGATAGCACAGCGGATGAAGAACAACGAATAGGGGACAGTGAATGGTCTGCTCGTGCCTCGCAAGGCGTGCGGACGATGCAGTGCAGTGAAAGTGAAAACGCCTGCCAGATGTCTCTGGCAGGCGTTAGTATTTTTGGCGAGGCCACTCTAGCTCCGGTTGTCGATCGCGCAGCAGACCATTCGCTGTTCTTAATTCGTTGTGGTATTTCAGCGCCCCCTCACCTTGTCACCTTGTCACCCCCTCATCCGCCGAACACCGCTGCCACGGCCTGTCCGATCCATTGCGTCCACGGCGCCGGCCAGAGGCCGACAGCTACCGTGCCCAGGGCGGCGATGATGACCACCAAGGAGATAGACCGAGTAGAGAGGGCGAGCGCTGGGCCGCTCGGCTGGGCAGCCACAGCGGCTGCCGGCGCGGCCGCTGCATCCCACTTCTTGCCCTTCTTTCCCTTGCCAGCCGCCTCCGCCGCCGCCTGCGCTTCGCCTGCCTTGCGGAAGTACATCTGGACGGTGATGCCCAGATAGAAGAAGGCCGAAATCACGCTGTTGACCACGCCGATTAGCACCAGCCAGCCCCAGCCGGCGTCCATTGCGGCGCTGAAGACGAAGAACTTGGCAAAGAAGCCAGCGAAGGGTGGAATGCCAGCCAGCGAAAACATGAAGATGGCCATGGCCGCGGCCATGGCCGGCTGGCGGTCGGCCAGGCCGGCGAAGCGGCCGTTGAGCACATCGTTCTCGCCCAGCCGCTCTAGCGCGGTCACCACGGCGAACGCGCCTAAGTTCATGAACATGTAGGTGACCATGTAGAACAGCACCGCGCTGACGCCTTGGCTGGTGCCCGGTACGAGCCCGACCAGCGCATAGCCGGCGTGGGCAATGCTGGAGTAGGCCAGCATGCGCTTGAGGCTGGTCTGGCGCAGCGCGGCCAGGTTGCCCAGCGTCATGGTCAGCGCGGCCAGCACGGCGATAGCCCAACCCCACTGCGGCTGGGCTGCGGGCAGGGCCAGCACGAAGACGCGCATGAAGGCCGCGAAGGCGGCCGCTTTAGTGGCCACCGACATGAAACCGGTCACCGGGGTGGGCGCACCCTGGTAGGCGTCAGGCGTCCACATGTGGAAGGGCGCCATAGCCACCTTGAAACCGAAGCCGATGAGCAGCATGGCCGTGCCGGCGTAGAGGTAAAGCGGCCCTGTGCTCCCTGCCATGCTGAGGGCCGCCGAAGCATCCCCACCCGCCAGCGCCGCGGCAATCGCCGGCAGGTTGGTCGTGGCCGTCGCGCCGTAGATCAAGGCTACGCCGTAGAGGAAGAAGCCGGAGGCAAACGCGCCCAGCAGGAAATACTTGAGGGAAGCCTCGGCGCTGCGCGGCTCGTCGCGGTTGAAGCCCACCAGAATATAGAGGGCCAGCGAGAGGATCTCCAGCGCCAGGAAGACCACCAGCAGGTCCAGCGCCGCGCCCATGAACATCATGCCGGCCACGCTGAGCAGCAAGAGCGCATAGTAGGCCCCAGCCTGCGGGCTGATGTGGGGGACAGTCGCCTGGGCCAGCAGCACACCCAGCGCGGCCGCGGCCAGTATGACCAGCATGAAGGCCAGCGAGTAGCCGTCGGCCACGGCCATGTTCTGGAACTGCTGCGGCTCGCCCAGGCTCAGCCAGACAGCCGCCGCGCCAGCCAGCGCGATGCCCAGCAGGCTCAGCCAAGGCAGCGCCTGGCGATCGATGCGTTCTTTGCCCGCCGCCGCATCGACGATCAGCACCAGCAGCGCGCTGGCGATAACGATAGTCTGCGGCAAGATTGCCAGCATGTTGATGGAAGGTATGGTCATATCAAAGCTCTTGACGTGAACGGTAAACGGTGAACGGTGAACGGTGAACCGTGAACGGTGAACGGTGAACCGTGAACGGTGAACCGTGACCAGTCACCCTGCAACACGTTCCTTGCCTACTTGCCTACTTGTCTACTTGTCTACTTGTCTACTTGTCTACTTGTCTACTTGTCTACTTGCCTACCAATCTACCAACCCACCAATCACCCACCTACCTCTCCACCAGCTCCACCGCGCTGACCGCCTGCGCCTGGTAGTACTGCGTGATGGCGGCCGGGTTGGTGAGCTGGTCCACGACCAACTGCGTCGACGGGTTGATCTTGGCCAGGAACAGGTTAGGGAAGAGGCCGATGACGATAAACAAAATCACCAACGGGACCATGATCACCACCTCGCGCAGGCTGAGGTCCTTCAGGCTGGCGTTGGCCGGGTTGGCGTTGGGACCCTGGAAGATCTTGGCGAAGGCCCACAGCAGGTACCAGGCCGCCAGGATGATGCCCAGCGTGCCCAGCACGGCGAAGGCAATGTTGGTCTTCATGGTCCCCAGCAGGATCGTGAACTCGCCGACAAAGCCGTTGAGGCCCGGCAGGCCCGCGCTGGACATGAAGGTGATCAGCGCGAAGGCGGCGTAGATCGGCATCAACTTCCACAGCCCGCCGAAGTCGTCCAACATGCGGGTGTGACGGCGCTCGTAGAGGAAGCCGACAAGCAGGAACAGCGCGCCAGTGCTCAGGCCGTGGTTGACCATCTGCAAGACCGCGCCCGACAGGCTCTCCTGCTGCAAGGCGAAGATGCCCAGGGTGACGAAGCCCAGGTGGGCCACCGAGGAGTAGGCCACCAGCTTCTTAACGTCCCGCTGGGCCAGGGCAACCAACGCGCCGTAGAGGATGCCGATGATGGCCAGGATCGCTAACAGCGGCGCGAAGCGCTGGCTGGGCTCCGGGAACAGCGGCAGCGAGAAGCGGACGAAGCCGTAGGTGCCCATCTTCAGCAGGATGCCGGCCAGGATCACCGAGCCGCCAGTGGGGGCCTCCACGTGGGCGTCGGGCAGCCAGGTGTGGAAGGGAAAGAGCGGCACCTTGATGGCGAAGGCCAGGATGAAGCCGAAGAAAATCAGCGTCTGCAAGTTGGCCGGCAGGCCCAGGCCGTAAAGATCCAGCACGTTGAAGGACCAGACGCCCGCCTGCTGTTTGTACAGATAGCCCAGCGCCAGAATGCCGGCCAGCAGGAACGCGCTGCCGAAGGCGGTGTAGATGAAGAACTTGAGCGCAGCATAGATCCGGCGCGGCCCGCCCCAGCGGCCGATCAGAAAGTACATGGGGATCAGGCTGGCCTCGAAGAAGACGAAGAAGAGCACCATGTCCAGGGCGATGAAGACGCCCAGCATGGCCGTCTCCAGCAGCAGCATCAGCACCAGGTAGGTCTTCTGCTTGTCGTGGACCGTGTCCCACGAGAAGAGTAGCACCAGCGGCATCAGGAAGGTGGTCAGCAGCACCAGCGGCAGGCTGATGCCATCCACGCCGACGGTGTAGTTGATGCCCAGCTCCGGCGCCCAGGGCACGGACTCCATGAACTGCATGCCCGCCTCGCCGGCTGCCCAGCCAACCCACAGCGCCAGCGAGACGACAAAGGTCAGCAGCGCCACCAGCAGCGCCGTGATCTTCAATGCCTTCTCGCCGCGCAGCAAGAGCAGCAGCAGCCCGCCCAGCAGCGGCAGGAAGGTGACGATGGAAAGGATGGGGAGGGACGTGAGGTTTGTCATTTCAACAAGCTCGATACCACGAAATACCCGAGCACAATCACCAGCCCGACGAACAGCGTCAGCGCATACGTGCCCACCAGCCCGGTCTGCAGGCGGGGGGTGCGCTCGCCCAGCCAGCCGGCCCCGCGCGCCACGCCGTTGACGGCGGCGTCAATGCCGCCCTGATCGACGGTGTCGGCAAAGAAGTGGGCCGTGGCCCAAAAGCCTTGACGCAGGTAGTCATAGGCCGTGTCGAAGCCATAGCCGCTGCTGGCCGCGCGGTGCAGCACGCTCACCCGCTCACGGATGCGATCGGTGACACCAGGGTTCTTGACATAGAAGTAGTAGGCCAGGTAGATGCCGGCCAACGCCACCAACGCCGAGACGGCCAGCAGCGCGATCTCTAGCGCGACCGAAGGATGCTCCGGCAGACCTTCAGGCCCGAGCGCGTAGATCGGCTCGATCCAGTGTTCCAGCGAGGCCACAAAAGGCAAGTTGATAATGCCGCCGACAATGGCCAGCGCCGCCAGGATCCACAGCGGCCAGGTCATCAGCCGCGGCTGTTCGTGGGCGTGGTCGTAGAGCTTACGATCGCGCGGCTGGCCCCAGAAGACCACGAAGACCATCTTGAAGGCGTAGATGGCGGTCAAGAGCGCCGTGCCCAGCCCCACAGCGTAGAGCAGGTATTGATGCTTCTCCCAGCTTGCGATCAGGACCAGGTCCTTACTGAAATAGCCAGCCAGCAGGGGGAAGCCGGCCAGGGCAGCCGCGGCAATGGTGAAGGTCAGGTAGGTGCTGCGCATCTTGTCCTTCAGGCCGCCCATCTTGTTGATGTCCAGCTCGCCGTGCATGGCGTGCATCACCGCGCCCGCGCCCAGGAATAGGCAGGCCTTGAAGAAGGCGTGGGTAGTCAGGTGGAACATGGCCGCCACATAGCTGCCCACGCCGACGGCCATGAACATGAAGCCCAACTGCGAGACGGTGGAATAGGCCAGGATGCGCTTCAGGTCGGTCTTGGTCAAGGCGATGGTCGCGCCCATCAGCGCAGTCAGCGCGCCGATCCAGGCCACCACCAACATCACGCTGGAGCCGGCCACGGTGGCCAGCTCGAACAGCGGGCTCATGCGCACGACCATGTAGACGCCGGCCGTGACCATGGTCGCGGCGTGGATCAGGGCGCTGACCGGGGTGGGGCCTTCCATCGCGTCGGGCAGCCAGACCCAGAGCGGGATCTGCGCCGATTTGCCGGTGGCCGCCAGCAGCAGCAAGAGACTAGCGGCCACGGCGATGCCCAGCAGCGCGGCCTGGTTGGTCGCGATGACGTCGAAGATGGCGTAGAAGGCCAGGCTGCCGGCCCGGCCGGCCTCGCCGCTGAGAGCCAGTTGGCGGAAGATCAGCATGATGGCCAGGGCCATGCCGAAGTCGCCCACGCGGTTGACCAGGAAGGCCTTCTTGCCGGCGTCGCGCGCCGAAGGCTTGTGGTACCAGAAGCCGATCAGTAGATAGCTGGCCAGGCCCACCCCTTCCCAGCCCATGTAGAGCATCAGCAGATTGTTGCCCAGGACCAACACCAGCATCGCGACGATGAAAAAGTTGACGTAGACGAAATAGCGCACGTAGCGCCGCACGTCCAGGTCGTGGTGCTCGTCGTCCAGCTTCATGTAGGCAATTGAGTAGACATGGATCAGGAAGCCGACACCGGTCACCACCAGAATCATCAGGGTGGACAGCGGGTCGATCAACAGTGCGATCTCAGGCCGGAACTGGCCGATCTCGATCCAAGACCAAAGCAAGACCGTGACCGAGCGCTCCTCGGCTGGCAGTCGCCCGAGGCTAATGAAGAGAGCCACGGCTACGGCGAAGGATAGCCCAACTGCGGCCGCGCCCAAATAGCCGGCCGCGGGCTTGCCCAGACGCCGCCCGAAAAAGATGTTGAACAGCAGCGCGGCGAGAGGCGGAACGAAAATTAACCAGGCGTAGTTCAGCATGAGAACTCCGGGGCGGGGATCGGTGATCGGTGAACGGTGAACGGTGAACGGTGAACGGTGAACGGTGAACGGTGAACGGTGATCGGTGTTCGGTGTTCGGTGATCGAGTCCGTTCACCGTTCACTGTTCACTGTTCACCGGCCTATCCTTGCAGCAGATTGATCTCGTCGATGTTCAGCGTGTCGCGGTGGCGGACGTAGGCCATGACGATGGCCAGGCCGACGGCGACTTCGGCTGCGGCCACGGCCATGACGAAAAAGACCACGACTTGGCCCGTCAACTGGCCGAACTGCAGGGCCAGTGCAATCAGCGACAGGTTGACCGCGTTGAGCATCATCTCCACGCACATGAAGATGATCAGCACGTTGCGCCGCACCAGCACGCCCAGCGCACCGATGACGAAGATGGCGGCGGAGAGGATCAGGTAGTATTCAGTGGGTATTTGGGACATGGCAGTTGGTAGATTGGTGATTGGTAAATTGGTAGATTGGTCGCGCAGACCGACCAATCTACCAATTTACCAATCTACCCGTTACGAGACTCTTCAGGCTTGCGGGCCAGCACGACGGCGCCGATCATGGCCACCAGCAGTAGCACAGCGGTCAGCTCGAAGGGCAGCAGGTAGTCGGTGAACAGCGCCTCGGCGATGGCCTGGACGCTGCCTTGGCCGGGCGTCGATCCACTGGCGGAGGCCATTTGGCCGGCGATAACGGCGTAGCCCAGGCCGGCCAGCAGCAGGACGCCCGCCACCACTGCCACAATCGAGGCCACGTTGCGCATACGCGTGCGGTTGCCGACGCCGGTCAGGTCGCCGCCGATCAGCATGATGACAAACAGGAAGAGCACCACGATCGCGCCGGCGTAGACGATGATCTGCACCACGGCCACGAACTGGGCCTGCAACGTGATGAACAGCACGGCCACCACGGCAAAGTTGACCAGCAACGACAGCGCGCTGTAGACCGGCTTCTTGCTGAGCACCACGCCAAGCGCGCCGGCAATCGCAACGGCAGCCAGGGCAAGGAAAAAAAGTAGTTGCATGGTGATTTCCAGGTTGTAGATTGGTAGAGTGGTAACTTGGTAGATTGGTAGGCCTGCCAGCATACTTGCTCACTGGCATCACCAAGGGACGATTTCAGCGCTACCGCACACTACCAATTTACCAGTAGACCAATGTACCAATTTACCAGACTACGCTTCCGGTCGAATCGCGATATTCGAATCGGGCGCTTCCAGCAGTTGTTCCTTGGTCAGAATGAAACTGCGCCGGCTCAGCTCAGGCATGGGAATCGCTTGGGTCAGAACGACGGCCTCCACCGGGCATGCCTCCTCGCAGTCGCCGCAGAAGACGCAGCGCAGCAGGTTGACCTCGTAGGTCTTGGCGTAGCGCTCGCCGGGCGAATGGGGATTGGCCGGGTCGTTCTCGGCCGCGTCGACGAAGATCGCCCCGGTGGGGCAGGCCGCCTCGCACAGACAGCAGCCGATACAGCGCTCCATGCCCGAGTCGTACTTGCGCAGCATGTGACGGCCGCGGTAGCGCGGAAAGAGCGCAATCGGCTCGTCGGGATACTCCACCGTGACCGGCTTCTTGGTCAGTTGCCGTAGCGTCACGCCCATCGCCTCTGCGATCTGAACGGTACCTTTTACTACATCACCTAGTCCAGCCATCATCGCTCCGTAAAACGTGAAACGTGGCACATGAAACGTGACACTCTGACACTCCGACGCCTACACCAGCGCCACAATCACCGCCGTGATCGCCAGATAGATCAGCGACAGCTCGAACAGGAACTTCCAGTTGAAGGCCATCAGTTGATCGTAGCGGGCGCGCGGCACGCTGGCGCGCACCCACAGGAAGAGGAACAACACGGCGATGACCTTGAGCACGAAGTACAGCACACCCAGGATCGGGAACTGGTCCACGAAGGGGCCGCGGTAGCCGCCGAAGAAGACCGTCACCATCACGCCGCTGGCCACAATCATGTTGATGTACTCGGCCATGAAGAACAGCGCAAACTTGATGCCGCCGTACTCGGTCTGGAAGCCGGCCACCAGCTCGTTCTCCGTCTCCGGGAAGTCGAAGGGGCTGCGGTTGGTCTCGGCCAACATGCAGATGAAGACGATGGGAAAGCCGATCCACAGCCAGGCCCACAGCCACAGCGGGCGCGGCGTCTGCACCAGCTCCACCAGGCTCAGCGAGCCGACGCCCGTGGCCAGCGAGGTGGTCAGCACGATGGCGGCCAGCATAGTGCCCAAGGGCAGCTCGTAGCTGATCATCTGAGCCGAGGTGCGCAGCGATCCCAGCGTGGCGTATTTGTTGTTGCTGCTCCAGCCGGCCAGGATCACACCATAGGTGCCGATGCTGGCCACCGCCAGGATGTAGAGGAAGCCGATGTTGACGTTGGCGATGTACAGATTGATCTGCTGGCCGAACAGCGTAATCGCCGGACCGATGGGAATGACGGCAAAGGCGATCAAGGCCGGGATCAAGGCCAACACCGGGGCCAGCAGGTAGACCGGCTTATCCACATGGCCCGGGATGAACTCCTCCTTGAAGATCGCCTTGAGCGCGTCGGCAATGGGCTGCAAGAGGCCCAGCGGGCCGGCCCGGTTGGGTCCATAGCGCGCGTGGAAGCGAGCCAGCACCTTGCGCTCGTAGTAGGTCAGGTAGGCGAACCCGGTGAGCAGCAGGAGAATCAACACCAGGCTTTTGATCGCGGGAACGACGATGAGGGAGATCCAGTCCATCTCAACCAGCCTTCTCGGGAGCGATGCGAACACGGGCGCCGACGCCGTCGCTGGCGCTGCTCAACAGAGTCTCGACCGGCGCGCCGGGCAGCGAATAGGGGATCCACAGCGTGCCGGGCTGCACGGCTTCGTCCAGCCGCAGCGGCAGGGTCAATTGCCCGGCGGCCGAGCTGACGATCACCGTCTGTCCCGCGGCCAGCTTCTCGCGGCTGGCGTCGACCGGGTTGATCGATACGGCCGCAGCCACGGCCACCTGCTCGGCCACATCGGTCTGGCGCAGCAGCGTGCCGCCGTCGAACAAGACGCGGCCAGCAGCCAGGGTGTAGGGGAAGTCGCCGCCGGCCTGCACCGCGCTGCGGCGCTCAGGGAGCACCAGGCGGCGCGGCGCGCT
>JBAQCH010000368.1:0-19526 GCA_049294015.1 Anaerolineae bacterium
CCGCGGTCAAGCCGCACGGTCCCGCGCCGATCACGGCGATCTTCTGCGGCTTGGGCGGGGCCAACCTCGGCGGCGTCCAGGGCACTTCGTACTCGTGGTCGGCCATGAAGCGCTTGACGTGGCGGATAGCGATGGGCTCGTCCACCCCGCCCCGCTTGCAGACCTCCTCGCAGAAGGCCGGGCAGACGCGGCCGCAGATGGAGGCGAAGGGGTTGCTGTCGCGATGGACAGCCAGCGCCTCGGCGTGGCGGCCTTGCGCGACCAGCGCCAGGTAGGCCGGCGCGTCCACGCCGGCCGGGCAGGCGCTGACGCAGGGCGCGCGCACCAGCTTCTGGCAGCCGGCGGCCGGGCAACGCCCCTCGCTGATGTGGGCCCAGAACTCCTCCTCGAAATGGCGCAGGGCGGAAAGCACGGGCGCCGGCGCGAGCTGGCCCAGCGCGCAGAGCGAGCCCTTCTGCATGCCTTCGGCCAGGCGGCGCATCTCGTCCAGGTCGGCGGGCTGGCCCTGGCCGGCCGAGATGCGCTCCAGGATCTCCAGCATGCGCGTGCTGCCGATGCGGCAGGGCGGGCACTTGCCGCAGCTTTCGTCCACCACGAACTGCATGAAGTACTTGGAGAATTCCACCATGCAGGTGCTCTGGTCGGCCACGATCATGCCGCCGGAGCCCATCACCGCGCCGGCCGCGCGCAGCGAGTCGAAGTCCACCGGCGTGTCCAGATATTCCTCCGGCAGGCAGCCGCCCAACGGGCCGCCGGTCTGGACGGCCTTGAAGTTCTTGCCGGCCGGCACGCCGCCCGCCACGTCGTAGATGATCTCGCGCAGGGTGATGCCCATGGGCACTTCGACCAACCCGGTACGTTCCACCTGGCCGGTGAGGGCGAAGACGGCCGTGCCCGGGCTGCCCGCGGTGCCCAGCGACCGGAACCAGTCCGCGCCCATGCGGATAATGCGGGGGGTGTAGGCGTAGGTCTTGACGTTGTTGACGTTGCTGGGCTGGCCCCACAGGCCGGCCACGGCCGGGTAGGGCGGCCGGGGCCAGGGCTGGCCCCGCTCGCCCTGGATCGAGGCCATCAGCGCGGTCTCCTCCCCGCAGACAAACGCGCCTGCGCCCTCCTTGACCTCAATGTCGAAACTGAAGCCGGAGCCCAGGATGTCCTCGCCCAGCAGCCCCAGCGCGCGCGCCTCGACCAGCGCGGTAGCCAGGTGCTGGATGGCCAGCGGGTACTCGGCGCGGCAGTAGACGGCGCCCTGCTGCGCGCCGATGGCGTAGCCGGCGATGATCATGCCCTCGATCACCGAGTGCGGGTCGCCCTCCAGCACCGAACGGTCCATGAACGCGCCGGGATCGCCCTCGTCGGCGTTGCAGATGACATATTTCGGCCAGCGCTGCGTCTTGCGGGCCAGGCCCCACTTGACGCCGGCCGGGAAGCCGCCGCCGCCCCGCCCGCGCAGCCCCGACTTAGTCACCTCATCGATCACAGCTTCAGGCGTCATAGTGGCGAGCGACCGCTCCAGCGCCGCATAGCCACCCAGCGCCAGGTAGTCGTCGATAGACTCCGGGTCGATCAGGCCGCAGTTGCTGAGCACGATGCGCAGTTGCTTGCTCTGGAAGGGGATCGGCTCGGCCGCGCCGGGCTGAACGAAGCGCAGGGAATGCAGGGCGTGGCCGTTGGCGCCAGCCACAGTTGGCTGCACCTCGCCCACGACGACGGCCTCGTGCAGCGGCTGGCCGGACAGGTAGTGCTCGAGAATTTCGGGGATGTGCCCGGCTGTGGCGTTGCCGTAGTTGAGCCGCGGCCGGCCGGCCGCCTGCAGCTCGACCATCGGCTCGTAGGAGCACATGCCCACGCAACCGACCGGCCGGATCTGCGCGTTAAGACCGCGGCGGGCCAGCTCCTGCTCGATGGAGGCCAGGCTGTCCTGCGCGCCGGCTGCCAGGCCACACGTACCCACGCCGACGGTGACCAGCAGGTCGGCAGTCTGGGCGGCCTGCCAGCGCTGTAGGGCCGTCGCACGTCGTTGGGTCAAGGGGGAGATGCTCATAGTGTTCGCTTCTGTTGGAATCGCCGCACCATGCCCGGTTCGCACCTGGGGGTGCGAACTCCGCAATACCGTTCACCGTTCACCGTTCACCGTTCATCGTTCATCGTTCATCGTTCATCGTTCACTGACCGCCGCACCTGCCTCAGCAGCGCGTCCTGCTTCATGCGGCCCATCACCTGGCCGTCCAGCACGGCGACCGGGGCCAGCGCGCAGGAGCCGAGGCAGTAGACGATCTCCACGGTGAGCTGGCCGTCGTCGCTGGTGCGGCCGGGCGCCACGGCGAAATTGTCCTCGACGGCCGTCAGCAGCGCGGGTGTGCCCTTGACGTGGCAGGCGGTGCCGTCGCACAGGCGCAGCACGTGCCGGCCGCGCGGCTCGAGGTAGAACTGGGCGTAAAACGTTGCGACGCCGTAGACCTTGCCGGGCGAAATCCCCAGCCGCTCGGCGATGCGTTGCTGCACAGGCCGGGGCAGATAGCCGTAAATGCTCTGAGCCCGTTGCAGAATCGGAATCAAAGTCCCTTGTTGGCCTCGATATTGCTCGAAGACTGCGTCCATTGGGGCAAGATCGACGGGCAAATCGCCTGTGGTTGTTGCAGTACTCGCGCTCTTCGAGACCATCATAGCTTCTCCATTGAATGCCATGGCGCCAGCGGCGCTGCGGCTATAGGTTCGACCTGGCTATGCTGCTGGCAGGCGTTTGGGAAGGCGGCAGCGCCTGGCAGTACGCAAGGGGCTATCTACGGTGTTCGGGCCGGTTTTCCAACAATGATCAGACGGCCTACGTTGGTCCAGGTGGGGTAACAGGTGACGAGGGTCACGCGCTCGTCGGGGAACTGGCCGATCCAGCGCTTGTTGTGGTTGCGCTCGCGTTCCGATACCAGAACCTCGCGAAAGGTGGCGGTCTCCGCAACCACGTAATCGTGCTGTTCGTCGCCCACATAGACCGTGAAGCGATCGCCCGGTTTCAGCATCCACAGCTTCTGGAAGACCTTGCCCCCCTGCGAGAAGTTGTGGCCAGACAGCACGGTGTTGCCCATGTGGCCGGGCGACGATGACAGGTTGTGCCAGCCGACGGCGCTCCAGGGGATGTCCCACTCGAAGCCAGCGTCAGTGGCCCGCAGCCCCACTGGTTCGATGGGCGCGTCCAGCTTGATCCTGGGGATGACCAGGCGCGTCGGCGGCGCCATCGCGCCGCCGTCCGGCCCGCTGCCAGCTACAGCCGGCAGCGGGCGCGTCGTTGCGGCGCTCAGGGTGAGCGCTAAGGCCAGCAAGACTGCAACGACCCGACGGTTGTTTCGCATGCTTCGTTAGGAGAAGACAGGCTCAGTGCTGCACGATTCTGGCTCACGCCAAGGCGCCAAGACCGCACAGGAAGACAGATTCTCTGGCATGGTTCATTGACTGGCGCGTGAAGCTTGACAATCTCCGCGGAGTCGAGCACGCCCACGTGCGGGTTGTGCGCACACAAGCCGCACCTGGGGGTGCTCACTCCGCGATGAATTGTAAAGCTCGATTGAAACAGATTTAACCATGCCGATTCTCTTGGCGTTCCTGGCGTCTTTGCGTGAGAATCGTGAACTACTGCGGCTGGCGGGCAGCGCGCCTGCGCACGGCCAGAACGCTGCCGCCTGCGCCGGCCAGACCCAGCAGCGCCAGCAACTCAGGCGCCAGCGCTGCGCCTGTCTTGGGCACCATCGGTGGATCGACATCGGGCTGCACGAAGATGGCCATGGCCTGGTTGCCCTGGTCTTCCGTCTCGGCAAAGCGGGTACCGAAGGGGATCAACACCTCCACCGGCTGATCGGTCAGGTTGGTGAGCACCAGAGTGCCGGAGCCGATGAAGAAGAACTCCGGCGGCGAGGTGTTCTCGAAGTCGTCCAGGGTTGCGCTGACCAGCCCCTGGGCCACAGCCTCGTGCAGCGGCATAGCCGTCGTACCCACCTCAGGCGAGCCTGGGTTGGCCTCGACAAAGGCGATGATCTCGTCGGCCACTGCGCTGTACTCCTCGTCGACCTTGGCGCCTTCGAGGAAATACCAGACAGCCAGCTGGGTCTGCCACGGCTCGGTGGTGACGTAACCCTGGCCCAAGGCGTAGTTGATGGCCTGGCGCACCTGGTCCGGCGCCAGATCGCCGATGGCCAGCGACGTCCCGGGGAAGGGCAGGCCATAGTCCATGCAGAAGCCGTGAACAGGGACTTCGACCGTAGCGCCTGCGTCGATCTGCACCACGAAAGGCGCTGGAAGGGCCGCCACCTCCTGGCCGAGAGCCAGCCCCGGCGCAGCGACCAAGGCCAGCATCAGCGCCAACACGACCGCAAGTTGAACAGGTTGCCGGCTACTTCTATCGTTTGACATGATGAACACTCCTTTCCCAAGAACCAAACAGGTTTGACAGCGTCAACCGGGGGAGGACGTGACGCTTGAGCTAATGATATGAATTATACCAAGCTGACAGTTACCGTCAAGTTGAACTATCATTGATCCAGGCGGGCAGCCACCAGCCGGCGCGCCAGGTCAGGGTTGGCCTGGCCGCGCGTCTCCTTCATCACTTGGCCGATGAACCAGCCCAGCAGGCTGGTCTTGCCGGCGCGATATTTGGCCACCTCGTCAGGGTTGGCAGCCAGCAGCGCATCGATGACCTGCGCCAGGCCGGTCTCGTCCGACACCTGTGCGAGGGCTTGGGCCTCGACGATCGCGGCCGGCGGCTGGCCGGTGGCAACCATCTGTTCCAGCACCTTCTTGCCAGTGTTGCGGTTGATCGCGCCTCTGTCTACGAGGGTGATCAAGGCCGCCAGATCGGCTGGCCGGATGGGCAGGCCGGCGATGTCGTCCTCTTCGGCCTTGAGCAGGGCAAATAGCTGGCCGATCATCCAGTTGGCGACTTCCTGCGGCGCGCCGGCATAGGCCCGCGCGGCTTCCTCGAACCAATCGGCCACTGCCCGCTCAACGGTCAGAATGCTGGCATCGCGCGCCGTCAATCCAAGTGCAGCCACAAAGCGGGCGGCCCTGGCGTCAGGCAGCTCTGGCAGCGCCGCCCGCAACGCCTCGACCCACTCATGGTTCAATTCCAGCGGCGGCAGGTCAGGCTCGGGGAAGTAGCGGTAGTCCTCGGAGCTTTCCTTGCTGCGCTGCACGACCGTGCAGCGCCGGCTTTCGTCCCAGCCCATGGTGACCTGGCGCACCTGGCCGCCGCTGTCCAGCAGGGCGGTCTGGCGTTTCACTTCGTAGGCAATCGAGTCGCGCACGGCCTTGAAGGAGTTGAGATTCTTGACCTCGACTTTGACGCCGTACTCCCCCGCCGCAGCCTGCTCGGCTGTGCGCAGGCTCAGGTTGACCTCGCAGCGCATCGCGCCCTTTTCCATGTCGCCGGAGTTGACCCCTAGGGTGCGCAGGATGGTGCGCAGCTTGGCCAGGTAGCGATAGGCCTCGTCAGCGCTTTGCATGTCCGCTTCGGTGACGATCTCCAGCAGCGGCACGCCGGCCCGGTTCAGGTCGATCAGGCTGGCGTCGCCCACGTGGATCGACTTGCCGGTGTCCTCCTCCAGGTGCGCGCGGCGGATGCCGATGCGCTTGGGCTGGCCGTCGTCGCCCTCGATCAGCAGGAAGCCGTCGTGGCACAGCGGCAGCTCGTACTGGCTGATCTGATAGCCCTTGGGCAGGTCGGGGTAGTGGTAGTTCTTGCGGGCGAAGACGCTGAAGGGAGCGATCTGGCAGTTCAACGCCAGCCCGGTGCGCACCGTTTGCTCCACGGCTTGGGCGTTGATCATCGGCAGCACGCCGGGCATGGCCAGGCACACCGGGCAGACGTGGCTGTTGGGCGGCGCTTCCCAGTAGTCGGCGCTGCACCCGCAGAACATCTTGGACTGGGTCAGCAGTTGGGCGTGGAGTTCCATGCCAATGACAGTGTGGTACATAGGGGTTGCAGGTTGCAAGTAGCAGGTTGCAGGCGGCGGGAGGGTTGACGTAACCCGTAATGTGTAACTCGTAACCGGATTGGACTTCTGCGGCTGCGCGGATGTTCGGCTCGGGGTTACGGGTTACTCGTTACTCGTTACGGGTTACGTCACCCGCTCGTTGATCACGAAGCCTCGTAGGCGCGCTTGCTTCACAAAGACGTGCGCCGGCACGGCGGCCTCCAGCGGGGCCGCACCGGGCGCGATTTCGCCGCGCGCCAGCATGGCCGCCACGATGGCCGCGTGCCAGCCGGTGCTGCGCTCCATGGCCGTGAAGCCGGTGGCCTCGTCGTAGCGATCCACCAGGTCGACCTGAGCTACGGCGGGCCGGCCATCCTTGACGCCGCGGGCGATGGCACGAATCAAGCAGACATCGCGCATTACCGGCCGGCGCACCTGCGGCTCGTAGAGCGCCTGAAACAGGTCGCGCGGGCGAATGCTGGCCTGGCCGACCTGTACCGGCTCAGGACTGAACAGTCCCAGGTCCGAGAAGGCCTTGAGCTGGGCAAACGTGCCAGGATAGCGACAGACCTTCAGCTCGTAGCTCTGCAACTGACCCTGAAACGTCCACGGCGCAGTCGAGACGCCGCCGGCCAGCACGAAGGCCTCCAGATGGCCGACGCCGGGCACGTGGATCATCTCCAGCTCGCTGAAGCAGGGCAGGTGGACGATCTCGCCGCCGCGCAGCACGGTCATGCCGCCGTGGTATTCGTTGATCAGCCCTTCGATGTTGAAGGTAGCCAGGTAGTTCCAGGGCGGCTGCGGCTCCTGCGGCAGGCCCGCGTCGTAGATCATGACGTGCTGCGGCTGGTCCAGCAGGCGCATGGCATAGACGGCCAGGTTATTGCCCATGCCCGGGCCCATGCCGCAGTCGGCGACAACGGTCACGCCGGCAGCGCGCGCCTCCGCGTCCAGCGCATGTTGCTGGCGCACGATCTCGGTGTTGCCGCCCAGGTCGCAGAAGGAGACGCCGGCCGCGATGGCCGCGCGCGTCAAGTCCAGGTTGAAGTAGTAGGGCACGGCGCTGAGGGCCACTTGGTGGCCTGGCAGTACAGCCGCAACGGCCTGCGGATTGCCAACGTCCAACTGGGTGGCTTCGGCTACAGGCCGGCCGGCCAACCGGTTGACGCGTTCGGCCGCGGTCGCAGCAACGGCCGGATCGGCGTCGGCCAGCGTGATGCGCGCCGCATCGCCGAAGCGCGCCAAGTCATAGGCAGCGGCTGTGCCCTGGCGGCCTGCGCCAAGAACGATGTAGGAGATCATCCAACCTCAGTCTTTCTTTGCCGACCCGCCGAACAGTTCTTCGAACTTGCGCCGCCGCCGGGCCTCGTCTTCAGCCAGACGGCGGCTCAGCGCGTCAGTCTCCAGCACGCGCGAGGCGTCCTTCTGCACCTGGGCATAGGCGTCGGACAGCTTTTTGGGCTTGGTGCGCGCCACCTGCAAGACCTTGCCATCCCATAGCAAATGGACCGGCTCGCCCGGCTCGAAGGGCACGCCCTCGGGCAAGTGCAGGCGGCGCTTGTCATCGACGGTTAGAACGAAACGCAATTCGGTCATGACTGCTCCTGGCTGGTGGCTAGCCCAGGAATTCCTTGAGCATAGCCAATACAATCTCAAGCTCATTCTCGATATCGCCACGCATCGGCGATGACTCAAACATCCAACTTCCATCCGGAGCGCGCTCTTGGAAGTGATGCGGGTAGCTGGCAAGCCGCTTGAACTCGGCAACGCCTTCATGCGGATAATCATCCCACCCAAAGATGCGCTTGTCTCCCGAATAGGGCAGTTCCATATCGATCAGGGCGTAGGAGTAGCTGCGCGTCCCTGGATCGAAGTGGATGTCCAGGAAGTTGGTTGCGTTGATAGACGCGCGCACTTTACCACCGACAAGCGCTACGTTTCTGAACAGACCACTTGCTTCAAGCCGGACAATGACGGATTTGTGCCAAGTCATTACATAATCTCGAAGATTTGCATCAATTCAGACATCTCGTGGTCGATAGCGCGCCATTCCAATAGGTCAGTGTACAGCGTGTGGTCGTCAGGAGAGACACCCTCGCGCTGAATTCTGCGCTCAAGCTCGACTATCGAACCATATTGGCGCTGCATCTTGCTGGCGTTTCGTTTCAGATCGACGATTCGCTCAGATACACCCGCAGCAACGCCCTTATAGATGATGTCTTCCCGAGAAAACGGCAAAACTGCCACAGCCTGATCCAGAAGGGTATGTACATTCACTGTCATATTGAATGAGTCTCCGTTCTTGACCTGAAACCGCCAATACATGACGCGTTCACATTACCCATGCCTCCGCACAAAGCGCTGCATCCGCTCCAGCGCCTCTTCGATCTGCTCGTAGGCTGTGGCGTAGCAGGCGCGCACGTGGTTCTTGCCGGCCGCGCCGAAGGCCGTGCCTGGCACCACCGCCACCTTCTCCTCCTCCAGCAGCGTCCAGGCGAAGCTGTCTTCGTCCATGCCGCTGATCGCGACGTTGGGGAAGGCGTAGAATGCGCCCTGCGGCTCGAAGGTGGTCAGCCCGATGCTGTTCAGCCCATCGACGATCAGGCGGCGGCGGCGGTCGTAGCTGGCGATCATAGCCTGCACCGCCTCCTCGGCCTGCGGATCGCTCATGGCCGCCACGGCCGCGGCCTGGCCCATGGTCGGCGCGGACATGATGGTGAACTGGTGGATCTTGCGCATGGCCTCCAGCACATCGCGCGGCCCGCAGGCATAGCCGATGCGCCAGCCGGTCATGGCGTAGTCCTTGCTGAAGCCGCCCAGGTGGATCGTCCGTTCCCTCATGCCGGGCAGGCTGGCAAAGCAGACATGCTGGTGGCCGCCGTAGACCAGCCGGTCGTAGATCTCATCCGAGAGCACGATCAAGTCATGCCGCTCGGCCACCTGCGCGATCTCCTCCAGCCGCGACCGGCTGAGCACTGCGCCGGTGGGGTTGTTGGGATAGCCGATCAGCAGTGCCTTGCTGCGCGGCGTGATGACGGCCTCGATCTCGGCGCCAGTGACCTGGAAGTCGTTGGCAAACTGGGTGGCGATGGTCACTGGCGAGCCGCCGGCGAAGACCACCTCAGCCGTGTAGGCCACGAAGCAAGGCTCGGGTAGGATCACCTCGTCGCCGGGGTCCAGCAGCGCGGTCATAGCCAGATAGAGCGCCTCGCTGACGCCCACAGTGACCAGGATCTCGTGCTCCGGGTCGTAGTGAACGCCGTACAACGCTTCCATCTTCTGGCTGATGGCGCGGCGCAGCTCCAGCGTGCCGGAGTTGGAGGTGTAGCGGGTCTCGCCGCGGCGCAGGCTGGCCAGGCCGGCCTGCAGGATCACGTCGGGCGTGACGAAGTCCGGCTCGCCGATGCCCAGGCTGATCACGTCGTCCATGGTGGCGGCGATGTCGAAGAACTTGCGGATGCCCGACGGCGGCACCGAGGCCACGCGTTTGGAAATGCGGTTTTGCATGCAACAGCCTCCTATGATTTCAACTGGTCACTTGCCAGGTATCGGACTGCTCGTCATATGAAAGGTGGAACTTGCGTCCATCGGCGACAACGACATGGAAGCCAGGTCCTTGCGGCGTTCGCCATGAGCGCAGCATTTCCTCGACGACCAGGCGCTGGCCCTGCCAATGGACGGCTACAGGGCGTTCGGCGTAGGTCGCGCCGGAGTAGCACTCGACCAGAATCGTGTTCCCGTCCATGGTTCGTCAGTCCAAAGGCGCTAGCGTCACCAAGAATCGCCTCTCGTCAAAACGCACCTTGAACGGATCGAAGAATCCTGAGCGACCCAGCACACCACACCTGACGCCAAGACGATCTGAGAACCCGACGGGCGCCACAAAGCGATATTGGCCTACTTGGACCTCCAGGTCGTGCAAGAACACAGGTATCAGCCCACCGTCACCTACCTGGATCAACGTGCGACGACCGCTGCGGAATTCCAAGCCCATGCGGGATGCAACGCCGGAGTGAACACGCTGTAGACCGCTCCGCTGTCCACATAGGCTTCGACCGCGAACCACCTTTGTGCATTCTGGATCGCGAAGGTGACAAACGGCAGCCGCATGCCTATGGCCTGCTTGTACGAATACACGATCAAATCAGGCATACAAGTTCCTCTGGCTGCGGCACTGTTACAACCAACGAAAACGATCCGGGAAAGAGCCGTCGTGCAGCCTCGTCGGCTTCTTTCTCGGTTTCAGCGACGGCTACAACATTACCTTGGACGACGGCAATCGCCTTACCCGCGTATTGGTTCACCAGTTCAGCAAAGTGCAGGCTATACCATCGATCCATGCTCTCCAGTTCAGCGCTCAATTCCTGCTTAGTCAACATCACTGCTTCTCCTTACTGGTGAGGCGGAGCCGACAACGATCATTATCCAACAATCTGACTATCATCACCAACATTCAGACTGCCCGTATAGCCCTTGACCTCCACCCGCTCGCCCAGCAGCGAGTCGTGCAACTGGCTGCTCTGCACCACGCTATCGGCCATCAGGATCGTGTCCTTCAAATGGCTGTCCATCACCCGGCAGCCGCGCTCGATCACGACATACGGGCCAACTACCGAGTCCTCGATCACACAGTCGTCCGCCAGATGGACGGGCGGGATGATGGTGCTGTTGATCCACTTGGCGCAGGTGCTGCGGCTGTTGTCGCTGCCGTGCTCCAGCAGCCAGCGGTTGGTGGCCAGGTGATAGGCCGGCACGCCGCAGTCCTGCCAGACGGTCATGGTCTCGGTGGTGAAGCGCGCGCCCTGCTCCAGCATTAGATTGAAGGCGTCGGCCAGGAAGAACTCGCCCTTGAGCGTCTGCTTGCGCGCCATCTGCTGCTCGATGGCGGCGATCAGGTCGCGTCCCTCGCGCACATAGTAGACGCCCATGATGGCCAGCTTGTGCTCAGTGGTCTCTGGTTTCTCCACGCAACGCTCTACCGTGCCGTCTGGCCGGGTGAAGGCCACGCCGAAGCGGCGCGGGTCGTCCACCTGCCAGACGCCCAGCACGCCGTCCACGTCGGAGCGCACCATAGACTTGAGGTCAATGCGCGAGATTGTGTCGGCAAAGACGATGAAGCAAGGTCCGTGGATGTGCTCGCGCGCCAGCCAGATGGCGTGGCTCTGGCCCACCAGCTCTTCCTGCACCACGAACTGCGCGCCGAACTGGGGATACTGGGCCTCGACATAGGGCTTGATCTGCTCGCCCATCCAGCCGGTGATGTAGATCACCTCGTCGATACCGACGCCCTCGAACTGGTCCAGCACGTGGCCCAGCATCGGCTTGCCCGCCACGTTGATCAACACCTTCGGTCGCGACCACGTGTGGGGCCGCATGCGTTTGCCAAAACCTGCAACGGGCAGGATGAGTTTCATGGGGAGACGTCCTTGTCTGGGTTGGTAGGAAGTAGGCAAGTAGACAAGTAGATAAGGGGGAGGTAGATTGGTAGATTGGTCGGCTACCTGCTCTACCTGCTACTTGCCGCTTACAACCTGCTCACTGTTTACCGTTCACTGATTACCGATCACCGGCCTTCGTGCCCGCCAGTCGGTGGCCTGTTCGTAGGCGTAGGCCGCTCGCAGGATGGCGGCTTCGCCGAAGGCCGGGCCGATGAGCTGCAGGCCGATGGGCAGGCCGGCCGCGTCGAAGCCGCAGGGCACGCTCAGGCCGCAGTTGCCGGCCAGGTTGAGCGAGAGGGTACACACATCGGCCAGGTACATGCTCAGCGGGTCGCCGGCCTTTTCGCCGACCTTGAAGGCCGTGGTGGGGCTGACCGGCGCGGCGATCACGTCCACCTGCTGGAAAGCCAGGTCGAAGTCGCGCTTGAGCAGGGTGCGCACCTGTTGCGCTTTGAGGTAGTAGGCGTCGTAGTAGCCGGCGCTGAGGGCATACGCGCCCAGCATGATGCGCCGCTTGACCTCCGGCCCGAAGCCGGCCGCGCGCGAGAGCTTGAAACCCTCCCACATGGTCTGGGCGTCGGGGTGGCGCAGGCCGTAGCGCACGCCGTCGTAGCGGGCCAGGTTGGCGCTGGCCTCGGCTGGCGCGATCAAATAGTAGACCGGCAAGGCGTACTCGGTGTGCGGCAGGCTGATCTCCACGATCTGCGCGCCCAAGGCGGCCAGTTGGGCGATAGCCGCGCGCACGGCCTGCTCGACCTCCGGCTGCATGCCGTCGATGAAATACTCGCGCGGCACGCCGACGCGCAGGCCTTTCAACGGCTGGCTCGGTCGGAGATTGGGAACCATCCCGGAGGGACCGGCCAGAGCGGTGTTGTGTCCGTTGCTTTGGCCGGTCTGTGCGAAGCCTCCCGGAGGGGCCGACCGAGCCAGCGTGAGCGCCGCAGCGTAGTCAGGCACGGGCGCGTCCATGCTGGTCGAATCCAGCGGATCGTGGCCGGCGATGGCCTGGAGCAGCAGGGCCGCATCGGTTACGTCCTTGGCCAGCGCGCCGATCTGGTCCAGGCTGGAGGCGAAGGCCACCAGGCCGTAGCGGCTGACCCGGCCATAGGTGGGCTTGAGGCCAACCACGCCGCACAGCGAGGCCGGCTGGCGCACGCTGCCGCCGGTGTCAGTGCCCAGCGCGGCCAGGCATTCGTCGGCCGCCACAGCCGCCGCGCTGCCACCGCTGGAGCCGCCCGGCACCCGGCTCAGGTCCCACGGGTTGCGGGTGGTAACGTAGGCCGAGTTCTCGGTGGAGGAGCCCATGGCGAACTCGTCGGTGTTGGTCTTGCCCAGCAGCACTGCGCCGGCCGTGCGCAGCTTGCCGATCACCGTGGCCTCGAAAGGCGGAACGAAATGCTCCAACATCCGCGAGCCGCACGTGGCCGGCGCGCCCTCCACCAGGATCACGTCCTTGATGGCCAGCGGGATGCCCAGCAGCGCCGGCAGCGTGGTCGGGTCCTCCGCCGCGGCGAAAACGCGATCGGCCGCGGCCGCGCTCTCCAGCGCCGCCTCCGGCATCAGGCTCAAGTAAGCCTTGACAGCGTTGTCGACGGCGACGATGCGCTCCAGCACCGCCTGCGTCAGCTCCACAGACGACACCTCGCGCCGCCGCAACAACGCCGCCGCCTCGTGGATAGTCAAGCGAAATAGTTCATCTGGCACGCGTCAACTCCGGTGATCGGTGAACGGTAATCGGTGAACGGTCGTTACGCCGCGACCAATCTACCAATGTACCAATCTACCTCTTCCTTGTCTACTTGTGTACTTGTCTACTCTTCTCCAAACACCGCACGCACCCGAAAGAAGCCATCCTCCCGATCAGGCGCGTTGGCCAGGGCGTCTTCGGTGGGCAGGCTGGGGCGCACCTGGTCGGCGCGCAAGACGGTGCGCAGGGGCAGCACGCTGGCCGTGGGCGGCACGCTGGAGGTATCGACCTGCTTGAGGGTCTCGAAGTGCTCCAGGATGTCCGACAACTGGCGGCGGTACTGCTCGATCTCGTCAGGCGTCAGCGCCAGCTTGGCCAGCTCAGCGATGTGTTCGACGTCGGCGGTGGATAGGTGCATGATGCAATCGTGCTTTCGTGTGATCGTTTTCCAGTTGCGTGGCATTTTACCATAGGATGGGGGGATTGGGGCAATCGGGGCGAAGAGACGAGATGTCGCGGCACGGCGGCGCAAGCCGCGATTTTTGCACAGACGGCAAAACGCGATGCCAATGCGTTTGCTGTTGCCGTCAAGCGATGCTATACTTGCACTGTCGTGTCGATTGGCTGTGTTTTTGAGCATTGTGGGGCTTGTTGAACCATGTGGAGCCGCTTTCGTAACCTGTTGATCCTCCTCACCCTGCCCTGGCTGCTGGCCGCCTGCGCCGGCTTGCCTGCGCTGCCAGCCTTTGGCCGCGGCGGCCAGCCGGCTGATCCGCTGGCCATCTACCGCCAGGCCATGGCCCCCAGCCAGCGCGGCCTGCTGGAGGAGCTGCCGCCCCTGCCCGATTACCGCATGGAGGTGCAGGTCGATCCGGCCGCGCCGCTGGTGACCGGCCGGCTGACTGTGACTATCCCTCCTGAACCCGACGGCAGCTTGTTGCCTGAGTACTATTTCCGGCTCTATCCTAACCTGAACTACTACGGCGGGAGCATGAGCGTTACCCTGGCCACGGTCAACGGCGTCGGCGCGCCTTTCGACTATCACGCCAACGACACGGCCGTGCGCGTGGTCGTGCCGCCTAACGCCACCCAGCCGGGCGAAGACGTGACCATTGGCCTGCAATGGCGGCTGCGTCCCCCGGTCTGGGACGACGAGCGCTATCATTTGATCGGCGCCAGCGGCGGCGTGCTGGCCCTGCCCGTCTTCTATCCGATGCTGGCGGTCAGGGACCCGGATGCCCCCGACGGCTGGCGGCTGGACATCAGCATGTTGCAGGGCGATTCGGCCTACTCGCCGGCCGCTACCTATCAGGTCACGGCCACCGTGCCGGCCAACTACGTCGTGGCCGCCACCGGCTCGACGTTAGGTGTGACCGACCTGCCCGCGCCCGCTGCCGAGGACGAAGAGCAGGCGCAGCAGACGCCCTGGAAGGCGTGGCGCCTGGTCAGCGGCCCGGCGCGCGAGTTTGCCATGTTCATCAGCGACCGCTACGGCCAGGCCGAAACCTACGCCAACGACGTGCGCGTCAACTCCTGGTACCGCCTGGGCGACGAGGCGGCCGGCCGCGCGACAGCCGAGTACGCCGCGGCCGCGCTGCGCGTCTACGATAAGCTGTTCGGCCCCTATCCCTACGCCGAGTTGGACATGGTCGCCGGCCCGCTGGAGTTCCGCGGCATGGAGTACGCCGGCTTGATCGAGTTGGGGTTTCAGCTTTACGGTCAACACGCCAACGAGCTGGAAAACCGGGTTGCTCACGAAGTGGCGCACCAGTGGTGGTATAACCTGGTGGGCAATGACGCGGTCAACGCGCCCTGGCTGGACGAGGGGCTGGCCGAGTTCTCCACCTACTTGTACACGGAGCTGGTCAACGGCCCGCGCTTCGCCGAGCGGCTGGCGCAGCGCCGCTGGCAGGCAGCTTACGAAGTGACCAGGCAGCGCGGCTTGGACGCGGCCGTCGACCAGCCGGTTAGCGCCTTCGACGGCGGCAACTACGAGACGATTGTCTATGCCAAGGCTGCATTGTTCCACCATGCCCTGCGCGCGGCGATGGGAGAAGAGGCCTACCTGACGTTGTTGCGCACCTATGCGGAGCGCTATCGCTTCGGCGAGGCGATGCCGGCCGACTTTCTCGCCCTGGCCGTCGAGCTGGGCGGCCCGCAGGTCGAGCAGATCTACCAGCGTTGGATCATGCAAGTCGACGCGCCAGACACGGCCGAACAACCGTAACGCCTCCGCCGGTTTGCCCGAAGGTGCATGGCGTGGCTTGAGGAGAGATCATGGACACCGACTTCGACGCAACCTCTCTCGCTGGGCATGACCTGTGGGCTGTCCCTCTGGCTGGCGATGCGGCCGCCGCCGCCCCGCCTTTTCCCCCGATCACGCCGGATGCAGTTGATTTCAGCCGCCAGGCTGGCAGGCTGGGCCTGCCGGTAGAGACGCGCGCCTTGTGGGTCAACCGCTGGGAGTTCACCACCCCCGACGACATCCGCCGCCTGGCTGACAAGGCTGCCGGCGCCAACTTCAATGCGCTGTTCTTCCAGGTGCGGGGCAACGCCGACGCCTGCTATGCATCGGGTCTGGAGCCCTGGACGGCGCGGCTCAGCGGCGGCGCGCTGGGCGATGACCCCGGTTGGGACCCGTTGGCCGTGGCTGTGGAGGAAGCCCACGCGCGCGGGCTGGAGCTGCACGCCTGGGTCAACGTCTACCCTGCCTGGCTGGGCGAGACGCCGCCGCCGCCGGCCGAGCCAGAGCCGATGTTCCTGCGCTTCAATCGCCTGCACGGTGACCAGTGGCTGGTCTGGGACCGCCAGCAGCAGCCGATGCAGCTCAACAGCAGCTATCTTTGGTCCAACCCCGGCCACCCGGCTGTGCAGGAGCACATTGCCGCTGTCGGCTACGACATTGCGTCGCGCTACTACGTCGACGGTCTGCACCTGGACTACGTGCGCTATCCGGGCTGGGAGTACTCGCGCGATCCGCTGACGCTGGAGGCGGTGGCCCAGGCGCAGGCGTTGGAGCCCGGCCTCGACCGCAAGGAGTGGCAGCGCCGCCAGGTCAGTCACCTGGTGGGCCGGCTGTACGACGGCATCCAGCGTGTCAAGCCGGGTCTGACCCTCAGCGCGGCCGTCTGGCCGGTCTATCTGGAGACCTGGGAGTGGTGGAACGCCGGCGACGGCTACGATGGCTTCTGTCAGGATTCGGTGGGCTGGGTGCAGGACGGGATCGCCGATCTGATCTGTCCCATGTTCTACCTGGCCAGCATCACGACCGACGATGCGCAGTACCAGGCGCTGGTGGAGGATTTCGTGGCGCGGGCTGGCGGGGAGCACGTGGTGGCAGGCATCATCGCCAACTACGACGACTTCGCCGTGATCGCCCGGCGCATCGACATCGCTCGTGCGGCTGGGACGGCCGGGCAGGCGATCTTCTCCCACGGCCATGTGAACCAACGCAACTATTGGGATCTGTTCAAACAGGGGCCCTATGCCACGCCCGCGCGCAGCCTGTTGCCCGAGTCGAGCCGGCAGCGCGTGGGGGAGATGTTGCGGCCGCAGTGACTCCCAGAAATGTCATTTCTTCCGAGAAATGACATTTCTGGGCTTCGCCGTAGAAAAGTAGAAAGGACATTTCTTCCGAGAAATGTCCTTTCTAGTGCGTCACACTCCCAAGAAGCTCTCCGGCATCTGCACCGCCACCACCTCGCCGCGCACACATTCGACGCCCTCAGCAAAGAGACTGATCTGCACCACCACTTTGCGTCCCTTGACTTCGATAGCCCGGCCGCGCAACTCCAGCGGCGGCCCTAGCGGCGTCGGGCGCAGATAATCCACCTTGAGCGATGCGGTAACGTAGCGCAGCGGCGGCTGGCTGTCCATGGGCCGGCCCTCGGCGCGGTAGGCCGCCGCCGCGGCCGTCCCGGTGCCGTGGCAGTCGAGCAGCGAGGCCAGCAGCCCGCCGTAGACGTAGCCGGGGATAGCGGTATGGTAGGGCCGCGGGGTGTAAACCGCCACGGTCTCGTCGCCGTCCCAGCGGCTCTTGAGCTGCAGGCCGTGCTCGTTCAGCCGGCCGCAGCCGTAGCAGTGGCTCCACTGGTCGGGGTAGTAGTCCTGGAACGCCAGATCGGTCATGGTAGAGGAGTCCTATTCGGCGGGTTCTGCAACGGCCGGCGGCGCAGCGGCCGTCTGGCCGCGCCCGGCCAGCGATTCAATGCCGGCAACCAGCAGCAAGCCCAGCAGCGCCAGTCCGATCACCGTCAACACATCGACGGTCAGGGCCGTCGGGAGGATGTTCTGCTGCACCAGCGGGACGATGGCGCCGTCCGGCTCGATTTCACTTTGCAGCGTCAGCTTCCAGGGCCAGATTTTGCGCAGCGAGCCGATCATCAATCCGATTAGCGCGGCTACGGTCAGGTCGTGGTGGTGGCTGAACAGCCATTTCAGCACGCGGGCGAAGAGCAGCAGTCCCACCGCGCAGCCTGCAGCCACGATGATCAGCGTCAGCCAGTCCTGCACAACCACTGCTTCCAGCACATAGTGGTATTGGCCGAGCAGCACCAGGATGAACGCGCCGGAGATGCCGGGCAATATCATCGCGCAGATGGCCACTGCGCCGCTCAGAAACAAGAAAAGGGGCGTGTGCGGCATTTCGTGGGGGGTCACGCCTACCAGCCAGTACATGGCCGCTGTAAACAGCAAGACCATGATGACTGCACCAGGCGTCCAGCGCCGCACACGCTTCAAAACTACGATGATCGAAGCCACGATCAAGCCGAAGAAGAAGCCCCACACCAGGGTCTCGTAGTAGGTCAACGCCCAGCTCAGGAAATGGGCCATGGTCAACACTGCCGCGCCAATGCCGACGCCCAAAGCCAGCACGAACCGCCAAGGAAAGTCAGCGAAGGCGGCGCGCCATTGGCCCCTCAGCAGGCGGCGGGCAAATTGCAGGTTGACGGCGTTGATGGCGTCGATCAACGTATCGTAGATGCCAACGACAAACGCCACCGTGCCACCCGACACGCCCGGCACCACGTCGGCCGAGCCCATTAAAAACCCGCGCGCGCTGATGCCCAGGTAATCTCGCACGGTCTTTGGCTGGCTGACGGGATTGGTCTCTGTACTCATGCAAACCTCCAGGTGATTCGGCGACGGAGATCGAGCTCCGCGGCCGTGTGAAGGCGAATTCTAGCCGCACTTGCCCGGATCGCCAATTCTGACGACTGTGCTGGACATCCTCTTGATTGCCCCTATTGGGGCTGTGTCTTCCCCTGCTCGCGCTCGGGCCGGTCTTTGCGCAGCACCCCGGACGGGGCCGACCGCGCCCGTTGTCTACATCCACCCCAGCGATCGGCGGTCCGGTGGCTGCTCACAGACCGGACACAGCGGCGGGGAAGGCGTGGCTCGGTCAGGCCCACTCCGGCAGACTTCCGGGGTGCTGCGCGCAGACCGGCCACAGCGGCGATGGCAGGAACGGGGCGGAAAAATCGGTTGGCAGCGGCGCGCTGAAGATGAGTTCGGGCCAGCCGTCCATCGCCGGCAAGGTGATGCGCCAGGCATGGAGCATCAGCCGCGCAGCCTGCTGCCATGCGGGGTTGTACAGCCTATCTCCCACGATCGGCGCGTCCAGGTGCGCCAGGTGGACGCGCAGTTGGTGGGTGCGTCCCGTCTCCGGCCAGAGGCGCACCCATTGCCTCCCCTCGGCTTCAGCGACGATTTCGTAGCGCGTGACGGCCCGCTGGCCGCCTCGCTGCGTCACGGCCATCAGGTCGCTCCGTGTGGGATGGCGATCCAGCCGCGCAGTGATCACGCCCGCGCGATCCAACTGGTTGGGCAAGGCCACCACGGCCACGTACTCTTTCGTCACGGTCCCCGCCTTGAAGGCTTCGTCCAAATAGCGATTGACTGGCCCGCCGCGCGTCAACAGCACGACGCCCGACGTGTCCCGATCCAGGCGGTGAAACAGGGTCAGCGGCCCAAAGCGCGCCGCCGCCAGGTCCAGTAGGTTGGCGGCGTTGGGGTCCCGAGCGACCTCTGACAGCAGCCCGGCCGGCTTGTTCACAGCGATCAGATCAACCTCTTCGGCGATGATCCAGGCGTCGTCGAAGGCCGCAGGCTGGGCCGGCTTGGCTGCAAGCTCAGCCAGCAGGCCCAGCCGGTCGCCGTTGCGCACCAGCCAGGAGCTGAGTCGCACGGTCTGGCCGTTGACCATGACCTGGCCCGCGCCGATCAGCCGCTGCACGGCCTGCCGACCAGCCTGGGGATAGGCCGTGCGCAGGACGCGGTCCAAGCGGGTGGGCTGGGCTAATCCCCTGACAGCGAGAAAAACCTTATCTTCTGCCACCGTTGCGTTCTTTGCGGCTTTGCGTGCGACACATCTGGTACACCTCGGCGGATATTGGTCTTAAGTTTGGAGTCGAGGCTTCAGCCGGGTTTGGCGCTTAGACC
>JBAQCH010000369.1:0-3579 GCA_049294015.1 Anaerolineae bacterium
CGGTGGCGGCCTCCCAGGCCGGCGGCGCGGCGGCCAGCATGGTGGCGGCCACGCCCAACGCCAGCCCCTTGAGCACGCTGCTGGTGGGGATGGCCACCCCGCGCACGGTCAGCACGAAATACAGGTCGTTGATGGTTTGGGTGACGGCCTGCACCGCGCCCTGGCCCAGGATCACGCCCAGGATCACCCCCAAGAACGCGCCCAGCAGGCCGATCACCAGCGCCTCGCCCAGCACAAGCAGGAAGACCTCGCGACCGGTGACGCCCAGACAGCGCAGCGTGCCGAACAGCGGCCGCCGCTGCACCACCGAGAAGGTCATCGTGTTGTAGATCAGGAACAGGCCCACCACCAGCGCCAGCAGGCTGAGCGCGGTCAGGTTGGTGCGAAACGCCGCGGTCATTTGCTCGATGGTCCCGCTGCGCGCGGCCACCGGCGTCACGCTCAGCTCGGCCGGCAGCAGCGCCTCCAGCCGCTGCATGGCTACGCGGTCGTTTTCCGGCAGGATCAGGTCGATGCGGTCCAGCCGGCCCAGGCGGCCGGTCAGCTCCTGCGCGGTGCTAATGTCGGCCAGAATCATGCCGTCCAGCGCGCGGCGGCTGAGGCCGTCCGCGGGCTGCAGCAGGCCAGCCACCACGGCCGGCCGCTGATAGCCGCCCACGTCCAGCGTGATCTCGGATCCGAGCTGCACGCCATAGCGCTCTGCCAGGTCGGCAGAGAGCAAGATCGCGCCGGGCCGGGTCAGGAAGGCGGTCAGTTGGGCAATGGGCACGTTCCCCTCCCCAGCCACGTAGCTGCGGAAGGGCGCCTCCGCGAAGGGATCGACGCCAAGCAGTTGTAGCGGCCGTCCGCCCAGCTGCGACGCCGTGACGTAATCGTTCAACACCGGCGCGCTGGCGACGCCGTCGTTGGCCAGCCCCGCGCGGCGCAGCGCCACGTAGACCTCCTGGTCCAGCCCCTGCGGCCCGGCCACGATCTGATGGGTGGCGCGGCCAGCTACAGCCTCGGTGCTCAGGTCGAAAGCCTGGCTGGCGCTGGCGTTGGCCAGGTCGATGGCGACGACCACGGCTACCCCAAGCGTAATGCCGACGACCATCAGGATGCTCTGCCACGGGTGGCGCAGCAGGTAGCGCCAGCCGACGTTGAGAAGGGTCTTAGATGGAAGCGTGTTAGCAGTCATTGTGTGAATAGGAGTGGCGAGAGGCCGGAGGGGGACACAGAGGGCACGGAGGAGACACAGAGAACACAGAGAAGCAGAAGTGTACTGAAAATGCCTTCACTTCCGGCTCTGCGCTCTCTGTGTCTTCTCTGTGATATGCTCCGGCTCTCCGGCTCTGCGCTCTCTGTGTCTTCTCTGTGCCCTCTGTGATATGCTCCGGCTTTCCAGCAAACGCAGAGAACCTTACATCAGCTTGCCGTCCCTGAGATGCAGCACCCGATCCGCGTGGCTCGCCGCGTCGGCACTGTGGGTAACCATGATCAGGTTCTTGCCTGCCTGGCGGGTCAGACGGTCCAGCAGCGCCAATATCTGTTTGCCGGTGTTCTCGTCCAGGTTGCCGGTCGGCTCGTCGGCCAGCACCAGCAGGGGGTCATGCACCAGGGCGCGGGCCAGGGCGACGCGCTGCTGTTCGCCGCCGGACAGCCGGTCGGGGAAGGTCTTGCGGCGGTCCAGCAGTCCCACAGCCTCCAGCAGCGGTTCAGCGCGTCGATGGATCTCGGCCGCGCGCGCCCCGTTCAGCTCCAGCGGCAGCACGACGTTCTCCCACACGGTCAGCGTCGGGATCAGGTTGAAGAACTGGAAGACGAAGCCGATGTTGCGGCGGCGAAAGAGCGTGCGCTGGCGGTCGTCCAGCGCCGACAATTCCTGGCCGCCCAGCCACAGCCGGCCGCTGTCGGCCCGGTCGATGCCGCTGAGCAAGTTGAGCAGCGTGCTCTTGCCGCTGCCGCTACGGCCCAGGATGGCCACGAACTCGCCTTGGGCGAACTCGGCGTCGGCGTTTTGCAGCACGACGCGCGTGCGGTCGCCTTCCTGGTAGCTTTTAGAAAGGTCCTCGAAGCGGAGGAAGGCTGGCTGGCTGGCCGGCCAGGTCGCGGCGGGCCAGGCGGCGCTGGAAGCGGCTGACCGGACGCTGCTTGGATCGTCCGCAGCGGTGATTTGTTTGATTGGCATAGCAGACTGTGTTTTTCTGTTTATTTGCTGCCAAGGTTTTGTGGTGTTTTGTGGCAGCTTTCACCATCGTACTCCCCAATGAGCCCCTCAGCTAGAAGCCCAATTACAAACCGTGTGGATTAGGATGAATGCAGGTTCAGTAATCCCTTCATCGAATGGGTGCAACTCGGCGCGGTTGCTGCTCACCAGCCGACCGCGCACCCGTCACGGCGTGGATCGCTGCCGGCGGTCAGCACGCCCGTGTCCGAGTCGCGCCGTATCACCTGGCCGACGCCGAAGAGGGTTCGCCCCATGCCGGCTGTCACGGCCACGTCGTGCCCCTTGGCCCGCAGCGCATCGATCAGCGCAGCGCCGGCGCCGGCCTCCACCGCCACCTGGCCGTCCGGCTGCCCCTCGGCCAGACAGAAACGGGGCGCATCCAACGCTTCCTGCGGCGACAGCGCCAGGTCCAGCAGGTTGACCAGCACCTGCATGTGCCCCTGCGGCTGCATAAAGCCACCCATGACGCCGAAGCTGGCCCACAGCTCATCGTCGCGCGTGGCCAGGGCCGGGATGATGGTGTGGTAAGGCCGTTTGCCTGGCGCGAGGCAGTTGGGATGCTGGGGGTCCAGGCTGAACAGCGCGCCGCGGTTCTGCAAGGCCACGCCCGTGCCCGGCGCCACCAGCCCGCTGCCAAAGCCGTGGTACAGGCTGTTGATGAAGGAGCAGGCGTTGCCCTGCCCGTCGACCACGCTCAGGTAGACCGTGTCGCCGCGCGGCGCTGGCTGTACCGGCAAGCCTTCGGCCGCGGGCAAGCCGCTGCGGGGATGAAGGTTGGCCCGCAGCGGATCGATCTGACGGCGACGGGCAGCGCTATAGGCCGGCGAAAGCAGCTCGGCCAGCGGCAGGTGGACGACCCGCGGGTCGGCCACCCAGCGCCGCGCGTCAGCAAAGGCCAGACGCATGGCCTCGATCAGCAGATGCCAGCGCTCGGCCGGCTCGGCCGCAGCCAGGTCGTCGCCAGCGACCAGGTTCAGCGCCAGCAGCGCGGCCAGCCCCTGGCCGTTGGGCGGGCATTCCCACACCCGCAGCCCGCGGTAGTCGGTCCAGATCGGCTCGTCCCAGGTGGAGCGGTGGCTGGCCAGGTCAGACGCATCCAGCCGGCCGCCCTGCTGCTGCACAAAGGCGGCGATGCGTCGGCCGGTCTCGCCCCGATAGAAGGCGTCGGCGCCGCCGTCGGCGATGGCCTGTAGGGTGCGCGCCAGCTCCGGCAGCCGCACGACCTCGCTCAGGCGCGGCGCGCGGCCGTCGGGCAGGAGCTCTGCCCCCGAAGGCAGCCGGCCCAGCCTGGCCTCGCCGCGCTGCCAGCTGGCCGCAATCAGCTCGCTGACCGGGTAGCCGTCGCGGGCGTACTCGATGGCCGGCTGCAGGAC
>JBAQCH010000370.1:0-11721 GCA_049294015.1 Anaerolineae bacterium
GGGCGTGGCCGTCGGCGTCGGCGTGCGGGTCGGCGTGGGCGATGGCGTCGGCGTCGGCGTGGCCAGCGGGTAGACGATCAACAGCCGCGGCCGCTGGTCGATCGCGGTGTTCTCCCGGCTGGCCACCGCGTACTCCACGTCCGGGTCTACGCCGCGCAGCAGCAGGCCGTTGTTGCTGGCCGGGTTGGCCAGCCAGCCCACCACCGCAGCGCTGACATCCAACCCCCAGCGCACGTTGAGCGCGTCCAGCACCCGGCTGTCTACGGCCGTCCCCGACCGGTCGCCGGGCACGCCGTTGGCCCCGCCCTGGCTCCAGGGCTGGCCCGCTGCGGCCTGCACCCACGTAGCCTGCGCCTCGGTCCAGGGCCGGTTGAGCAGGTAAGCCGTGATCTCAGAGCTGTTGGCGTTGCTGCGGCTGCTGCTGTACAGGCTGAGCGCGGCCCCGCGCACGCCGTTGCTCAACGCCTGCGCCGGCACGCTGCTCAGGTCGAAGCGGACCAGGCCATTCTTGACGTTGGGCGAGCGCAGACGCAGCAGGGGCGCGCCGCCGTAGCCGGTGGTGGTCGCCCAGCCGTCGAGGAAGGTGTCGCGCGTGCCGCCGTAGCCGTTGACGCCCTCTTGCAGCGTGACGGTCGCCATCGGCAGCGGCGCCTGGCCGGGGTAAAGCGTGACCCGGTGCGCGCCAGGGCCAAGGCTGAAAGGCGCCTGGCCGTTGACCAGGTCGACCGCCTGCGCCGAAAAGGTAGCCTGGTCCATGGCCAGGTCTTCGACCACGTAGCGGCTCTGCGGCAGTCCCAGGCTGGCCACGTCCACGGCCGCGGCCAGGCCAGCCGGATCCACCGTTCGCACCTGCACTGAACCATCAGGGGTGACCGCGCCCTGCACCGTGCTCCAGCGCGCGGCCGTACCCTGCTGGGTGAGCTGCACCCACCAGAGCGTGGTCGAGGTATCGCTGATCGCGTCGATCGCGGTGGGCGGCGCGCCGCGCACGTGGTTGCCCAGCCATTGGATCAGCGCTGCCTTGCCACCGGGCACCGGAGTTGTATGGTTGCCGGGGAAGGTGATGAGCGATACGGGCGCGTTGGGATTGGCCGCGCGCACGGCGTCGAACATATCCTGCGAGTGGCGGGGTAACACTGTGGTGTCGCCCGTGGCGTGATAGAGCTGCAGCGGCGTAGCGGAAAAGTTGCGGGCAAAGCTCAACGGCGAACGGCGCTGATACTCGAACCAGAGGCTACCGCCGGGCGGGCCGCCCAGCTCCTGGGCAATCAGTAGCTGCCGCCAAGGCTCCGACTCCTCGTACCAGCGCGCCAAGTCGGTGGGGCCGCGGTCGGACACCACGGCTGCGAACAGACCGGGGTTCTTGGCTGCCGTCACCAGGGCGATCTGTCCACCCATGGACGTGCCAGCGATGTAGATGCGGTTGGGGTCGACGTTGTAGCGCTGGCGCACCCATTGAATGGTGTCCAGGATGTCCTGCTGGCTGGCGCGCGAGGCCAGCGGGTGGTCGTACGGCGGCAGGTTAGGATGCCGACGTTCGCCGTGCATGTCGGGCGAGGCCAGCAGCCAGCCTGCGGCGTTGGCGGCCTCGCCGTAGTCGTTCAGCGGCGCCCAGCGGTCGTCGCCCCAGCCATGAATAGCCAGCAGCAGCGGCGTCGGCTGGCTGGGCAGGTAGGAGATGGGCGCTTGCAGCGCGGCCCGCTGGGCGGAGCCGTCATAGCTGCTGGCAAAGGTGAAGTCCACCACCTGGGTGGCCACCAGGTTGTCCCCTTGCAGCACCAGATGCACATTCTTCATGCCCCATTCATCGGGCACACCGTTGCCCTGCAAGGCCGAGGTCAGCCGCACGCGGTTGAATCCCTGGCGCAGCAGGCTGGCCGGGATCTCCCATTCCTTGGTCGAACCGGCACGCGGCTCGCACCACGAGCCATTGGTGGCCGAGCCGTCGATGATGCTCTGGCCGATGAAGCTATCGTTGAGGTAGATATCGTTGCGCGCGCCGACGTTGAACTCGTCGCCCACCAGCCTGGCGCTGCTGACCGCGCCCGACCAGACGATGTACATGTCGCCCTGGGCGTTGGGCTCGCCGTAGTTCTCTCCCACCCACAGACAATCTGTGGCGGTGGACGATGCGACGCCCTGCGGAAAGCTGGCGGGAGCGAAGGATAGCGGCGGCTCTTGCTGCTCAGGCTGAGCCAGACCGACGCCGGTCAGGCCCAGCAGCGAGACAGCCACCAGCAGCACAGCCAGAGCCATCCAGGTTTTGCGGCTAGAATAAACGATAGAAGCGGCCCGCCGGGGCCGCTGCGCTGGTCGAAACGTCATAGGTCGATCTCACTTTGGTACGTCAGGCAGGCATTATACTGCAAACGCAGCAGTTGGCGAGTCGCCGGGCGGCAGGCAACGCGCGCTCCGTAGCACCCCCAATGGTAGCATGATGGGATTAAATTCCGATGAACAAGCGAGGGCGACCGAATGACAGTTTTGTAACGCGCCCGTAACGCCTGGTGCTCCGGCTACCAGCCGGACAATCTTCGTAGGTCCGGCTACCAGCCGGACAAGGGTGGCGGTCACGTTGATAACGTGACCTACAGCGTTTGCTCCCCGTTGGCCGCATCTTCTTCCTTGCGCCAAAGCTGCAACACCAGGCGGAAGATGTCGGTATCGGTGATGATGCCCACCAATTGACGCCGGCCCGGCCCGCCGCGCGCCTTGACGACCGGCAGGCCGCCGATCTTGTGCGTCAGCATCAGCTCGACGGCGTCGGCCAGGCTGGTTTCCGGCGTCACGACCAGCGGGTCGCGGGTCATCGCCTCCCAAACGGTGAGCCAGTCATGCTCGGCCGCGGGCTCGTAGGGATTGACCGTCTGGGCTGCCTCGACCGATGTGGCCTCGCGCACGTCGCCCCAACTGAGAATGCCCACCAACTCGCCGTCCTCGTCCAGCACCGGCAGGCGGCGCACTGCGTGCTCCTCCATCAGAGCCTGGGCTTCCTCCAACGGCGCTTGGGTATCGATGGTCCAAAGCTGGGTACGCATGATCTCGCCAACTGTGTGGTGCATGGCACATCACCTTTCCGGGATTGATCGTCCGCCAACGTGCGGCCAAGGAATGACAGAGCGCGGCGCCGCGCGATGGGATGATTATATAACAGACACGGCAAAATGGCGATATCGCTTGAGTGGCATTGCACAATGGCGCGGGTGCGAGCGCACGTTCGCGAGTTCGTTTGTTCGTGAGGTCGTGGTATACTGTGGACTGAAGGCAGTGTCAAGTGCCAAGTGTCGAGTGTCAGGTGCCAAGTGTCAGGTGTCAAGTGCCAAGTGTCAGGTGTCAAGTGTCACGTGCGAGACTCGACAATTGACACTTGAAACCTGACACCAAAACCCGACCAATCTACCAATCTACCAGTTTCCCAATCTACCCACTCCCATGACCCTTCAAGACCACGCCCACGCCATGGGCATCGAACTATCGGACGCGCAGGTAGCTGCGTTCCAGCGCTTTCAGAGCGAGCTGCTGGACTGGAACCAGCGCATGAACCTGACCTCGATCACCGGCCCGGCCGAGATCGAGACCAAACATTTCCTGGACTCGCTCTCCTGCCTGCTGGCCCTGCCGCATATCGACCGCCGGCCGCTGGCGGCCTGGCTGGCCAGCTCGCCCAAGACCGTGGACATCGGCGCAGGGGCGGGGTTGCCCGGGCTGGCGCTGAAGATCGTTTGGCCCGGCCTGCGGCTGACGCTGCTGGAGGCCACGGGCAAGAAGTGCCGCTTCATGCAGCACGTGGTGGACACACTGGGATTGACCGATGTGACTGTGGTGCAGGCCCGCGCCGAGGACTTCGGCCAGCACGCCGGCCGCCTGGCCTTCGATCTGGCCCTGGCGCGGGCAGTGACTCGTCTGCCCACGTTGCTGGAGTACGGCCTGCCCCTGCTCAAACGGGGCGGCTGGTTCGTGATCCAGAAGGGCCGCGAGCCGCAGGAGGAGCTGGCCCAGTCCCGGCTGGCCTTGCAGACGCTGGGCGGCAGCCTGCACGACGTCCTGCCGGTTGCAGTGCCGGGGCTGGATGCCGAACGTTCGCTGATCCTCGTGGCCAAAGCTGCACAGACGCCGGCCGCCTACCCGCGGCGCGCGGGCATCCCTGAGCGCCAGCCTATCTTGCCCTGATCGAGCCGGCGCCCAGCAGGCCCTGGCCGGCGTGGGCTACCAGCACCGAACCGATCTCGACCATCATGATCTGCGAGCGGGGGAAGTTCAGCGCGACGGCCAGCTCGTCGGCCAGCGCCTCGGCCTCGTCCAACGCGCGGCTGTGGGCCACGGCCAGCCGTTCCACCGGCCCGGTGGCCACGATGTCCTGCGCCACACGCTTCAGCGCGCCGCGCCGGCCGCGCGCCGGCCCCACCAGGCTGATCCGTCCATCGGAGTTGACGGTTAACACGGCACGGATGTTCAAGGCCGCGCCCAAGCGGTTGAGCATGGGCATCAAGCCATCCAGCCGGCCGCCGCGCTTGACCTGGTCCAGCGACTCCAGAAAGAAGCGGATCGTCAGCCGCTGCTGGGCGCTGCGCACGGCGTCGGCTACGGCCTGCCGGCTGGCGCCGGCCGCTGCCAGGTGGGCTGCCTCCAGCACCTGCAAGCCATAGCCCAGCGAGATGGAGCAGCCGTCGATCACCGTGATCTGGCCGGGGAAGTCCTGGGCTGCCAGCGCCGCGCTGCCGTAGGTGATGCTGTGTGCGCCAGTCAGAGTGATGCAGACGATCTCGTGGCCGGCCTGCACCAGCGGCGCGAAGACGATCTGATAAGCTCCCACTGGCGGACCGGAAGTCTCGCAGGGCAGGCCGGCCTCAACGCGCTGCCACAGTTCGGCGCGCGTTGCGGGCGAATCGTCGACGTCTCGTTCGCCAAAGCGCAGCACCAGCGGCACCAGGTGGATATCGTACTGCTCGATCAGTGGGGCCGGCAGGTCGCAGCCGGTGTCGGTGACGATTTTGACGGGCATAGAATCCTCCGCAGTGACCAGAGTCTTGGGCAGCGCAAACGTGGCGCGACGGTTGGCGCTGATTATAGCCAGAATGCCCGTAGGGTGCAATCGTGCCTGCCGTGCGCATGGTTCCAGAGGCAATTGACAGCGCGATATGGCTATGGTATGATCGGCGGCGCACCCCTGTTCGCGTCTTGCGTACCACGATCTTCCTAGATCGTGGGGTTGATGGCTGAGGAGACGATTTGGAAAATCGTCCTACGCGTGGTGTGACACCTCATCGCAGGAGATCTGTGCTATGACAGCAATGATGGACAGCAGCGCTTCGTTGATGGAACAATGGCAGGCGCAGGCGCTGGAGACGCGCCGGCGCGTGTGGGGCGACGTGCCCGACGAGAAATGGAACGACTGGCGCTGGCAGCTTAGCAACCGCCTCAACAGCGTCGAGGAGATCGGCCGGGTCATCCAGTTGACCGACGACGAGATCGAGGGCCTATCCGCGCCCGACAAGTTTCGCGTCGACGTGACGCCCTACTTCGCCACCCTGATGGACCCCTACGATCCGCACTGCCCGGTGCGCAAGCAGGTGGTGCCGCTGGGCAGCGAGCTAAGGGCCTTCACCTCGATGATGGAGGACTCGCTGGCCGAGGACGCCCATTCCCCTGTGCCGGGGCTGGTGCATCGCTATCCTGACCGCGTGCTGATGCTGGTGACCACCGAGTGCGCCAGCTATTGCCGCTACTGCACGCGCAGCCGCATCGTCGGCGACCCGTCGGCCAACTTCAGCAGCCAGGAACACCAGGCCCAGCTCGATTACATTCGCGCCACGCCGCAGATTCGCGACGTGCTGCTCAGCGGCGGCGACCCGCTGACCATCCCGCCGCGCCGCCTGGACAGCCTGCTGGGCGGCCTGCGCGCGATCCCGCACGTGGAGATCATCCGGGTCGGCAGCCGCGTGCCGGTCTTCCTGCCGCAGCGCATCACCGACGAGTTCTGTCAGATGATCCGCCAGTACCACCCCTTCTGGATCAACATCCACGTCAACCATCCCAAGGAGATCACGCCTGAGTTGCGGGCAGCCTGCGCACGCATGGCCGACGCCGGCATCCCGCTGGGCAACCAGAGCGTGCTGCTGGCCGGCGTGAACGATTCGGTGCATATCCAGCGCATGTTGGTGCATGAGCTGGTCAAGATGCGGGTGCGCCCCTATTACCTCTACCAGTGCGACCTGGTGGAAGGGGCGGGACATTTCCGCACCAGCGTCTCCAGGGGCATCGAGATCATCGAGGGGCTGCGCGGCCACACCAGCGGCTACGCCGTGCCGACCTACGTGGTCGATGCGCCCGGCGGCGGCGGCAAAATTCCGGTCATGCCCAACTACGTCATCAGCACCGCGCCCGGCAAGGTAGTGCTGCGCAACTACGAGGGCTACATCACCACCTACAGCGAGCCGCTGGACTACGACCCGCTGGAGATCAGGCACCTGGAGCGCCAGATCCCGCGCCGGCCGGAGGCGGGCCAGGAGGGCGTGCATGCGCTGCTGGACGGCCGGCAGATGGCCATCCGTCCGCAGGGCTTCGACAGCACCCACGCCCGCGGCGGGACCATGCACCGCCTGCGCGAGCGCGCGGACAAGTGGCAGCCCTTCATGGTCGGCGAGACGGTGGATATGCTGCCCGGCAATGGGCCGGCGTTGGCGGAGCCAGTTGTCAGTGACCAGTAAACAGCGAGCAGTAAATGGGAGACGGACACTGTTGACTGTCGACTGTTCACTGTTCACTGCCCCCGAGGTACAACATGCGCGTCGCTGTATTAGCTAACTTGAAGAAAAACGCTCCCTCATGGCCGGGCATGTCGCCTGACCAGTGGGATGATCTGGATTCCGAGGAGACTGTCGAGGCCATTGTCGAAGCGCTGCGGGTGGGCGGCCACGACGCCGAGTTCTTCGAGGCTGACCTGTCGCTGGTCGAGACGCTTCCGGTCTATCGGCCCGACATCTGTTTCAATATCGCCGAGAGCCACTGGGGCGACAGCCGCGAGTCGCAGGTGCCGGCGATCTTGGAGATGTTGCGCCTGCCCTACACTGGCTCGCGCGTCATGTCGTTGGCGCTGGCGTTGGACAAGTCCATGACCAAGCGCGTGCTGGCTTTTCATGGCTTGCCCACGCCGGCCTTTCAAAGCTTCGAGCGCGTCGATGAACCGCTGGACGACGACATGACCTTTCCCATGTTCGTCAAGCCTACCAGCGAGGGCACGGGCATGGGCGTCAGCGCGCGCTCAGTGGTGTACGACGAGACCGAGCTGCGCCAGCAGATCAACGAGATCCTCACCCGTTATCGCCAGCCTGCCCTGGTCGAGCACTATGTCGATGGCCGCGAGATCACCGTGGGCGTGGTGGGCAACCTGCGCGGGCCGGTGGCGCGCCGCGTGCCCGGCGACGAGGATGCGCCGCGCATCACGGCCGGCCTGCACTTCCTGCCGCCGCTGGAGGTGGACTTCGCGCGCTATCCGGCCGAGGAGGGGGGCATCTACACCGGCCGGGTCAAGACCGAGCTGGCCGACGATTTCCACTACCTCTGCCCCGCGCCGGTGGACGAGGAACTGGGCATCGACCTGAACTGGTACACGGCTGCAGCCTTCCGCGTGTTGGGCTGTCGCGATGTGGCGCGCGTTGACTTTCGCCTGGACCGCCACGCCAACGACAAGCCCTACATCCTGGAGATCAACCCCTTGCCCGGCCTCAACCCGCGCATCAGCGACCTGGTGATCGAGGCGCGCGCGGAGGGCGCGACCTACGCCGAGCTGATCAACAGCATTCTGCTGCACGGCGCAGCGCGCCATGGGCTGTTGCCCAAGGGGATTCAGCTCAACTGGCCGGCAGCGCGGCTGCCGATGAGCAACTGAGAGCAAAGAGGTGACTCACATGACGTTTGATGTGATATTGCTTAGGCAGGCAGGAAATGGCTATGTAGCCCGCCCCCTGCTGTGGCCAGACAAAGCGGTTCATGGAAACACCGAACAAGAAGCCCTGGAAGGAGTGCGTGCGTTGATTCGTGACTTGATTGACCAGACGCAGTTTGTGAAGGTCGAAATTGACGTGCCGGAGCAGGTGAGTGACGACCCCTGGGTGGCCAGAGCCGGACTATTTGCTGATGACCCTACCTGGGATGACTTCCTGGCATCTATGGCTGAGTATCGCCGTCAGATCGACGAAGAGCGTACACCAGTACTGGCATGAGTCTCTACATTCTTGATACCGACCATGTGACGCTTCATCAGCATGGGCATACGCAAACAATCGCCGCGGTTCACAGGCACATCTCAGACGGCGTAGCGATCACTGTGGTCACAGTTGAGGAACAGATGCGGGGTAGGTTGGCGCAGATCGGGCGTCCAGGTGTGAACGTGGCGCTTGCCTATGACCAGCTTAAGGCCACCGCGCAGTACTTCTGCGACTTGAGAGTCTTGCCTTTCGATGCAGCAGCGCAACATCTGTTTCAGCGTTTACGCGTGCAGAACGTGCGCATCAGCACGCTCGATCTGCGCATTGCTGCGATTGCCCTGAGACAGGATGCTGTGCTCGTCACTCGTAACATGCGTGACTTCAAGCAGGTGCCGGGATTGCTGGTTGAGGACTGGAGCACCTAGGTCCGGCTACTAGCCGGACCTACTGTTTATGCCGCCAACGCCGCCAGCTCCCGCTCCTGCCGGCGGCGGAAGGGGATTTTGGTCAGCTCGGCGACGATGGCTGGGAGGAAGATGAAGGGCAGCATCACCAACCACTCGCTCAGTCCCAGGAATGTGGCGTTGAAGATCGGGTCCAGCGCTGGCACGTAGATGATGGCCAGCAGGATGGCCAGCGAGGCCGCCACCGCAACCTGCATATAGCGGTTGCCCCATAGGCCGATATGGAAGACGCTGTAGTGCTCGGAGCGGGCGGTGTAGGCCCGCAGCAGCTCCGAAATGGACAACGTGGCAAAGGCCATCGTCTGGGCGCGCTGGAGGTTGTCAGGGTACCAACTCACACCGATGCGGAACACCGCCAGCACGGCGACGGTGATGGCGATGGCCTGGATGACGATGCCGATGGTCATCTCCCGGTTGATCACTGGCTCCTCGGGCCGCCGCGGCGGTCGCCCCATGATGTCGGGGTCGCCCTTCTCCAGGCCCAGGGCTAACGCCGGCGCGCCATCGGTAAGCAGGTTCAGCACCAACAGTTGGATCGCAGTCAAGGGCAGCGGCCAGCCGGCCAGCGTCGCCAGAAAGATGACCAGGATCTCGCCCACGTTGCAGGAGAGCAGATAGTAGACGAACTTGCGGATGTTGGCGTAGATGACGCGCCCCTCCTCCACGGCCGACACGATGGACGCGTAGTTGTCGTCGGTCAGCACCATGGCCGCCGTCTCCTTGCTGACGTCGGTGCCGGTGATGCCCATGGCCACGCCGATGTCGGCCCGCTTCAGCGCCGGCGCGTCGTTGACGCCGTCGCCGGTCATGGCCACGATGTGGCCGCGCTGGCGCAGCGCCTCGATAATACGCACCTTGTGCTGCGGCGAGGTGCGGGCATAGACGTCGATCTCCTCTACCACCTGAGTGAAGCTGGCGTCGTCCATGGCGTCTAGCTCGGCGCCGGTCAGCGCCTTGCCGCCCGGCCGCAGCAGGCCGATCTGCTGGGCGATGGCCACGGCGGTGTTGCGGTAGTCGCCGGTGATCATCACCGTCTTGATGCCGGCGTGGCGGGCGGTGGCGATGGCCGGCTTGACCTCCAGCCGCGGCGGGTCGATCATGCCGGCGAGGCCCACGAACACCAGGTCGCGCTCCACCTGCGCGGCCGTCAATGCGTCGTCGTCTGGCAGCGCTGGCAAGGGCCGCACGGCCGCCCCCAGCACGCGCAGCGCGTCGGAGCCCAGCGCGCTGTTGGTGGCCAGCACGCGCTGCCGGTCAGCCGCTGTGATCGGCCGCGCCTGGCCGTGCTCGTAGATGCGGCTGCACAGCTCCAGCACCAGGTCCGGCGCGCCCTTGACCAGCGCCAGGTAGCCACCTTCCCCGCCCCCGTTCAGCCCAATCTGATGCGGCGCCAGCGCGGTTCCGCGCACGTCGCAGATCACCGTCATGCGCTTGCGCTCGGAGTCGAAAGGTATCTCGGCCGCTCGTTCGGCAACGCCGCCGTGCTGGTCGTCGTTCCAGAAGCCGGCCTTGGCCGCAGCCACCACCAGCGCGCCCTCGGTGGGATCGCCCATCACCCGCCAGCTACGGCGTCCCTCCTCCAGGCCGCTGGTCTCGATGTGTGCGTCGTTGCACAGCAGCCCCACCTGCAACAGCAGGTTGACGCTGGCCGGCAGCTCGCCGGGCCAGAAGACCTGGTCGCCGGCGCTGAACTGGCCTTCAGGACTATAGCCGTCGCCGCTGACGACCAACTGCGCGTCGGGGGTCCAGACCCGGGTGACGGTCATGGCGTTCTGGGTCAGGGTGCCGGTCTTGTCGGAACAGATCACCGTGGCCGAGCCCAGCGACTCGACGGCCGGCAGGCGGCGCAGCAGCGCGTTGCGGCGCACCATACGCTGCATGCCCAGCGCCAGGCAGATGGTCACCACAGCCGGCAGTCCTTCGGGCACGGCCGCGATGGCCAGGCTGACCGCCACGATGAACATCTCCAGCACCGCTTCGGTGAGAGTGACGCCGGGGATCGGGTCCACCAGGAAGCGACCTACACCCACCAGAAAGACCAGGCCGCAGATGGCCAGCGCGGCGATGCCCAGCGTCTTGCCCAGTTGCTCCAGCTTGCGCTGCAAGGGCGTCGGCTCGGTCTCGAAGCTCTGAATCATCTGCGCGATCAGGCCAATCTGCGTGTTCATGCCGACGCCAGTAACCACGCCGCGGCCGCGGCCGTAGGTGACCAGCGTGCCCATGTAGGCCGTGTTGCGCCGGTCGCCCAGAGGGATCTCGCGGTCCAGCACGAGGTCGGAGCGCTTCTGCACCGGCTCTGACTCGCCGGTCAGGCTGGCCTCTTCGATCTTGAGATTAACCGCCTCCAATAGGCGCACATCGGCCGGCACGTAGTTGCCCGTCTCCAGCACCACGATGTCGCCCTGCACCAACTCACGGGCGGGGACCGACACCTGGCGGCCGTCGCGGATCACGCGCGCTTCGGGCGCGGCCATCTTCTTCAGCGCGGCCAGCGACTCCTCGGCCTTGGACTCCTGCACCACCCCCAGGATGGCGTTGAGCGCGACGATAGCGATGATGGCCAACGCCTCCACGTAGTCGCCCAGCAGGAGCGAGATCACGCTGGCGACGATCAGGATCATCACCAGGAAGTTCTTGAATTGGTCCAGCAGCCGCGACCAGAAGCCGGGGCGGGGCGCTTCGGTTAGCTCGTTGGGGCCGTGTTGGGCCAGACGGCGCTGGGCCTCCTGGCTGGAGAGCCCCTGGTTGAACGCGCTGTTGAGTCGCTCCAGCGCCTCCTCGCTGCTCAGGCTGTGCCAGAGCCTGGCGCCGGGCGGCTGGGGCGCGGATGGGGACGGCATGGGGTCCATGGGGGTGTTTCTAGAGCATCCCGGAGGCTGGCGGCAGGCCACGGAGGCGCGCGCCGGCCGGGATGCTGAGCTGGCTGTGTCGGTTGGGAAGAGAAGACGGGGTTGTGTTGCCCGGAGCAGAATCGGGGCGCAGCCTGGCAAGGATTATAAACTGAACAGCCGCGCACGCCAAAAGAGCGGGCTCGGTCGGAGACCGGCCCG
>JBAQCH010000371.1:0-24212 GCA_049294015.1 Anaerolineae bacterium
ACAAGACCCGCCCCTACGACCAATTTCATTTCAATGTCATCCAAATCAATCCCGTAAGGAGGTGATCCTCGGAAAAGCCTAATCATATCCACAAACAACCAACCGTGTCCCTTTCGTAAGCCAAACCAACCTTCACACGAGGAGAACCCCATGTCACGCACGTCGAAGACTCTGATTCTAGTTGGCCTGGTCATGCTACTGGCCTTAGCAGCTTGCGCTGCCCCAGCCGCACCCAGCGCCCCGACCGCGCCCACGATCGCTCCTGAGGCCGCTCAGCCTACGGCTGCACCGGAAACCAAACCAGCAGATGGAAACCTCAACATCGCCGTCATCGTCAAGGCCGTGACCAGCGACTACTGGAAGGCCGTCGGCGCCGGCGTCGACGCGGCCATGCAGAGCGACCCCACGATCAAGGCATCCTTCCTCGGTCCCAACGAGGAAACCGACATCGAAGGCCAGATTCGCATCATCGAGTCGGCCATCGCGTCCAAGGTCGACGCCATCGCCGTGGCCCCGTCGCAGGCCGACCAGGTTCAGCCGACCCTGGAAAAGGCGGTGGCGGCCGGCATCCCGGTCGTCCTGATCGACACCGACATCACCGGCTTCACCAACAAGGCGGCCTTCGTCGGCACCGACAACCGCCTGGGCGGCCAGTTGGGCGGCGAATTCATCGTCAAGGCCCTTCAGGCCGGCGACGAAGTCGCCATCATCCGCGGCGCGGCCGGCGATCCCGTCCACAACCAGCGCGAGGAAGGCGCCAAGACGGCCATGGAAGCAGCCGGCCTGACCGTCGTCGCCGTTCAGCCGGCCGACTCCGACCGCGCCAAGGGCCAGACCGTGGCCGAGAACCTGTTGACCGCCAACCCCAACCTTAAAGCGATCTTCGCCACCAACGACGAGATGGCGCTGGGCGCGGCCAACGCGGCCAAGGCCGCCGGCAAGTCGCTGATCATCGTCGGCTTCGACGCCTCGCCGGACGCCTTGCAGGCGATCCAAGAGGGCGTGTTGGCCGGCTCCATCGCCCAGTTCGCCGGTAAGATCGGCGAGCTTGGCACGCTGACTGCAGCCCAGGTGGCCCGCGGCGAGACCGTCGAGGCTTTCGTCAACACCGGCGTCGAGGTCGTCTCCAAGGACAATGTCGCCCAGTTCATGCAGTAGGAAGTGGGTAGATTGGTAGGTTGGTAAACTGGTAGGCAAGTAGGCAAGTAGACAAGTAGACAGGTATGCTAGTTGGCTCCGGTGGGTTGTCGCATCTGCCGGAGCCAACTTGTTTGTCAACAGAGTCACGCCGTAACTGCTCAGCCCGGTGAATAGAATTCACCGTCTGACAGCACGAAGCGGCCACAGCCGCTGGGAACACACTCCGCCAGGCCCTGAGGGGCCTTTGTACTGTCAGCCAGGGATTTTTCCAATCCCTGGAAAGGGGCACGCCTGAGCAGTTACGTCATGCCACTGCCGTGTAGTCGTGTGTTCATCGAAAGCGAGGGATTCGTGACCAGTTCGAGCGAGGTATCTATCGGTATCATCGGGACAGGGGGTATGGGGACGCGCCACGCTGTCAACCTGCACCAATACGTCGCCGGCGCGCACGTGGCGGCACTGTACGATCTTGACGTCGAGCGTGCCCAACAGGCCGCGGCACGCTGCGGAGCGCCAGCCGTGCTGGCCGATCCACTGGCCCTGATCCATGACCCGCGGGTCGATGCTGTGCTCCTTGCCTCGCCCGACGCCACCCACGCGGCCTTTGTGCAGGAATGCCTGCGCGCCCAGAAGCCGGTGCTGTGTGAAAAGCCGCTGGCGACCAGCCTGGCCGACGCGCGCCAGATTGTCGAGGCTGAGGCTGCGCTGGGCCGGCGGCTGGTGTCGGTGGGCCTGATGCGCCGCTTCGACCCGCAGCACCTGGCCGTGAGGGATCTGGTGGCCTCCGGCCGGCTGGGCCGCCCCATCCTGTACAAAGGGGTGCATCGCAACGCGGCCATCCCCTACGACGCGCGCGGCGAGGTGATCCTGACCAACTCGGCCGGCCATGACGTGGACGCGCTGCGCTGGCTGCTGGGACAAGAAGTTGAGGAAGTCTTCGTGCGCGGCGTGCGCTCGCACCGCTCGTTCAGCGAGGACACCACCGACCTGCTCTTGATCCAATTGACGCTCAGCGGCGACTGCCTGGCGACCATCGAGGTCTACGGGGCGGCCGAGTATGGCTACGAGGTATCGGCCGAGGTGGTGTGTGAGCGGGGCGCGGCCATCACCGGCCAGCCTGACAGCGTTATCGTACGCGAGGCGGGGGCGCGTTCAGCAGCGGTTCCGATGGACTGGCTGGCGCGCTTTCAGGCGGCCTACATCGCCGAGCTGACGCAGTGGACGCGCTCGCTGCGCACTGGGGAGCCCTTCGACGGCGCCAGCGCCTGGGACGGCTATCGCGCGCTGCAAATCACCGACGCGTGCGTCCGGTCGCTGCATAGCGGCCAGCCGGTGTTGGTAGCTGCAGATGAGGCGATCGATTTATTAGAAGGCCAATGTGCTTGAGCGCCTGCACCAAGGTGGATAGATCAACCGTTGTAACCGATTTCCCTTTCAGTTAAGCACCCCCTGCGTACCTCCCTACGCCAACTGCGCAAAGACCTCCGGGTGCTGCTCGGCGATGCGCAGCAGAGCCTTGGCCGGCCCGCTGGGCTCGCGACGGCCCTGCTCCCAGTCCTGTACAGTGCGAACGCTGACTCCCATCAGGCCGGCAAAGGCGGCCTGCGACAGATTGAGTTGAGCACGGATCGTCTGCGGTGGGGCTGGCGCCTTCAGCGTACGCGTGCGCAGGTCAACCCGCCCCGCTTTGTACGCCTTGATCTCTTGGATTCCGTCCAGGATCTCCTGTCCGATGTTACGCTCAAGCATCTTCGATCTCCTTGGCAATCTTTCTCAGAATGTGAGCAGGTATGGTGCTTGCTTCGTTCTTGGCATACAGGGTCAACATCCAGATTTCGCCATCGGTTCGCTTCCAGTAGTAGATGACGCGAACACCGCCTCTCTTGCCTCGCCCGGCGACTGCCCAGCGCAGTTTTCGTACGCGTCGCGATTCATCGACGCGCGACAAGTCAGCGCTGCCAGTCCTGGTGAAGAGATGTAGATCCGGCTAGAAATCCAGAAGCTATCCGGGAGGGATCGCGCCCAGCACCGCCTGCGCCGGCGGCTGGAAGGCCAGGATCGTCTTCGTGCCGTAGTAGAAAGCAAGCAAGCCGATGACGATGGCCGCGCCGGCGAAGAAGCGCTTGAGCCGGCTGAAGCGCTGCACGTCGGTCAGCACCACCCACGCGCCGGCCAGCGCATGAACGAGCACGAAGAAGAGAAAGGCGATGTCGATGGCCTTCCACATAGGATCCGCCATGCGGATGATGATCTGGTTGAAGTCGATGTGGAAGGGCGGATAGTGAACCACGATCATGTGGATGGTCAGAAAGACCACCAGCGCGATGGCGCTGATGCGTTGCATTTGAAAGACGCGCATAGGGCCTCCGTTTCAGGCTCAGGACTGACAGTCCTGGGATGGTCGCAAGGGTCAGTCTCAGCGTGGCGAGGACTGTCAGTCCTGAACGCTATTTCCCTTCCAGCATGAACCGGATGATCGGCACGCCGCCGGCGATCACCAGCAGCACCGACACGGCCATCACCGCGTAGAACATGCTCTTGCGGTACTCGGTGACGCCGCTGTAGTGCACGATCATGATGCGGATGCCGTCCACTGCGTGGTAAACCACAGCCGCCAGCAAGGCCACCTCCAGCAGCTTGAAGAGCGGCTGCTGCACGAAGGCCAGGCGGGCGTCGAACACCTCCGGCCCAGCGTTGACCGAGCCGATCACCCACATGTGCATGAACAAGTAGACCACCAGCGCCACGCCGGTCAGGCGCCGCAAGGCAAAGCTGATGAAACCGCTGCTCGTGTACATGAAAACGCTCCTTTACGACGCGTTACGAGTGCTCCAAAGTTCATTCTGCTCGTGCATAGCCGCCAAGAACGCCAAGAAAATCTGTCACTTTGCGGCCTTTGCGCCTTTGCGTGAGCCAGGATCGCAATACTTGAAGACTCTGATCTGCGTTCATCTGCGTGAATCTGCGTACAGTTCTCAGCGCGCTAGGATTGGTTCGTCCAGGTGCTTCTGGCGCTCAACCCGGGCCCGCTCGAAGGCTTCACGTTTCTGCGCCAGCTTGCGCAGCGTCTCGATGGCCTGGGTGGGGTTGAGGTTCTTGGGACAGGCGTCGATGCAGTTGAAGATGGTGCGGCAGCGATAGACGCCGTCCGCGCCGTCCAGGTCGGCCAGCCGCTCGCCGGGGATGCTGTCGCGCGGGTCCATCACGCGCATAAACGCCTTGAGCAGCGCGTGCGGGCCAATGTACTCCTTGGTCAGCGCGATGATCTGGCAGGAGGAGTAGCAGGCCCCGCACATGATGCAGGTCTCCGCGTTGCGAAGAGCGGCCACCTCCTCCGGGCTCATGCGGAACTCCTTCTCGGGCACGTTCTCCGGCGGCACGAGCCACGGCTTGACCCGTTGGTACTGCTCCCAGAAGCTGGTGCGGTCCACCACCAGGTCCTTGATGATGGGCAGGTAGGGCAGCGGCCGGATGGTTACCCGCCCCTTGCGGTCCAGCCGGTCCTTCAGCGGCGCCTTGCAGACCAGCTCGTTCTTGCCGTTGACGTGCATGGCGCAACTGCCGCAGATGGCGTGGCGGCAGGAGCGGCGGAAGGTGAGGCTGCCATCCTGGTGCGACTTGATCTCGTGCAGCGCGTCCAACACCGTGGTGCCCGGCTGCAACTCGACCTCGAACTCCTGCAGGTGCGGCTTTATGTCGGTCTCCGGGTTGAAGCGCTGGATGCGCACGATAGCGGTGGGATGCGTGCCGTTGTTGCTCATGCTATGCTCCGTTTTGACAGACGGTGAACGGTGAAAGGTGATCGGTGAACGGTGAACGGTGATCGGTGAACGGTGATCGGTGAACGGTGACCGGTGACCGGTGAACGGTGATCGGACTCTCGCGCCTTCACCGATTACCGTTTACTGTTTACCGTTTACCGTTTACCGGTCACCGACTAATACTTCCGCTCCTGCGGCGGGTACTTTTCGTAATCGATGGTGACCGGCTTGTAGCTCAGCCGCGGGCCATCGTCGCCGTTCTTGTGAGCCACAGTGTGCACCAGCCACTTGTCGTCGTCGCGCTTGGGAAAGTCGGTGCGGCTGTGCGCGCCGCGGCTCTCCTGGCGCACCAGCGCGCCGGCCACGATCACCTCGCTGAAGGTCAGCATGTGGCCGGCCTCCAGCGTCGCCAGCACGTCGGTGTTGAAGCGGCTGCTCTTGTCCATGGTGCGGGCGTTCTTGAAGCGCGCTTGCAGCGCCTTGATCTCGCTCATGGCCTTCCGCAGCCGTTCCTCGTCGCGAAAGATGCCGCAGTTGTTGGTCATGGTGGTCTTCAGGTCCTGGGCGATGTCCTCCACCAGCTCTGTGCCTGGGTTGTCCAACAGCGACTTGATGCGCTGGCGGTTGCGCTGGGCCGGGTCGCCGCTGACGGGCTGTAGAGGTGCGCCGCCCTGCACGAAGCGGGCCATGGCGTAGCCCGCGCGGCGGCCAAAGACCGACGCGTCCAGCAGGCTGTTGGTGCCCAGCCGGTTGGCGCCGTGGACGCTGATGCAGGCCGCCTCGCCGGCCGCGTAGAAGCCCACCACCGGCGTGCCGTCCACATCGGCGATGACCTGGCCGTCAGCGTCAGTGGCGATGCCGCCCATGCTGTAGTGGGCCGTGGGCTGGATCGGCACCAGGCCGTCGATGGGGTCCACGCCCACGAAGTCGATGGCGATCTCACGCACCTGCGGCAGCCGCTGCATGATCTTCTCGCGGCCCAGGTGGCGCAGGTCGAGCCAGATGCCCTGGCCGTCGGCCTCGACGCCGCGACCCTCGTCGATCTCGCGCTGCTCCGAGCGGCTGACCAGATCGCGCGGGGCCAGCTCCCTCTTGTCCTTGGCGTAGCGCTCCATGAAGCGCTCGTGCTTGTTGTTGAGCAGGTAGCCCCCTTCGCCGCGGCAGGCCTCGCTCATCAGAATGCCGTGCCTGTACAGCCCGGTGGGATGGAACTGCACGAACTCCATGTCCATCAGCGGGATGCCGGCGTTGTAGGCGATGGCCACCCCATCCCCCGTGTTGGCAAAGGCGTTGGAGGTAATCTTGTAGGCCCGGCCATAGCCGCCGGTGCCGAACAGCACGGCCTTGGCTCGCATAGTGTGGATCTTGCCGCTGAGCACGTCCAGGGCCACCACGCCGCGGCAGACGTTGTCCTCGACGAGGAGATCCATGCAGTACCACTCGCTGTAGAAGGTGACGTTGTGGCGCAGCGCCTGCTCGTGGATGGTGTGCAGCAGCACGTGGCCGGTCCAGTCGGCGGCGAAGTTGGCGCGCGGGGTGCTGTGGCCGCCGAAGCGGCGCTGGGCGATGCGGCCGTCGGGCGTGCGGCTGAAGACGCAGCCCATGCGCTCGTACTCGTAGAGCACGTCGATGGCCTCGCGGCACATGATCTCGATGGCGTCCTGGTCGCCCAACCAGTCCGAGCCTTTGATGGTGTCAAAGACGTGCAGGTCGACGCTGTCGATGGGCGGCTCGCCGGCGGGTATCTGCTCCAGCGGGCCGTCGGGCCCCGTGCCGGCCACCGGGCGCACGTTGTTCAGCGCGCCGGCGATGCCGCCCTGGGCCGCGCCGCTGTGGGAGCGCAGCGGGTGAATCTTGGACAGCACCGCCACATCCCGCACGCCCTCCTTGGCGGCCACCATCGCGGCCCAACTGCCGGCCAGGCCCGCGCCGACGATCAGGATGTCGTGGACAATTTCGTTATCGGGCATAGTCATACTCCTGGCGCATCTCCGTGCCTTGATCGTGACAAGCAGAACTGATTGCTGCCAGGCAGTATAGCAGACTTTGCCCTGCAAGCCTATGATGCAGATCATATCGGGCGGCCAATCAGACGCGACTATTTGCCCCCTTTCAGGCTAATCGCGTCGCTGTCCTCCCGACGATCCCTGCACCCGCAAGCGCCCGTCAACAGCCGGCAGCAAGGCGCCCGCCGTCTCAAGTTCCTGGACTATCCGCACCTGTGCTATAATGGTGCGCGTAGTCCGAACGGCGAAACACCCCGCATGGGCGTATGGCCGACCAATCTACCAAGCCAATCTACCAACTCACCCGTCCACAGGAGGACAACAACGATGTTGAACCCAACCGTCCAGCAAGCGCTCAACGACCAGGTGCAGAAAGAACTGCACTCGGCCTACATCTATCTCTCCATGGCGGCCTACTTCGAGGCTGAGAACCTCGCCGGCGCAGCTAGCTGGATGCGCCAGCAGGCCAGCGAGGAGCAGGCGCACGCCATGAAGATCTTCGACTTCATCATCGACCGCGGCGGCCGGGTCGCGCTGCAGGCCATCGACGCGCCGCCAGCCGACTTCGCCTCGCCCCTGGCCGTCTTCCAGGCTTCGTACGCGCACGAGCAAAAGGTCACCAAGTCGATCCACGACCTGTATGCGCTGGCTGTCAAGGAAGGGGACTACCCCACCCAGGTCATGCTGCAGTGGTTCATCGACGAGCAGGTGGAGGAGGAGAAGAACGCCAGCGCGATCATGGCCCAGCTTCAGATGGTCGGCGACTCCCCGGCAGCGCTGTTGATGATCGACCGGCAGTTGGCGGCGCGCTCGGGCGACTGAGCGGAACTCGGAGAAACTTGGAGGAACTGGAGGAACTCTTGGACCTCCGGTTTTCGGTGAAAACGATTGCGAGTTTCCCGTCCTGCTGCCGCAGGACGCGCCACAGCGTTGAACTCGTTGTCCGTCATGCTGAGGCTCGGCGAAGCATCCCGGCGAGCTCACAGGTAAGGACTGGCCAGGGCTAGAAACGAATGCCTGGCCAGTCCTTTCATCGCAGCAACAAGAGTAAGGACTGTTAGCCATGAGCTATACCGACGTACAGTGGCAAAGCGCGGACGGTCTGTCGCTGGTGGGCTGCTGCTGGGAGCCGGAAGCTGAGCCGCGGGCCGTGGTCTGCCTGGTGCATGGCCTGGGCGAGCACTGCGGCCGCTATGGCCACGTAGCCGCGGCGTTGAACGAGGCTGGCTACGCCGTGCTGGCCTGCGACCAGCGCGGGCATGGCCGCTCCGGCGGCCAGCGCGGGGTCATCCCCTCCTACGACGCGCTGATGGACGACATCGGGCTGCTGTTGGCACAGGCCGAGCAGCGCTTCCCTGGCAAGCCGCGCTTTCTCTACGGCCACAGCCTGGGCGGCAACGAGGTGCTCAACTACGCGCTGCGCCGCAAACCGGACCTGGTCGGGGTGATCGCCACCAGCCCCGGCCTGCGCACCGCCTTCAAGCCGCCGGCGCTGCAACTGGCTGCCGGCCGGCTGATGAACCGGCTGTGGCCAGCCTTCACCCTGCCCAATGGGCTGGAGCTGGCGGCGCTGTCGCGCGACCCGGCCATCATCGCGGCCTACCAGGCTGATCCGCTGGTGCATGACCGGCTGTCGGCCCGCCTGGGCATCGAGCTGCTGCGCTCAGGCGAATGGGCCATCGCCCACGCCGCCGAGTTCCCTGTCCCCCTGCTGCTGATGCACGGCACCGCCGACCGGCTGACATCGCACCAAGCCAGCCAGGAGTTCGCCGCCAAGGCCCCCAATTGCACGCTCAAGCTGTGGGAGGGGCTGTATCACGAGACGCACAATGAGCCGGAGAAGGCTGATGTCATCCGGTTTCTTATCGAGTGGCTCAAGACCACATGTGCAGAGAAAGTCTCAACCCAGACCGTCGATGACCCCTTACTTCAGCATGCCGGCGCGTTTGAGTCTGATATCAAGGACGTTGCAGCGCGGCACGACGAGTTCTTGGGACAGCAGTTGCAGGACACCCATGACTGAGGTTGTCACCGAAACATCCCTGCGTGCGTCATCAGTTCTCGGCCAGCAGTGGTTTCCCCCAGCGCAAACTTAGCAGCGCGTAGGCGCGTGCCCTGCGAAGAGTTACCTTGCCATACGTCTGGCACAAAGAGTCCAGCTTGTCGGCCTCACTGTCCGACAAGTCCCGCTGGCCCTGCAATTCAGAAAGATAGGCGAGCATCTCCTGATCCCTACCAGACATAGGTCTAGCTGTCGATTTCTAATCTGTCAAGGAAACGCTGAACGCTCAATACCTCGATGCCCTGCTCAAGCATACGCGAGATAAGCTCTTGATCCCGCTTGAGATCGTCATCTCGACTCACAGCAAAGATCGCATTCCCGTTAAGTGCTGTCTCCAGCATCAGATCGTCATCAGGGTCGCGGCAGAGACGGAGGGTGCCGGTCGTGGTGACAGTGATGGATTTCTCGGCAATCAGCCGCAGAAACTCCCCTATTTCCTCGGTTTTCAGGCGGTATTTGTTGCGAATTCGCGGCCGCGAGAGGACGTCAGTGAGCTCGTCGAGGAGCGCCACCGATACCACAATTTGGAATTTGCCGTCCAACCAGGCATTCTTCAAGCGCGCAGGATAGCCGTGGGGGTTGATCAGCGCCGAAATCCAAACGTTGGTGTCAACTAGCGCCACGACGGGCACGACGTAGCTCCTTCACTTCTTCAGCCGCAGCGGTTATGTCCGCTTCGATCTCCTCTGAGCTATACTGCTCTGAGTTTGCCTGCACCCGCGCGAGCAGCGCCTCGAACGATTGCCGCCAGGTTGGTTCTTCCTGGTGCAGGTATCTACGCAAGGCGTCATCCGCCAACGTCTCTGGCGCAACTTTGGCTTGGCGTGCTCGCTGCCTCAGCAAGGCATAGACATCGGGGGATACTGAAACGCTGTACGTCATCGCTGTTGGTCTCCTGAACTCGTCACCGTTGCTCCACGTCATCACTTGGTTCGCATTATACCACAACGCAGCATCGGATGTAGAAAGCGCCGATTCTGGCTTCACATCCGCATACTCAACCCCACCCGCCCCCGCTCCTTGTCGATTTTCACCACCTTGACCTGCACCACGTCCCCCACGTGGACGACCTCGTGCGGGTTGCGGACGTATTTGTCGGCCATCTGGCTGACGTGCACCAGGCCGTCGTGCTTGACGCCGATGTCAACGAAGGCGCCGAAGTCGACCACGTTGCGCACGGTGCCGGTCAGCACCATGCCCTCGCTCAGGTCGTCCAGGCTGAGCACGTCGCGGCGCAGCTCCGGCGCGGGCAGGTCGTCGCGCGGGTCGCGGCCGGGGCGCAACAGCGCCTCGAAGATGTCCTCCAGCGTCGGCGCGCCCACCTCCAGCAGCGCGGCCAGCTCCTCCATGCGCTGCTCGCGGCGGAACTGGCGTAGCCGGCTGGCAAAGTCGACCATTCTAAGGTTCAGCCCGGCCAGCTCCAGCAGGCTCTTGACCACGCCGTAGCTCTCCGGGTGGACGGTGGTGCGGTCCAGTGGGTTCTTGCTCTCCGGCACGCGCAGGAAGCCGGCCGCCTGCTGGTAGGCTTTCGGTCCCAGCCCCTTGACTTTGAGCAGCTCGCTGCGCTGCTGGAAGGGCCCGTTTTGGTCGCGGTGCGCCACGATGGCCTGGGCGACCTTGGGGCCGATGCCGGCTACGTACTGCAGCAGCGCGGGCGAGGCGGTATTGACGTCCACCCCCACCGCGTTGACCGCGTCCTCGACCACCGCGTCCAGCGTCGCGGCCAGCTTTTTCTGGTCCACGTCGTGCTGGTACAGCCCCACGCCGATGCTCTTGGCGTCGATCTTGACCAGCTCGGCCAGCGGGTCCTGCAGGCGCCGCGCGATACTCACCGCCCCGCGCATCGACACGTCCAGCTCGGGAAACTCGCGCCGCGCCTCGTCCGAAGCCGAATACACACTCGCCCCCGCCTCGTTCACCATCACATACGCCACCGCCTTCCCCTTCTTCCCGTGTCTACTTGTATACTTGTCTACTTCCTCAATCACCTCCCCCACCATCGCCTCCGTCTCCCGGCTGGCCGTGCCGTTGCCGATAGTGATCACGTCCACGCCGAACTGGTCGATTGCCTTAGCCAGCAGGGCCTTGCTGCTCTCCCGCTGGCGCTGCGGCTCGTGGGGATAGATGGTGAAGCTGGCCAGGTACTTGCCGCTGCCATCGACCACGGCCACTTTGCAGCCGGTGCGGAAGCCGGGATCGATGCCCAGCACTACCTTGCCGCGCACCGGCGGCTGGAGCAGCAACGCCTTAAGGTTGGCCGCGAAGACGTGGATAGCGTGATCGTCGGAGTGTTCGGTCAGCCCGCCGCGCAGCTCGCGCTCGATGGCCGGGGCCACCAGCCGGCCATAGCCGTCCTCCACGGCCGCGCGCAGGTGCGGCGCGAAGGGCGAACGGGGGTTGCGCAGCACGCGGCGCTCGATCTGGCCCAGGATCAGGTCGTCGGGCGCATCCAGCGCCACCTTGAGCACGCCCTCCTTCTCGCCGCGGTTGATGGCCAGTAGTTGGTGCGGCGGCGCCTGGCCAACCGCGGCCTTGAAGTCGTGGTACATCTCGTATTTGCCGGCCGGATCGGCGTCCTTCTTGGCCAGCTTGACCCGCAGCAGCCCCTCTTCATTCGTGGCCCGGCGGGCGATCTCGCGCACGATGGCGTCGTCGCTGACCTGCTCGGCCACGATGTCGCGCGCGCCGGCCAGCGCCTCCTCGATGGTTGCCACATCGGCGTTGAGGAAGCGTTGGGCCAGTTGCTCAACCGCCGCGCCCGTCTCCTGGGCTGCCATCAGCTCGGCCAGCGGCTCTAACCCCCGCTCGCGAGCCATAGCCGCGCGTGTGCGCCGCTTAGGCTTGTAGGGCAGATAGAGATCCTCGACCTGCTGCAAGGTCGTCGCGGCCTCGATACCGGCGCGCAGCTCGTCGGTCAGCTTGCCCTGCTCCTCGATGGAGGCCAGCACAGCCTGCTTGCGCTCGGCCAGGTTGCGCAGATAGCCCAGCCGCGCCTCCACCAGGCGCAGTTGCACCTCGTCCAGCCCGCCGGTGGCCTCTTTGCGGTAGCGGGCGATGAAAGGGATGGTGTTGCCGGCGTCCAGCAGCTCGACCGCGCCGGCGACCTGGTAGGGTTGCAAGCCCAGTTCCTGGGCGATGGTTGCGATGAGGGAAGATGTCATGAAGTTGATGGCCTCGGAAGAATGGTGAATTGGTGAATGGTGAATTGGTGAATGGTTAACGGGAATGCGTTGTGAGCCTCCGCGGGTTGATTGCGAAGCACCCCGGAGTGGGGTAGCGGGTTGAGGGCGCACGACTCGCATGTGGGTATGGATTGCCAGCGTATCGAAACCCTGGATGGTCTCGGTACGGCGCAGACGCCTACTCGACCAACGCTTCACGCTTCACGCTTCACGCTTCACGCTTCACGCTTCACGCGAAGTGTGCCACACCACCCCGATTCGGCAAAATCACTTGACAGACCGCCAAGCCAGTGCTAGACTGCGGCCATGATCAACGATGTCACCAGCGCCCTCTATCCGGGCGTCTTTCCCGACCTGGTCGGCGGATCGATCCTGCGCCTGGAGCCAGGCGAACGCCTGTGGAAGCTCTATTTCCTGCGGCCAGCCTGGGGCCGCGACGATCGGGTCGAGCACCGCATCTACACCAAGCTGCAGGCTGACGGCAAGATCGGCCTGGTCAGCTATAACTTCAAGATGCCGCCGGGCAGCCGGCCGGTCAAAACCGCCCTCGCCTACGCGCGCGACATCCCCGAATCCACGCTCAACCAACTGATCTGGAACGTGGTGCGCCAAAGCCAGATCGGCCCCGACGAGCTGGAGATCATCGATCTGACCGGTTTCGACAGCTTCGAGGCGCAGATTGCGCATGTGCGTAGAGTGTTGGTGGAGAATGGAAGGCTGACGAGTAACGAGTAATGCGTAACTCGTAACCCGGAATCGCGTGCTGCTCTTCTTGTCACGCACCACTCGTCACGCATCACCCGTCACGCATCACTCGTCACGCAGCACTCGTCACGCACCACGGGTCACGCATCACCCATCACGCATCACCCATCACGCATCACTCGTCACGCATCACCCGTCACACATCACTCGTAATCCAAAGACTCATGCCGCAGACTCCGGGTTACGTGACACGTGTCACGTGACACGTGTCACGCCCTAAGGAGCCCTCCCATGATCCTGACCAGAGAGCAGTTCGAAGATCGTGAGCGTGAGCTCTTGGCGCCCTATGGCATGAAGAGCGGCGACTCGCGCGGGCGGGTCTGGCCTGACGACGAGCACCTGTACCGCTCAGCCTACCAGAAGGACCGCGACCGCGTCATCCATACCACGGCCTTTCGGCGGTTGGAGTACAAGACCCAGGTCTTCGTCTATCACGAGGGCGACCACTACCGCAACCGGCTGACCCACTCCATCGAGGTCGCCCAGATCGGCCGCACCATGGCCCGCGCCTTGGGGCTGAACGAGGATCTGACCGAGGCCATCTGCCTGGCCCACGACCTGGGGCACCCGCCCTTCGGCCACACAGGCGAATATGTGCTGGCTGAGCTGATGGCGGACTACGGCGGCTTCGATCACCAGCGCCAGACCATGCGCATTGTAGAACGGCTGGAGGAGCGCTACCCCGGATTCCCCGGCCTGAACCTGACCTATGAAGTACGCGAGGGGCTGGTCAAGCACGACACCGACTACGACGTAACCGACGCCACCGGCTACGAGCCTGACAAAGCCGGCACGTTGGAGGCCCAGATTGCTAACCTGGCCGACGAGATCGCCTACAACACCTCGGACCTGGACGACGGCCTGCGCAGCGGCATCCTGGAGCCAGGCAATGTGGCCAGGTTGGCGCTGTGGCAAATGGCGCGCGCAGCGCTGGCCAGCGCGCCGGAGTTCCCGGTAGCGCTCGATGCGCCGCTGGACAGCCCGCTGCGCGCCCGCGTCATCCGCAAGCTGATCTCCGCGGAGGTCACCGACGCCATCAGTACGACGGCGCGCCGGCTGGAGCGGCACAGCATCGGCTCGGTGGACGATGTACGCGATCTGGGCCAAAACATCGCCGGTTTCTCAGGGGAGATGCAGAGCTACAACAGCGAGCTCAAAGCTTTCCTGCTGCAGGACTTCTATCATCATTGGCGGGTCAACCGCATGGCCGGCAAGGCGCGACGCATCCTCAGCGACCTGTTCAGCGTCTACCAGGGCGACCCCCATCAACTGCCCCCTGCTGTTCAGTCTCAGGTGGACGCCAATCCCGACGGCGTCGAGCGGGTCATCTGCGATTACATCGCTGGCATGACCGACCGCTTCGCCATCCAGGAGCACCAGAAGCTGTTCGACCCCGAGACAAGGGTATGACGGGGCGGCCAGCCACGAATGCTGCGCGTCACGAATACACGAATGACGCGCAGCCTCGTGAAATGTCCGTGGCCCTATGCCATACCGAGAGCTAATCAACAAGTGGGTGAGGGGTGTAGCACATTAGCCATCCACGAATGAACCCGCGAATGCCGACGGACTCATTCGTGCATTCGTGGCCCCAATTCGTGGACGGCCTACCCTTACACCACCTGCCGCATCACCCGCAACTGCACCCGCAACTTGCGGATAGTGCTGCGAGCCGGGCCTTGACTGTCGTCGTATTCCATCTCCACGATCTTGCCCATCAGCCGCAGCGTCTGAGCATCCAGCACGAAACCCAGATCGGGGGCCAACAGAATGGCGTCGCCGCGCGAAGAGAGCTTCTCGCGCAGGGCCTGGTTGCCGTAGGCATAGTCGCTCATCAGCACCTTTGTCACGGTGCGAATGTCGCTCTTGTCGAACAACCACACCTCCAGCGCGGTGGCCCGCTCCGGATCGCCCTGCACCATCTCGGACATAGTCATGCCGCACTCGCCCCAGTAGGAGCCGTCAGGACCTTCGATGTCGAAGCTCTGGTCGTAGGCGACGTCCCCCTGATGAAAGACCGCCGCAAACTCCTGGCCAGCGCTGCTGCGTTCCGCAGCCGTGCTGGCGACCGGCGCCGGAGGCGGCGCGGGCCGGCCGGGGCGATAGACAGGCGCCTGGTCGTCAACCAGCGGCTCAACGGTGAACTCTTCCTCCTCCCTGTCGGGAGCGGCCGAGCGGCCGCGCAACAGCAGCCAGGCCGCCAGGACGATACCGCCGGCCAGCAGCGCCAACCCCAGGATCGTGGCCAGGCTGCTGCCGCCCTGCTGCGACTCCTCGGCCGGCTGGCTGGGGGTTTCTTGTGGGGTTGGCGCAGCCACGGCCAGGCCAATCGCTGCGGCCATCGTGCGCACCCGGTCGGCAGTCACCACGTCGCCGGCCACCTCAGCCTGCTGGATCACCTGGCCCGCCAGCTCGGCGACCTGCGCCTGACTGCCCAACGTCTGCAAACGCTCGATCGCCTTGCGGTTGTCCTGCGTCAGGGCAAAGGCCTCGGCCTGAGCAGCGACGAACATCTGCTGATCTTCGGCCCGCAGGTCCTGCATCTGTGCATCGGTCCACTGCACAGGCGCCATCCCCCATCCGAGCGCGAACCACCCTATCAACAGGCCCACGATAAAGGCAACGACGATGAGAAGATAGGATCGATTGCGGTCTGACATGTGCGGCCTCCTTGCTGCAAATCACTTTGAGTTTTCGCTGCGGCTGCCGCGCGGATGGGCGTTGCGCACCACCTCGTGCAGCCGCGCCTGGCTGACGTGGGTATAGCGCTGGGTCGTGGCCGGACTTTCATGGCCCAGCATCTCCTGGATCAAACGGATATCGACGCCTTCATCCACCAGGTGTGTGGCGAAGGAATGGCGCATGGCGTGGGGCGTCACCTTGCGCTCGATGCCAGCCGCGCGAGCGTAACGATCCAACATGCGGATGATGCTGACCCGCCGCAGCCGCTGGCCGAAGCGGTTCAGAAACAGCGCGTTGTCTGTCTCCGCGGTCGCCAGCTTAGGCCGGCCTTGCTGCAAATAGAGCTTCAGAGCCGCCTCGGCCACGCTGCCGAAGAGAGCGATGCGCTCCTTGTTGCCTTTGCCCAGCACCAGAGCCTCGCGCCGGGCCAGATCCACATCGCGCAGGTTGAGCATCTCCAGTTCGCCCAGGCGGATGCCGCTGCCGTAGAACAGCTCGATGATCGCTCGATCGCGCTGGCCCTGCGGCGTCGCCAGGTCGGGCGCCCGCAGGATGGCCAGCACCTCGTCGTAGCTCAACACCCGCGGCTGGCGCGTGCCCTGCTTGGGCGAGGCCACCGTGGACAGCGGGTTGCGGGCCAGCACGCCCTCCCGCACGAGAAACGTGCAGCAGGAGCGCACCTCGGACAGCCGGCGGGCGATGCTGGCCGGGACGTAGCCGCCTGCCTGCAACTCAGCCAGCCAGCGCCGCACCAGATGTTTGTCCACCTGCTGCCAGGACGTGACGCCTTGCGCCTGCGCATACTCGATGAACTGGCCCACCTCCGTCCGGTAGTTGCGGACGGTATAGGGCGACGCGTTGCGCTCGGCTTGCAAGTAAGTTACGTAGCGGTCCAGTGCGTCACGCATGGTGCTTCGTTGCTGATTTCCTGTCCGCTTGTAGCACAATCCGCTGGATTGTGCGCTATCGCAATCCGGCGGATTGCGCTACAGGCGCTGTTACGTCGCCGGCTCCAGCTTCTTCAGCTCGAACGAATGCCCGCAGACGGTGCAGCGGGCGCGGTCCTTGCCCGATTGCGTCACCAGCCCGCCGCAGTCGGGACAGGGCGCAGGAATCGGCCGCTGCCAGACCACGAAGTCGCACTCCGGGTAGCGCTCGCAGCCGTAGAAGGTGCGGCCCTTCTTGCTGCGCCGCTCCACCACTTGGCCCTGCTTGCACTTGGGGCAGGTGGCGCCGGTCTTGACCACCAGCGGCCGCGTGTAGCGGCATTCCGGGTAGTTGGAGCAGGCGATGAACTTGCCGAAGCGGCCGTTGCGCAGCACCAGGTCGTGGCCGCACAGGGGGCAGGCCTCGCCGATGGGCTGGGCCTGTACCTCGGCCCGCTCCATGGTAGCCTCGGCCGTTTTGAGCTGCTGCTCGAACGGCTCATAGAAGCCGCGCAGCACCTCGACCCAATCGCGGCCGTCCTCGGCAATCTCGTCCAGCGCCTCTTCCATCCGGGCGGTGAAACCCACGTCGAACACGTCGGGGAAATGCTGCACCAACTGGTCGTTGACCACGTAGCCCAGCTCGGTCGGATAGAGCCGCTTGTCGCGCAGCTCGACGTAGTCGCGGCCCTGGATGGTGCTCATGATCGGCGCATAGGTGCTGGGCCGGCCGATGCCGTTCTCCTCCAGCGCCTTGACCAACGAGGCCTCGGTGTAGCGCGGCGGCGGCTGGGTAAAGTGCTGCTCAGGCAGCAAGGCCAGCAAATCCAGCAGTTCACCCGTGCTCAGCGCTGGCAGCCAGCCGCTGTCGTCCGGGGCATCGCCCTCGTTGCCGTTGTTGCCATTCTTCTTGCCGCTCTCGTCACGGCCCTCCTCGTAGACGCTGACGAAACCGGGGAAACGCACGCGCGAGCCGCTGGCGCGGAAGAGATAGTCGGGGTTTTCCAGCTTCTCTGCCAAAGCCGCAGCCGCAGCCGGGCTGAGCGCCGCATAGTCGCGCCGCGGCAGCGCGGCAATGTCCACCGAGACAGTGTCGTACAGCGCTGCTTCCATCTGGCTGGCCACAAAGCGCTTCCAGATCAGCTCATACAGCACACGCTGCTCACGGCTCAGGTGGCGCGCGACCGATTCGGGCGTGCGCAACACCGAAGTGGGCCGAACTGCCTCGTGGGCTTCCTGCGCTCCCTTGGCGCGCGTTTTGTAGACCGGCGGTGTGGGGGGCACAAACTCAGGCCCGTAGCGCTCGACGATGAACGCGCGCGCCTCGTCCTGCGCCTGCTTGGACACGGTGACGCTGTCGGTTCGCATGTAGGTGATCAGGCCGACCTGCTCGTCGTGGCCGATGTCGATGCCCTCGTAGAGCTGCTGGGCCGCGCGCATCGTCTGACGCGCGCCGAAGCCCAGCTTGCGGCTGGCCTCCTGCTGCATGGTGCTGGTCGTGAAGGGCGCAGCCGGCCGGCGGCGCCGCTCGCTCTCGCGCACGGCTGTCACCAGGTAATGCGCGCCGTTCAGATCATCGACGATGCTTTGCGTGTCGGCCTGGTTGCGCAGGTCCACCTCGCCGCCCCGCAGACGGTGCAGCTTGGCCAGGAAGTCGGGCCGCGGCTGGATGGTCCGACTGTCTTGTTGAGCCAGCCGGGCGTGGATCGACCAGTACTCCACCGCGACAAAGTTGGCGATCTCCCGCTCGCGCTCGACCACCAGGCGCACGGCCACCGACTGCACGCGGCCGGCTGAGGTGCGGCCCTGCACCCGCTGCCACAGCAGGGGGCTGATCTTGTAGCCCACCAGCCGGTCAAGGATGCGGCGCGCCTGCTGCGCGTTGACCAGGTCCATATTGAGTTGGCGCGGGTGGGCGAAGGCTTCGGCCACGGCGTCCTTGGTGATCTCGTGAAAGACCACCCGCCGGCTGTGCTGTGGATCGATGCCGGTCGCCTCGACCAGATGCCAGGCGATGGCCTCGCCCTCGCGGTCAGGGTCGGTGGCCAGGTAAACCTCTTTGGCGCGCGCCACCTCGCCCTGCAAATCCTTGACGGTCTTGCGCTGGTCGTTGGTCACGCGGTAGGTCGGCGCAAAGTCCTTCTCCACGTCGACCGAAAGCTGCGACTTGAGCAGGTCGCGCACATGGCCGACCGAGGCTTTGACCGTGTAGCCCTTGCCCAGGAAGCGGCCTACCGTGCGGGCCTTGGCCGGCGATTCGACGATCACCAGCTTGCCGCTGCGCTTGCCAACGGGAACGGCGCTGGCCTTGCTGGCGCTGCTGGTTTTGCTCGGAGTTGCGGCCTTGCTGGCTTTGCTGGCGCTGCTGGTCTTGCCAGCCCGCTTCTGCTTGGCCACCACTGGCTTGGGCAGGCTGTCGTGGTCTGCGGTGGCGCCGATCTTGAACAGTCCCGTGCCGCAGACCGGACACTCGCCGCGCGCTGCCGGCCGGCCGTTGGCCATGTAAATCGCCCGGCCATTGGCCATCAGACGAGTTTCTTTGCATTTAACGCAATAGGCCTCCGCCGCCGTGGTCAACGGAGCGAAGATATCTTCCGGCGCCGGCCCGCTGGGCGGGCTGGGCTTGGTTGCCTTGCGCGGGGCAGCCTCGACGGCTGGTTTGGGCAGGGCGTCATGGTCAGGAGTCGCCCCCATGCGGTTCATGCGCGTGCCGCAAACCGGACACACCCCCTGCGTGGCCGCGCTGCCGTTCTTCAGCCAGACCGCCTGCGCCTCACGCATCTCTCGCTTTTCTTTACACTTGGTGCAATATGCTTCCATCGGGTTGGTTATCGGTAAAGTGGTAGATTGGTAGATTGGTAGATTGGTACATTGGTAGATTGGCGCCGCTGTGGCCGGTCTCCGACCGAGCCACCCTTCGCGTCGCTGTGGCCGGTCTCCGACCGAGCCGCCAGACGGGCACAGTCAGAGACCGGCCCGAGCGTCAGCGCATGTCAGCCAACGTGATAGTCGACCCGCGCCTCGCGGGCCAGGACGTAGCTCATGCTGCCCACCTGGCGGGCCAGGCCCTTCAGCTCCAGCAGCGCTAGCGTGCTGGAAACGGTGGGAGCAGGCAGCTCGGCGGCCCGACCCAGCTCATCGACGTGGGTCGGCTCGGCCGAGAGCAGATCCAGCACGGCCCGCTCGACAGGCGTGGTGGGCACGGTGGCCCGCACCTCGGCCTGCTGGGTGACCTGGGACAGGTTCAGTTCCTCCAGCACGTCGTTGACGGTCAGCACCGCCTTGGCGCCGTCCTGGATCAGCCGGTTCGTGCCCTCGCAACTGCGCTGAAAGATGCTGCCCGGCACGGCGAAAACCTCACGGCCCTGTTCGGCCGCGAAATCGGAGGTGATCAACGCGCCGCTGCGGGCGCCGGCCTCGACTACCACCGTGCCCAGCGACAGCCCGCTGATCAGGCGGTTGCGGGGCGGGAAATTGCTGCGCTCCGGCTTCGTGCCCAGCGGGTACTCCGACAGCAGCGCGCCGTGGTCGACCAACTGCTCGGCCAACCGGCGGTTCTGCTCCGGGTAGATGACGTCGACGCCGGAGCCCAGCACAGCCAGTGTCCGGCCCCCGGCGTCCAGCGCCGCCTGATGGGCCACCGCGTCGATGCCGGCTGCCAGGCCGCTGACCACCGTGACGCCGTTTTGCGCCAGGTCAGCGGCCAACTGGCGGGCAGCCTCCTTGCCGTAGACGCTGGCGTGACGGGTACCGACCACCGCCACGGCCCAATCATCCTCTGGCAGCAGCTCGCCTTTGACGTAGATCACCGGCGGCGGGTCATAGATGTTGCGCAGGTTGATCGGGTAGTTGTCGCTGTCCCAGGTCAACACGCCGACGCCGGCCCGTTCCAGCCGTTCCAGCTCGCCAGCCAAGTCCAAAGACGAACGCGCGGCCAGCAGGTTGCTGATGGAACGGCGGTCGAGGCCAATCTCGTGCAGGCTGGCCGCGTCGGCATACCATGCCTCAGCGATGCCGCCGAAAAAATCCAGCAGCGCCCGCAGGCGAGCCGGGCCTATGCCCAGCACCTTGTTGAAGCCTACCCAATACGCTAGCTCGTCCACAACGACCCCTCCACAATCGGAATGATACACCTGAATGCAAGGCGCCTGCGCAGGCTGGCCGCAGACGCCGCGTGCCCACGGCACGGCGCCAGCATAACCCATTCAGCGTTTTTTGTCAAGCCCGCTAAAATCGACTTGACCAGCCGCGGCGTCAGTCCAGCAAGCCGGGAAGGGGGTGGACGATCATCTCGCCCGCATCCAACCGCTCTTCGGCGATCACGTCGTTGATGTAGGGGATCAGCACCTCGCCCGCCTCGCCCCGCACCACAAAGACATCGTTGGCCGGAGTGCTAAGGATCTCCTCGATCACACCCAGATCACGGCCATCAGTGGTGCGTACCCGCAGGCCCACCAACTGAAAGACATAATGTTCTCCCTCGCCCAGCGGCAGGATGTCGGCCTGCGGCACCTGAATCCACAGCCCTTGCAACGTCTGGGCTGCGTCGCGGTCGTCGTAGCCCTCCAGTCGAACCAGGAGGTTATCCTGATGCGGCCGGCTGCTGACCATGCGCACCGGCCTGGCATCCGGGCCGAGGTAGACGGTCTCCAGTCCTTGAAACCGCTCAGGGAAATCGGTTGCCAACGTGACTTTGACCTCGCCCTTGACGCCAAAGACCGCAGCGATGTGGCCAATGGCGATGAAGCCGTCGGCGATGTCGGGGGAGCGACCGGTAAAGCTTTGCAAGGCGAAACTCCTCAGTGTTCAGGCGTCAGGCGCCACAACGGCCTGTCCATAACGCGTAAAACGGGAGGCCGTCAGGCGCTCCCGTTACCGCGTACCAGCGGGATGGCAAGATTAGCTGATTTCCAGCGAAACCTGTTTGCCCTGGCGCATGGCCGGGACACGCATCACGACGCGGATTGCGTTGGCAACGCGGCCGCCGGTGCCAATCACCCGTCCCATGTCCTCCGGCGCCACCCGCAACTCCAGCAGCACGCCGCTGTGGGTGCGGGTCTCCTTGACGCGCACCTTGTCCAGGTCGTCAACCAGGTTGTCGGCGATGTATTGGACCAGGTCCTTCATGGCCTTACCCTTCGGCTTTGACGCCGCGCGAGGCCTCAAGGGCAGCATAGACGCCCTTGGACTTGAGCAGACGCGCCACGGCGTCGCTGGGCTGGGCGCCGACGCTCAGCCAGTACAGAGCGCGCTCGGCGTCCAGTTCGACGGTTTCCGGCTCGGTGCGCGGGTTATAATTGCCAATATTCTCGATGAAGCGGCCATCGCGCGGGGCGTCCTTGTCAGCCACAACGATGCGGTAGCTTGGTTGCTTCTTGGCGCCTACACGGCGCAGTCTAATCCTTACCATGGAGTGTTCCTGCTATATCCTTCCTGGCTTTGTCTATGTCTCAGAAAACAAGCTAATCGCCCGAGCGCGCCGGGCGATTGACAGGGCGTAGTATACCGCATTTGGCGCAGATGGCAAAAACCAGATAGCGGATTGGATGTGGGCTGGTTAGGGCGTTTTTTCAATCGCCCGCAGCTCAAGCAAGCTCACGCGAGTGCACCACCAGCTTGCTTTAGCATGCTTTCAGGTTGCCAGCCTGCGGTTTCAAACGCAGGCCGCGCTGCGCGCGCCTGGCGCACCACAGCCCGCTCTCCCTCGAAGGTCAACAGCGCCTCGGCCTCGCCGAAGCTGCTGGCCCAGCGGTTGACGTACAACGCCTCGTCGGCCGTCTGAAACTGCGGCGGCTGGGGCTGTTCGGAGCCAAGAGCCATCAAAAAGTAGCGCTCATCGCGCACGACGCGGGTCTGCGCCGTCTCGAAAGCAGTCGTCGACCAGCCCAGGTCATGCACGATCTGCACGTCACAGTAGCCCGTTTCTTCACACACCTCGCGCCGAGCTGCATCCTCAGGCGCCTCGCCTGGGTCGATGTGGCCCTTGGGCAGGCGAATCTCGTGGCTGCCGTTGACTGTCCGCTCGATCAACAGCACCCGACCGCGCAGGTCAACCACGACGCCGCCGGCCGCCTGGTAAGCTCGTAACGGTTTGTCCATACTGCGTCTCACTCTCCATGCTGAATTGGTCAGGGCCAAAGTATACCATAAACGGCCGCCAGCGCCGAAGGCAGCCCCGCGAAACACCGCTGCTCGCTGGGTTGCATTAGTCCCTTAGCCGTGGTAGAATTGAGCCAGACGTTTGTCAGGCCAAAGGCGCCCTGCACGGACACCACATGGCTGCTTGCATCGCAGCCTGGGCGCGTTGCTCAGGCTGTTTTTATTCGCACGGATCAAAGGAGATTTCTATGTCAACAGAGAAGTACATCGAGCTGGAGAACAGGTACGTGGCCAACACCTACCACCCGCTCGACGTGGTAATCAAACACGCCGAAGGGGTTTGGATGTACGACGTGGAGGGAAAGCGCTACATGGACTGCCTCAGCGCGTACTCGGCGGTAAGCCAGGGCCACTGCCACCCGCGCCTGGTCAACGCGTTGGTCCAGCAGGCGCAGCACGTCACCCTCTCCTCGCGCGCCTTCCGCAACGACCAACTGGGCTATTTCAGCCAGGAGATCTGCGAGCTGTTAGGCTACGACATGGTGCTGCCCATGAACTCCGGGGCCGAAGCCGTGGAGTCAGCTATCAAACTGGCGCGCAAGTGGGGCTACGAAGTCAAGGGCGTGCCTGACGACCAGGCCGAGATTATCGTCTGTGGTGGTAATTTTCATGGCCGCACCACCACCATTATCAGCTTCTCCAGCGAGCCCAAGTACCGCAAGCACTTTGGCCCTTACACGCCCGGTTTCAAGTTCGTCACCTTCGGGGACATGGACGAGCTGATGGATGCCGTCACGCCCAACACGGTCGCCTTCCTGGTGGAGCCAATCCAGGGCGAGAACGGCATCAACGTGCCGCCCGACGGCTATCTCAAGTTCGCCGAGACCCTGTGCCGGCGGGAGAAGATGCTGCTGATCACCGACGAAATCCAGGTCGGCCTGGGCCGGACGGGCAAGCTGCTGGCCAGCCAGCACGACAAGGTGCGCGCCGATATCGTCGTGCTGGGCAAGGCCCTGTCGGGCGGCTTCTACCCCGTGTCCGCCATCCTGGCCGACCACCCGATCATGGGCTTGTTCAATCCTGGCGACCATGGCAGCACCTTCGGCGGCAACCCGCTGGGCGCAGCCGTCGCGCGTGAGGCGCTCAAGGTTCTGGTCGAGGAAAACCTTGTCGAGAACGCCGCCGTTCAGGGCGAGCGTCTGATGGAACGGCTGCGCCGGCTGGAAAGCCCCTACATCAAGGAAGTGCGCGGCCGCGGCCTGCTGATCGGCGTCGAGGTCACCGACGACGCGCGCGGCGCGCGGCGCTTTTGCGAGGCGCTGGCCGAGCGCGGCGTACTGTGCAAAGAAACCCATAGCACGGTGATCCGTTTCGCCCCGCCGCTGGTGGTGACCAGCGAGCAGATCGACTGGCTGGCCGAGCAGGTAGAGGCCGTTTTTGCCCAGATTGAGGCGCAAGACGAGGCCCAGATGCCTGGAGAGGTAGCCGTAGTCGCCTGAGCCTTGTTTTCACAGAAAAGCTAACCGGGCGTCGCAGCTTGACTGCGACGCCCGGTTTTTGTGCTACGGCCCAGAAGTGCGGAGTATACG
>JBAQCH010000372.1:0-4576 GCA_049294015.1 Anaerolineae bacterium
ACCCGACGCGCGGCGGCGTGGCCAGCGCGCTGAACGAGATCGCCAAGTCGGCGCAGGTGGGCATGCGCCTGCACGAGGCGCGCATCCCCGTGCCGGATGCCGTGCGCGGGGCGTGCGAGATCCTGGGGCTGGACCCCCTCTACGTGGCCAACGAGGGCAAGTGCCTGGCCATCGTCGCGCCCGACGCGGCCGAGGCTGTATTAGCGGCCATGCGGACCGATCCCCTGGGCCGAGAGGCGGTCATCATCGGCGAGGTGGTGGCCGAGCATCCGGGCCGTGTCATGCTGCGCAGCCGCATCGGCGGCACGCGCGTCGTGGACATGCTCAGCGGGGAGCAGTTGCCGCGTATTTGTTAGGGGATGAGCCGGCTGTCAACGGAGAAGGACGGGCGCAAGCGATCAAGGAATCAGATCAGCGTTCATCTGCGCAAATCAGCGTCCAATTCTCCCTGCCTGAGGGTGGTGGACGCAGATGAACGCTGATGAACGCTGATCTGAAAAAGCTGCCGAGCTGACGGCTCTGTTGGGGTCTACTTCAGCAGCTCGCGCGAGATGATCACCCGCTGGATCTGCGACGTGCCCTCGTAGATCTGATAGATCTTGGCGTCGCGCATCAGCTTCTCGACCGGGTACTCGGCGCTGTAGCCGTAGCCGCCGAAGACCTGCACCGCATCGGTAGTGGTCTTCATGGCCACGTCGGCCGCAAAGGCCTTGGCGTAGGCCGCCGCCTTGACATTAGGCTCGCCGCGGTCGATCAGCCAGGCTGACTTGTAGACCAGCAGGCGGGCCGCCTCGATGGTCATGGCCATGTCGGCGATCATGAAGGCGATGGCCTGGTTGTGGCTGATGGGCCGGCCAAAGGCCTGGCGCTCGTTGGCGTAGTGAATCGCCTCCTCCATGGCGCGCTGGGCGACGCCCACAGCCGCGGCGCCCACCGAGGGCCGGCTGCGGTCGAAGACCTTCATGGCGATCATGAAGCCGTCGCCCTCGCGGCCCAGCAGATTCTCCTCCGGCACCTCCACGTCCTCCATGAAGACCTCGCCGGTCCAGGCCGCGTGTTGGCCCATCTTGTGGATCGGCTTGCCGGTGCTGAGGCCCTTCCAGCCGCGCTCGAGCACGAAGACCGACATGCCGCGGTGGCGCGCGGCCGGATCGGTCTTAGCGAAGATGACGAAGAAGTCGGCGATGGGTGCGTTGGTGATCCAGGTCTTGCTGCCGTTAAGGATGTAGCGATCGCCTTGCTTGACGGCGGTGGTCTTGATGCCGGCCACGTCCGAGCCGGCGTTGGGCTCGGTCAGGCCATAGGCCGACATCTTGCCGTTGTCCACCACCCACTCGCCCAGGTATTTGCGCTTCTGCGCCTCGTTGCCGCCCAGGATGATGGGCCAGGAGGCCAGGCTGTTGAGCATCATGGCCGTCTGCACGCCGGAGCAGGCCCAGGCCAGCTCCTCGTTGGCGATGCACTCGCCCAGCACATCCACACCTGGGCCGCCATATTCCTCAGGGATGTTGAGGTTCATCAAGCCAAGCTGGCTGGCCTTCTTGATGATCGGCCAGGGATACTCGCCGCTGGTGTCGAAGTGCTCGGCCTGCGGCTTGATCTCCTTCTCGGCGAACTGGTGGGCCAGATCGCGCAGCATACGTTGTTCGTCGTTGAACTCGAAGTTGAGCATGGCAAATGCCTCCTCTGCCGGCTAGCGCTAATATCGGTGTAACGCAGTGCGTCAAACTGGCCCAATTGTAGCATGGATGGGCGCAACGTACAAAGAGGAAAGGTGAAGCATGAAACGCGAGAAACGACCGGGAGGTAACGCGATGTCTGAATTGTCAGGAATTGCGGAACGCATTAGAATGCAGTGGCGTGCAGAAACTCGTGTGGCGCAAGTTTTTCAAGTTTTTGTGCCCAGGGAGGAAGCTGTCATGACGAATAAATTCCGGTTTGGCTTTGCTGGTACGGTTGCGTTCACGTTGTTGCTAGCCACTCTGGTAGCCTGCGGCCCGGAGCCGTTTGGAACCGAGACGCCTGAGCCGAGATCCTTGCAAGGCAGTACGCTCTTGCAGTCAGTGCTCCCTACCCCGACGACGACACCGCTGCCTATTCCACCCGGTCCTGATCCCACCAAGGTTCCCCTTTGCACCCCGCCAGCGCTCGGTGGTACTCAGCCTGATGAGGACTCTGCGTCACGCACCTTTGTCTTTAGTGATCCGCAGATCGTCCTCACCGATACGGCGGCGATCGAAATCGCCGGTTGGATGCCTGATAGCAAGAAGTTGCTGCTTGTCCGTGACATCCCATCCCAAGGCCAGCAGGCTATCGAGACGCTGGACACCGACACGGGGCTGGTCGTGCGTTACGCAGACACAAACACATCGGCCGGCGACGTCTTTCCTCTTTTCGACGGTCCTGCGATTGGTTTCCTGGCGAGAGACCCGACACGCGAGATGCGGGTTTTTCCCGGAACCGACTTGATGATCAGCCATGGCCCTGGTCAGGTGCAGCTTATCATGCACGAAGTATCCACTCGCAGGATGTCCGTTGACCCATCGAGCGCCAGTTTGGTGCTCTACACGCGGGTGCCAGGAGGCCCGGATGCATTGCCGCTGGAGGCATACAGGGACTTTCGCGTTTTTATCGTGCCAGGAAATCCATACTACTGGAAGTACCCGCGTTACTTCGCTGATCGCGTCGAGACCGGATACTTGGGCGACGAGTTTCAGACGGCCGTGCGCCCTGACGGGTCGCTGATTGCGTTCTGCGCAGACCCTTTTCTCTTCCTCTATGATCCCACCACGGAAACTGTTTGCGAGGTCGATCTGGGCATCTTTCAGTCCGGTGATCCCTACTTTGTTTGGAACGCGCGCTGGAGTCCCGATGGACGCTATCTGGCCATGTTGACGTCGGCGCGCTTTCCAGGTCAACTGCTAGACTTCATCGACCTCATCGTCCTCGACAGCTATACCGGGCAGCTACGCACAATCAACCCATCTGCGCTGCGCATGGTTTCCAGCTTTGCGTGGTCTCCCACCGGCGGCTGGCTGATCGTTTTGGCCCAGGAAGATCGGGAAGACCTGCCAAACTCCCTGCACCTGGTCGATGCCGCCACTGGCAATGTCCGTAGCATTCTGCCGGGCTTCCGCTTTGGGACGACCGGCAGCGGCGGCCTTTCCTGGGATCCTAACCCTGCCATGATAGCCCTCGCCTGCCATGCCTGGGACGCAGAGCGCAGATTCCTGGCCGAGTACCGCGTCTGCGCGATCGAGGTTGTCCTGCAGCAGTAGAGCGCCAGCCCTCACACCTCCCACCCCTGCGACGCTTCGTAGGCGCGGAACGCGCCCATGAGCCGGCTGGTAATGGGGCCGGGGCTGGCGGGCAGTGCCACGTCGTCGATCTGGCGCAGGGGGATGATGCGCCGGTTGGTGCTGGTGATGAAGACCTCGTCCCAGGTGGGCACGTCCGCCACTGGCAGGGGGGCACGCTGGACGGGAATGCCCAGCTCGGCCGCCAGTTGGAGCGTCACGCCCTCGGTGACTCCTTCCAGCGCCGTGCCGGCCAGCGGACGCAGGAGAACGCCGCCGCGCACGGCCAGCAGGTTGCTGGTGCTGCCCTCGGTGATGTGGCCGTGGCGGTCGACGATCAAGCCCTCGTGCGCGCCGGCCGCGTGGGCCTTGCTGCGGGCCAGGGCCTGCGCCAGGCAGTTGGTGGACTTGGCCAGGGGCCGAAAGCGCTCGCCCTCGCTGGTCACAGCCGCCACGCCCTGCTCGAACGTGGCTGCCTGGTGCTGCGGACAGGGCTTGACGTACAGGCCGCAGACCGGACCATGCACGCCGTCGCTGCCATAGGCCACGATGCGCAACAGGCCGCACGGCGTCTGCATCGTCGCGGCCAGCCGCCGCGCCCAGTCAGCGATCTCCTCCAGCGGCGCGGGCAGGTCCAGCGCCAGGATCTCGGCCGACTGGCCCAGCCGGTTCATGTGCCGGTCAAGCTGGAAGAAGCGGCCGTTCTGCACCAGCACCGTCTCGTAGATGCCGAATGAATCGACCAGCGATTGGTGGTGCGCCGGAAAGCCGGCCTGGCCGGCCGGCAGCAGCTCGCCGTTGAGGATAGCAAAGGGGGTTGGGAGTGTGGTCATGAATAACTCACGGAGCGGGCTCGGTCAGGCCCGCTCCGGCAGACCTTCGGGGTGCTGCGCAAAGACCGGCCCGAGCGAAAGAATAAAAGAGAGTGTCGGGCTAGAGCGCTTGCAGCTTGTCGCTGACCAGGCTGGCCAGAAAGGTGCGCTGCTCGCCGCTGTCGAACAGGATGGCAACCTTCGGGTCGCCGCCGTCCGGGTCGATGGACTGTACGATGCCCGGCCCGAAGCGTTCGTGCTGCACGCGCGCGCCCTCGACCAGGCGCAGCGGGCGGACGGAGCGGCCCTTGGCAGTCGGTGTAGGGGGCCGGGCCGCAGTGATGGCTGCCGTTTCCCGGTCGCGCCATAGCTCGGCGAACAGCGCCAGGTTGTCGGGACTCTTGACCCGCCGCGCGATGTCGTCCAGCCGGCCGCGCGCCTCGGCCAGCCGCGGCATCAGCGCCTGCT
>JBAQCH010000373.1:0-9505 GCA_049294015.1 Anaerolineae bacterium
CGTTGGCGGTCATGCCCACCAGCAGCGGCAGCTTCTCCGCGCCTTGCAGCGACAGCGGCACGTCGTAGACCATCACGCCGCCTTGCAGCGCGCCTTGCAGCGGAACCGACAGCACCTCGCCGCGAAAGGTCTGGCCGGGGAAGGCGTCGAAGCTGATCTGCGCCTGCTGGCCAGCCGCAATCTGGCGGATGGTGGTCTCGTCCACCGAGGCGACCACTTGCAGCTCGTCCAGGTTGGCGATGGTCACGATGGGCGAGCTAGCCGTGATGCGGTCGCCGGCCTGGGCCTGTGTCTCCAGCACCGTGCCGCTGAAGGGGGCGACCAGCGTTGCGCCGGCCAGGTCAGCCTCAGCCTCGGCCACGGCCAGCCGCTTCTTGTCTACATCGGACTGAGCTGCCGCCAGCTTGACGGCATCGACCCCCGCGTCCAGATCGGCGCGCGCTTCCTGCGCAGCGGCCACGTCCGACCCAGCCTGGGCCACGGCCTGCTGCGCAGCGGCCAAGTCGAGTGGCTCAACGCCGGATTGCGCCTCGACCAGGGCGTCTTGGGCGTCCGCCACCGTCCGTTCAGCCTGGCGCACCTGCATCTGCGCCTTGAGCAGCGTGATCTGGGCCTGCAATTCGGCTGTGATGCGGGCGTCCTGTGCGTCAGCCAGTGCGTCAAAGGCCAGCCGCAGGCGATCCTGCTGGTAGCTGTCGGTGTAGCTCTCGTTGGCCAGGCGCGTGTGTTCAGCCGAACGGTCGGCTTCGGTCTCGCGCAGACCGGTGAGATTGTCGGCGCTGGTCTTGTCGCTCTGCACCTCCAGCAAGCTGGCCTGAGCCTGGGTGAGGGACAATTGGGTGGTCGCGACTTGGCTGCGCAGGCTGTCCAGGTCAGGCGTCGTCAACTCGTCCAGGGCATCCTGGGCCTGCGCCTGCGCCAACTCAGCTTTGGCAATAGCCAGGTCGGCCTGAGCGATTTGCAGCGCGGTGGCCGGCGTCTGCAAGTCGCCCAAATTGGCCTCGGCCTCTTGCAGCGCGCTGCGGGCCTGGTCCAACACCTGCTGCAACGGCGCCGGGTCGATGGCGGCCAGCGTCTGGCCCGCCTCGACCTGGTTGCCGGCTGCCACGTCCAGGCTGAGCATGGTCGTTACACCGTTCAGCCGGTCGAAGGCCAGCGTCGCCTGCTGCAAAGCCTCCAGTGCGCCCACCACGCTGAGGGTGGCGCTCAGATCGCCCTGCTGCACGGCCACGACCTCGGTGAAGGTGTCGTCTTGCCCGGCCGTCGTGCTCTGGGCGGCGCTGCGGCTCTGGTAGAGCCAGAAGCCGCCGGCCGCCAGCCCGGCGATCAAGGCTAGAACCGCTGTCCAACGGATGATTTTGGCCATCGGTGTGCTCCTCGGAAGGACTAACAGTCCTGGTTGCCGTGTTGACTAGGCCGTCGTGCAGGGGGCTAGCCCGTCGGTCGACCAGGACTGTCAGTCCTATATCCTACTGCGCGGGGCCGCCCATCATGCGGCCGGCCGGCGCCACCTGCACCGAGCGGGCGGTGACGCTGCCGTCGTCGTTCTCGCTGCCGGAGACGATGACTGTCTCGCCGGTCGCCAGCTCAGTGACCTCTACCGAAGCGTTCTTCTCGATCAGGGTAGTGGTGGTCACCTGGACGCGCTTTTCGGCACCATTGGCGTCGACAATGAGCAGGGTGTCGCCGTCGATGGACTGGATCTCGCCGAAGATCATTCCAGGTTGGGCGGCAAAGTCGCCGGCCGCGCCGCCCTGCCCGCGCGCGCCGAAGCGACTCGCGCCGTCGCCCGGCAGCACAGCGCCATCAGGCGGCTGGAAGCCGTCAGGCGGCTGGAAGCCGTCCGGGAAGTTCATCGGCGCGGCAGCCGCACTGGCTGTGGCCTGTTGCTTGCCAAAGACCATGCCGCCGTAGAAGCTGCCGGCGGCGATCAATGCAACGACGACAACGCCCAAGATGATTTTGACTGGTTTGTTCATGACTTTGTTGTTCTCCTGTGACATCTAACCCGGTGAATGGAGTTCACCGGCTGAACCTGCAAAGCCGCCTCAGCGGCTGGGGAATGTCTCGGCCGGGCCGCCTCAGCGATTGGGAAGATCCTCCGCCAGGCCCTGAGGGGCCTTCGTCTTGTCAGCCGGTGAATTCCATTCACCGGGCTGTTGCGGCCCATTGCCATTGGTCAGATCGCGCGCGCTGCGCGTGTAGGCGCGGTCGCTGGCCCGGCGCGGGGTACGCACCGGGTTGTCGCTGACGATCAGTCCATCTTGCAGGCGTACGATGCGTCGCGTATGCTCGGCGATGTCCGGCTCGTGGGTGACGAAGATGATGGTGATGCCGCGCTCGTCGTTCAACTCCTGGAAGATGCGCATCACCTCGGCGCCCGACTTGGAGTCCAGGTTGCCGGTCGGCTCGTCGGCCAGGATGATGCTGGGGTTGTTGACCAGTGCGCGGGCAATGGCCACGCGCTGCTGCTGGCCGCCCGACAGCTCGTTGGGCCGGTGGTGGATGCGGTCGCCCAGGCCGACCATCTCCAGCGCGGCGATGCAGCGCTGGCGTCCGTTGCTCTCGCCGGCGTAGACCAACGGCAGCTCGACATTAGCCAGCGCCGAGGTGCGCGGGAGCAGGTTGAAGCTCTGAAAGACGAAGCCGATCTTGCGATTACGGATCTCGGCCAGCCGGTCGCCGCGCATGCGGCTGACATCCTGCCCGTCCAGCCGGTACAGGCCGCTGGTAGGAATGTCCAGCGCGCCCAGAATGTTCATCAACGTCGATTTACCGGAGCCGGACGGCCCCATGATGGCCATCAGCTCGCCGGACTGTACCTGCAACGAGACGCCGCCCAGGGCATGCACCTCAAGATCGCCCATGGTGTAGGTTTTGGCGACATCTTTGATTTCGATCACGGGTTGTTGTTCTGCCACAGCCGATTTCGCTCCTGTCTGCTGGCCGTGCGCAACGAACTACGCCAGCGCCGCTGAGCCAGACGGTGCGCTCTGCACCTCCCCCCCAATATACGCTCAAGTTGTTAGGAAATTATGAAGAAGCGGTAGAGATGGTGTTACGACGGGGACCATCCACGAATGCTAACACGAACACGAATTTTTCATTGGCCGTGGCGCCCGCCCGGCATGAAAAATTCGTGCCAATTCGTGGATGGCGCGTTCGCACCACCCAAGCCTCCCCGCCTCAATCAAAGCAATTGCTGCTCAGCCTAGCGCTCTCCCAGCGCTACCACCCAGATATTGCGGTCGCTGCTCTCCACAAACGCCACATAGCGCCCATCGGGCGAAATGCGCCAGTCGCCGTTGGCAATCTTGAAAGGGGTCACGGCCGGGTCGGTCAGTTGGTGCACCTCGCCGCTCGTCGGGGCCAGCTCGACCAGCCAGTGCAGCGGCGCGTCGGGGACCAAGGGAACGACGATCAACCGGTCGTCCTCGGGGGCGCAACGTTCGGCGCAAGGACGCCACTGATAGCTGCCGAACAGGTTGTCGGCCAGTTGGATGCTCTGACGCCCGTCAGTGCTGACCACCCACAGGCCGTTCTTGGCCGGATCAGCTTCGAAGGTAAGGTAATAGACCAGCCAGCCGCCGCTGGGCGATAGCACCTGGCCGCGCAGCCGCTCGGCGCGGGCCAGCTCGACGAGGCTGCCATCGGCCAGGCTGTAGGCTGCCAGGGTCTGCTCGCGCGCCTGTTGGCTGTCGCGGCGGCTGATCAGCAGCGTCTCGTTGTCGATCCAGCCGCTCAGCCCGCCGCGCGGCAGGGTGGCAATCTGCTGCGCGTTCGATCCATCCAGGTTGGCCAGCCACAGCACAGTCACCTGCTGCGTAGAGGGTGCATCGACGTTGCTGGCCGCCCAGGCGATGCGGGTCTGGTCGGGCGAGATGAGCACGTTGCGGCCGCCGGCCGGCACGGTCCAGCGCTCCCCGTCGCTGCGCCGCTCGATGACGGTCGTGTTGCTGGTGGTCTCGATCAGGTAGCGGGGCGAGGCGGTGCTCTCCTCCAGCCGGGCGGTGACGAACTGCGGCGCGGCCAGCGGCTCTGCGACCGGCACAGCATAGATGCCCACCGGCTGGTCAGCCGCAGGCTGATCGATGAAGCGCACCTGCTGCGAGTCGGGCGACCAGAAGGGCTGGGTGCAGCAGCCGCCCGTGGTCAATTGCACGGCCTCAACCGGCGGCTCCGGCGAAGCCGTCGGGCTGGCCGTCGCGGTCGGCGTGGCGGTTGGCGTTGGCGAAGTTGTCGGTGTTGCCGTGGCGGTCGGCTCCGGCGTCTGAGTCGGCGCGGCAGAAGGCGCGGGCGGCTCGGTGGGATTGGCAACCGCGCCCGTGGCAACCTGCGCGGGCGTCGCCGGCAACTGCGCCGTGCGCTCCGGCTCCGCGCTGCCGCCGCAACCCACCAACACCACCAGCGCCAAAACCATCGCAACAAACAACACTTTCATCAGCCGCTCACCTTATCCATGTGCAGAGAAACATCCGCACTTGACACATGAAACTTGACACCTGACACGTGCTACTTGCCACCTGCAACCTGCCACCAGCTAGCGCGTCCTCGGCCACGGATTGGCGAAGTTGTTGATAATCGCGCCGCCCGTCACGGCCGGCGGCTGATCGTCCAGGTGCTGCCATTTGCGCGGATCGTCCAGGTCGCGTTCGAAGCCGGAACGGAAGGAGCCGACCAGGGCCAGGTTGTCCCAGTCCGCGTCGATCAGGGTAACCGGGTTGTACTTCCAGGCGCGGCCGGGGTAGTCGCGGATCTCCAGATGGAGGTGGGGCCGGCCGTAGCAGGTGTCGTCCGGGTCGCCGCTGAGCGCGATTACCTGGCCTTGCTTGATCTCCTGGCCTGGCGCCAGGTTGGGCCGCTCCAGCAGATGGCCATAGAGCGTGGCATAACCAAGCTGCGGATGATCGATGATCAGATTGTGCGGCAGGGAGCCGTAGGCCGTCGCGTCCACCAACGCCACCACGCCGTCGGCGATGGCCACGATCTCGGTGCCGCAGGGCGCGGTCAGATCGACGCCGAAGTGGATGCCCTGGCTGTAGCGGTAGGTGGTGTTGCGGTTGAAGTACGCGCCAACCGTGTTGCCGTAGGCCTGGCCTAGCAGCCACGTGTCAGGCCCTGGCGGCTCGGCAAAGGGCAGGATGAAGGGCCGCACTGGGGCTGCCTCCTGCTGGGCAGGGCCAAAAAGGGTGTTTTCAAGCGGCGCAGCCGCCGCAGCGCCAACCGGCAGCAGCGCCGCCAACAGACTGAGCCGCATGATCAGCGAGAGTAACTTATGGTGCATCGCTTACTTGCTTCCTCTGGTCCGATCAATCCGTCAAATCCGTGCAATCCATGGCATCTCCTCGCCTTCGAAACATGCCGGTTACGGCACAACAGCCAGATCGTTGTCATAGCCGGCCACAGCAACGACGGGGTAATACGGCCCTTCGCCCTGCGCGGGGGTAGCAGTCAACGAACCTGGGCTGCCCGTGTTGACGACCAGGTCGTTGGCCAGCAGGTCAACAACGCTGCCGGCCATCTCGACGCTGTCCGCAGTTTGCAGGATCAACAGGTTGCCCAAGCTGCCAGCCTGCGCAAACAGCCCCTCGTTACCCAACGCGGCGACATCCTCTTGGAAGTAGAACTGCGTCGTCAGCAGCGTGCGACCGTCCTGCTTGACCTTGACGTGGATGTGGCGCGGCCGCGGCTCGTAGTAGCCGGGCTGCACGGTGCGGAAGAGGTAACGGCCGTCCGCGTCGGCGATGGAAGTGCCATAGAACTGGAAGCCGCGGTCACGGTTGGCCGTGCCGCTGTCGCCGGGATGATCATAGATGCCGGCGGCGTCGGTCTGCCAGAACTCCACAGCCGCGCCGGGCAGGGGATTGCCAGCCAGGTCCAACACCTGGCCGGTGACCAATATCACCTCGCCGGCCGCCGTGGGGGGAGTGGTGAACGCAGCGGCCAGCGTTTGGGCCAATGAAAGCGCTGGGGCTGGGGTCGCGGTGGGGTCGACTGGGGTCGCGGTCGCGGCCGGCTCAGCCACAGTGGCCGTCGCAGCCGCTTCGCTGGTTGGCTCAGGTTCTGCGGTGGCCGTTGGCTCATCAGTCGCCACCGGCTCCGGCGCTGGCGACTTGGTTGCCACAGGCGCCTGCTCGGCCACGGTGGCGGCCGGCGCTGGTGGCACGGGCTGCGGTGTTGCAGCAGCCGAACAGCCGGCCAAGACAAGCATGAGCAAAAGCAGCGTTGATACGGATAGATACACACGGGATCGGTTCATGAGGTCAACTCTTTGTTGCGGGCAAGGGGAAAACAGACGTCGAATTCTTACGCATCGTCAGAATAGCAAGAGAGTGGGGGCGAGTCTGTGGTCAGTCTACCATTCAACCTGCGAACGCAAAGATGCCAACTTCTCCGACAAGTTGGCATCTTTGTTTCAGAGCCCGCCCGGTTCTACAAGCCAGAACCGGTCACTGCGGGTGGTTGAAAGTAACGCGAGGGGGAAGTGGAGCTGGAGTCCGGCGCCGGGAAGCCCCGCATGCCGCCGCGGCCGTGTCCACCGCCGAACCCGCGCATGCCATCCAAGTGACCGCCGAAACCGTTGCTGTTGCTCAGGATCGTGTCGGCCTGTTCCTGGGTGAGGACGCCCGCCTGTACGGCCTGCTTGACCAGGTTCTCATACAGGGTTTGGATCTGGGTCTGCAAGCCCTGTTCCTGCATGTAGGTCCTGAGCGCCTGCTCAGCCTTCATCTGATCGGCCTGCGCTTGGGTGATGTTGCCAGCCTCGACAGCCGCAGCCAGGGCCAGATCTTGCGCCTCGACGCGCGCCGCAGCCAGCTCATCGGTGGTGACGCCCAGCGCCTCAGCCAGCAGGGCATTCATGTCGATAGTGGTATCGTCCAGGCCGAAGAAGCCGTGGAAGCCACGTCCACCGCGACCAAACTGCCCACTTTGCTGCTTGAGCGCATCAGCCTGGGCCTGGGTGATCAAGCCCTGGGCCAGCGCCTGGTCGATGGCCGCCTCGTTGGCGGTCTGCTGGGCCGTTTGCAGCTCAGCGGCAGTCACGCCCAGCGCCTGAGCCAGGTACTCATCGCTCTGGCCACCGATGGGGCCGCTGCCATGCAGCACGGGTGCTGCTACGCTGTCAGCTGCTGCCGCCGGCAGCGCTACGACGGTTGCGGTCATCAGGGTCAAACCAACGCCTGCTACCGCGAGCCACTTCTTGATGTTCTTCATTCGTGCTATCTCCTTGGTGTACTTTCTTGGATTTGCCGGCGCATCGCTCGCGCCGATCTGGCCATAGCATAGCAAAGGGTCATGAAGAAGTTGTGAAGAATGGATTGGGAAGCTGTTAGGCCGTGGATTTGCCCAAGTCGGCTGCTTGCGGTATCATCTCAGGTACGTAATCAAGTACCACAACAGGAGACCCACCATGCTGAACACTATTCCCGCCCAGGAGATCAAGCGCCGCGGCATCGCAGCTGTGGACGATCTGATCGCCAAGGGGCCCGTCCACGTCATTCGCAACAACCAACCACAGTACGTGGTGCTGACGCAGCAGCGCTACGAGGATCTGATCGAAGCTGAGGATGAGGCTTACGAGGCACGCGTGCTAGCCTCGCTGGAGGACCTTAAGGCTGGCAGAGTGCGGCGCGGTACAGCGGAAGAATTGATTGCGCTGCTGGACCTGGAAGACTAGACCATGTACGAGCTTGTCTGGTCGACCAGATTCACGCGTTCGGCAGAACGATTTGCCAAACTCCATCCTGACCTACGCGCCAGGTTGGCGTCAGTCCTGCGCGATCTGGAACAGGACCCCTTTCAGCCCCACCTCAAGCTCCACAAGCTCAGTGGCAAACTCAAAGGCACAGAGGCGGTCAGCCTGACCTACGACTACCGCATCACGCTCACGGTGATGGTCACAGAGAAGGAAGTCATCCTGCTTGACGTGGGGAGCCACGACGAGGTTTACCGATAGACGCCCGCCAGTTGGCCGCGCGCTTGCGGATGGCCGGCACGCGCAGCAACAGCAGCACCCCCAAAATCGCCCCCCACACGATCGGCTCGCGGATGTCCGACTTCTGCACCCAAACGTAGTGAAAGATCACCAGCACGCCGGCCAGGTAGACCCAGCGGTGCAGGGTCTTCCAGGCCTTGCCCAGCCGCCGCTGCCAGCCCTTGGTCGAGGTGACGGCCAGCGGCAGCAGGATCAGCAGCGCGGCCGCGCCCACCAGGATGTAGCGCTTCTCGGCCAGCTCCAGCGCCACCAGCCGTAGGTCGAAGCCGTAGTCCAGCCCGATGAAGATGCCGAAGTGGATGACCGCGTAGAGAAACGCGTACACCCCCAGCGCGCGCCGCACCCTGATGGCCGGCCGGAAGCCAAAGACCGTGTTAGCCGGTGTGCAGGCCAACGACGCCACCAGCAGCACCATGGCCGTCTTGCCGGTGCGGAAGGTCGCGTCCTGGATCGGATTGACCGAGAGGTTGTCCGTCAGCCAGGCGGCGACCAGCACAGCCAGCGGCGCCAGCGCAGCCAGGTGGACGGCCAGTTGGAACTTGGTGAACTTGAGCATCAGAGAACGATTGAATGATGAATGATGAACGATGAACGACGAACGATGAATGATGAACTCTCCGGATACCCTCCGGATTCATCATTCATCGTTCATCATTCATCGTTCTCAATAGTTTGCCCGCAGACTCATCCCCGCATACAACCCCGCCACCTCTTCCTCATAGCCGTTGAACATCAGCGTCTCGCGGCGGCCGCTCTCGCCGATGCGGCGCTCGGTGCGCTGCGACCAGCGCGGGTGGGGTACCTCGGGATTGACGTTGGCATAGAAGCCGTACTCACGGGGCGCGGCCACCATCCACAGCGACGAGGGCTGGTCGGCCACCAGGTCGATCTTGACGATGGACTTGATGCTCTTGAAGCCATACTTCCAGGGCACCACCAGGCGCAGCGGCGCGCCGTTCTGCGGCAGCAGCGACTGGCCGTATAGGCCGGTGGACAGCAGCGTCAGGTCGTGCATGGCCTCGTCCAGCCGCAAGCCCTCCACATAGGGCCACTCGTACCACGGGCTGCGCTGACCGGGCATGCTGGCCGGGTCCAACAGAGTCTCGAAGCGTACATATTTGGCGTCGGCCGTCGGCTCGACCTGGGCCAACAGCTTGTGCAACGGAAAGCCCAGCCACGGGATGACCATCGACCACGCCTCGACGCAGCGCAGGCGGTAGATGCGTTCTTCCTGGTCGAAGCCGCTGAGGAGATCCTCGATGCCGAAGGTCTTTGGCTTGCGCACCAGGCCGCCCACCTCGACCGTCCAGGGGTTGGTGGGAAAGTCCTTGGCCAGCTGCGCCACCCGCTGCTTGTCGGTGGTGAACTCGTAGAAGTTGTTGTAGTTGGTGATCTCTTCGAAGCTGTTGACGGGATCGCCCAGCTCATCCGACTGGCCAGGCGCGGCCGTGGCAGATGCGGCTGCTCCCGCCGCTTGCCCCTCGGTCCCAGGCGCGGCCGGCGCGCCGC